>JAFEFR010000409.1 GCA_018240485.1 Pseudomonadota bacterium
CCTCGGTCAGATTGAGAATGCCGACGATGCGCGGCACATCGAGTTTCAGGAGGCGGCCCGCACAGTCGAGCGTGGGCGTGGTATCGAATAGGTCAACTTTCATGGCAATGCAAGATTCTTCGGCGCGTAGGGCAATCCCATCTTCACCAACACCACGATGATGGCGCAATCCATCTTGCGCCCGGTCGCGCTCACGAGGGACGCATCGGCGGCGATGTCGCTTTCGCGCTTCAGCCCTTGCGGCGTCCACTCGTACACCCACGAAAACGTGAGCCAGAAGGGAAAGCCTATCGCCGCGGCAATGACGAACCACTTCGTCACCCAATCCGGCGCGCCGAATACCGGCGCAAGTTGCGCGATCCCTTGCGCCAGCGCCCACACCGCGCCGATGTAGAGCACGCCAGCGCGCAGAACGTTGCGGCGTTGAAGTTCGGCGAGAAACGAAGGTTCTCCGCTCACGGCAGCTCCTTGGCATCGGTCGCTGTCGGCAAGCCGACGTTTTTGCAGAATGCGACGAAGCGCGGGTCATCGCGGTAGCGCAAGACCCATGGGTCGGTAAGCAGGAATCGCAGCGCGGGATCGCGTACTTCATTGGTGCGTTGCAGCCACGCGAACATTTGGCCCGGATCACGCCGTAACGCGTAGACCTGAGCGATAAGGTAAGGGTTGAAGCCGGCTTGTGTGGCGAGCACGGTTTGCAGAGCGGCATCGGCGGCGGCGCGGTCGTCGTTGACTTGCAGCGCCAAGGCCATCGCCGCGTCATGCCAGGGGCCCGCAGGAATCTGCTGCGCCGTTTGCAGAGCTGCAGCCGCCGCGCCTTGCATGATCTCCACCTGCACAAGTATCACGTGATAGAAATAACGACCCGACGCCAATTGCACCGACTTGTGCGCGGCCTCGACCGCGTCATCGAGCTGCCCTTGTGCCGCAAGAAAACCGGCCAAGGCGGCGTAGCAAGCGCTGCACAACGGATCGTTCGGCAGCCCTTTGCGGATCAATTCAATCGCCTGTTGCGAATGTCCCAGAAGCGCGCGGACTACGGCGAGCGTCACGAATTCCCTGTCCGGCGCCAATTGGTACGCGCGTTGTGCCTCGGCTTCGGCGTTGGCCCAATCGTGCTCATGAAAAGCGAGATACTGACTGTGCGTTCTGCGAGCCTGTGCCAGATCGGGAGCAAGCGCCAGCGCAGTCTGGAGCGCGGCCTGGCCTTTTTCCCAGACGGTGGTCGCGTCTCCACCACTCAGATAGTTGGCGGCCAGAATAAAATTGCCATAGGCAAGGCTCGCCCACGCCAGCGCATAACGCGGATCCAGGCGCGTTGCGTCTTCGAAGTAGCCAATCGCCTTGCGCGCGTCGGCTTCGGTATCACGCTGCACGTAGAACATGCCCTGCAAATAGGCGTTGTAGGCGGCGAGGTTGCCACTCGGCGGGCGATCGCTCTGCACTACCGCGCCGGGCGCGGTCAGCAGCTTCGCCTGCAACGCATCGGCAACGGAATGAGTGATGTCGTCTTGCAGCGCGAACAAGTCCTTGTATGGCTTGTCGTAACGCTGCGACCACACGATGCTACCGTCGCGGGCGTTGACCAGCGTCGCGGTGATGCGCACTTGATCTTGCGCGCGCTGCACCGAGCCTTCCAGCAAGTGCGCCACGCCAAGCAGGTTTCCGATCTGCGCGGGGCTGCTCTTGCTGTCGCGAAACTGAAACGCCGAATTGCGGCTGATGACCTTCAACCCAGCGAACTGCGACAGTGCGGTGATCAGGTCATCCGACAGCCCATCGGAGAAGAATTGCTCGTCCGCCTTGCCGCTTTCGTTGGTGAACGGCAGCACGGCGATGGACTTGTCCGACACCACTGCGGCATTGGCGCTGGCCGCACTCGCCGCCGATGACTCGGTTTGCAGCCCCGCGCCCTTTTTCCACACGAAGGTATTGGTCAGCAGCAACACCACGGCGATAGCCAGTACTGCGATGATCGCGCGATCCAGCTTGCGCCCGGTCGCGCGCACGAGCGACGCATCGGCCGCGATTTCGCTTTCGCGCTTCAGCCCTTGCGGCGTCCACTCGTACACCCACGAAAACGCGAGCCAGAAAGGAAATCCGATGCCCGCGGCAATGACGAACCACTTCGTCACCC
>JAFEFR010000040.1 GCA_018240485.1 Pseudomonadota bacterium
AACAGAAATGCATGCAGGGCGAGAGCGCCCGCCCAGGCGATGGTACGCCGCCAATTGAAACTCGTGTTGTCCGTTTCTTCTGATGACATCAGTGCAAACCAGTTACGTAGGGAGCATCATCCCGGACGGCGGCCAGTGACAACCGCTGCCAAACCCGAAACAAAGGACGCGAATCGCCTTGCAAATTACAACAGCGCAGTCGGTATAGACAAGCTTTTTTCGTCGAACCGCAAACGAGCGGCGCGGCTTATCTCGCTACCCCACAAGCCCCGGAAGCATGCCAATTTCCACCCATTCGCGCAAGCCGCGGCGCGTCATGCGCCGAAGCTTGCGAAAAAGTATACATTTTCCGAGTTGCTCCATCCGCGCGTTCGAAACAGATCAGTTCTTCTTCTTCGGCTGCGTCGTCATCTTGACGTGCCCCGCTATGTTCAACCGCTGGTCGGCAGATTTCTGCGAATCCGGATAGGCCTTGGCCTTGGTCCAGGCTTCGCGAGCGTGGGCGACATCGTCGATCTGATTGTAGGCGTCGCCAAGCATGAGATACGCCTTGCCGGGCTCCTTGAGTCCACCTTTGTCGATGGCTTGACGGAGAACGTCCGTTGCTTCTTTGGCGCGATCGTTGCTGAGCAGCAAACTGCCACGGTAATAATCGACTTCGCCCGTCTTGGCGAAAGCAGAGGCTTTGGCGAACGCATCGATCGCCTTGGTGTCGCTGTCTTTCTCCTGCGAGTAGCCCGCGCCAAGAGCGCGATAGAGCTGGTACTGTGTGTCGTTGTTGAGGCTCGTTTTGTTCTTGTCGAGCAGCGTCTGCGCCTTGTCGAATTGGCGTCCGTTGACGTAAATCTTGATGGCCTGTTCGATCAGCTTGGCATCGCCTGGATGTTGGGCAAGCTGCTTTTCGAGGACTTCGCCGGCCTTGTCGTATTGATCCAGGCCCGCATACGAAGCCATCAGCACCTGATTCCAATTGTCGTTCTGCTTGTCCGTCATCGATTGCGCTTTCGTGATCGCATCGATCGCCTGTTGATATTTGTCGAGGCGATAATAATCATTCGCCTGCAGTGCGTAAGCCTCGGCCTTGCCGCCATTGGTGGCTTTGAAGTATTCGTCGAGCGTGACGAGCGAATCCTGGTATTTCTCGCTTTGTTGCTGCAAGTTCGCAATGTTGAGCAGCAAGGTGAAGTGAGTGTTGTTCGGCAAGGCGTTCATGGTATAGGCCTCGCGCCACGCCTTGATGGCACCGTCGGTGTCTTGTTTATCGTAGGCAATCTGCCCTTGCGCCTGGGTCGCGAGCGCGTGGGCGTAGTTTCCCGCGCCCGTATCGTCAATGATTTTTTGTAGCAGGGGCGCAGCGACGTCGGCCTTGCCGTCGTTGAGTGCGTCGAGCGCCTTTTGCAGATCTCTCTGTACGGTTGTGGACTTCATGTCGCTTTTCGGATCCTTGCGCGTTGCGTTCGGATAAAGCACCTCTTCCTTGGGTTTTTTGTCGGCGTGGACACTGCCAGCCAACACAAGCAAAGCGGCAAACGCGGCAAAAAGTATACTTTTGCTGGTGCGGTTTTTCATGGACCCTCCCTTACGACGTGTGTTTTTTGAGCGCCACCGTTGCGGCGCGGTTTCTGTATCGCTGCGCGGCTATTCTATGCGCAAAAGCGTTAACGTTTCGATGCGGTTTCAGCGCGGCGAAACTCATACGTCGAGGTTCGCGACGCGCAGTGCGTTCTGTTCGATGAAATCACGCCGCGGCTCGACGACATCGCCCATCAAGGTCGAAAAAATCTGGTCGGTGGCCACGGCATCTTCGATGCCGACTTGCAGCAACCGGCGGGTTTCCGGATTGACGGTGGTTTCCCACAATTGTTCGGGATTCATCTCGCCCAGGCCCTTGAAGCGCTGGATCGTGCGTCCGCGCTTGGCCTCGTCGAGCAACCATTGTTGGGCCTGGGAGAAGCGGGTGACCGCCTGACTGTGAGTGCCGCGCCGAATTTCGGCTCCGGGCTGCATCAAGTTCGCGAGTTGTTGCGCGAGGTCGCGAATCGGCTTGAATTCCGAACCGGCAAAGAACGCTGCGGGCAAGATTTGCGTCGTCGCCAAACCGTGGTGGCGACGTTCGATCGTCAATGCCGCAGGATGTTCCGCCGTCGCCGCACGCACCTGGAGTCGATAGTCGGGTCGCCCCAAACCGCTGGCATTGACCTTGGCGCCGATCGAACGCAACCAGACTTCGAGCGTACTCGTGTCGTTCCACTGATCGGGCGTGGGTGGCGCGATATCGAGCATTGCGTCAAGCACATTGGCATCGCAGCGCGAAGCAAGGCGCGCGATCTGATCCTGCGCTGCCTGATAATCCAGCATGAGCTTTTCCAGCCCCGCGCCCACGATCGGTGGCACCCCTGGCGCGTAATGCAGCTCCGCGTTCTCGACTGCGTTGGAGACCAGATACGTATTGAGCGCAGCGTCATCCTTGAGATACAGCTCTTGTTTGCCTTGCTTGAGTTTGTACAGCGGCGGCAAGCCGATGTAGATATGGCCACGCTCGATCAATTCCGGCATCTGCCGGTAGAAGAAAGTCAGCAGCAGCGTACGAATGTGCGAACCGTCGACGTCGGCGTCGGTCATCAAGATGATGCGGTGGTAGCGCAATTTGTCTGGATTGAATTCCTCCTTGCCGATACCGGTACCCAGCGCGGTAATCAAGGTGCCGACTTCAGCCGAGGACAGCATTTTGTCGAAACGCGCTTTCTCGACGTTGAGAATTTTGCCTTTGAGCGGCAGCACGGCCTGCGTTTTGCGGTTTCGCCCCTGCTTGGCCGAACCACCTGCCGAGTCGCCCTCGACGATGAAAAGTTCGCACAGGGCGGGATCTTTTTCCTGGCAATCGGCAAGCTTGCCGGGCAGACCGGCAATATCGAGAGCGCCCTTGCGTCGCGTCATCTCACGCGCCTTGCGCGCCGCCTCGCGGGCACGCGCCGCGTCGACGACTTTTGCGCCGATCGCGCGGGCTTCTGCCGGGTTCTCCTGCAAAAACTCCTGTAACTTCTCGTTTACGACACTCTCAACGATACCTTTGACTTCAGAGGAAACCAGTTTGTCTTTGGTCTGCGATGAAAACTTCGGATCGGGCACTTTGACCGACAACACGGCGATCAAACCCTCACGCATGTCATCGCCCGCCAGCGCCACTTTGGCGTTCCTCTGCAAACCCGAGGCTTCGATATAGTTCGAGATCGTGCGCGTCAAGGCGCCACGAAAACCTGCCAGATGCGTACCGCCATCCTTCTGTGGGATATTGTTGGTGAAGCAAAAAACCGTTTCCTGATAGGCGTCGGTCCATTGCATCGCCACATCGACCGTGGTGCCTTCGTGCTGCGCCGAAAAACAGACAACCTTCTGATGCAACGGGGTTTTCAGTTGCGCCAAATGCTCGACGAAGGAACGAATGCCACCCTCATACTCAAACACATCGTGCTTGTCGCTGCGTTCGTCGATCAGTTCGATCTTGACGCCGGAATTGAGAAAGGACAATTCGCGTAGACGTTTGGCGAGAATATCGTAGTGAAATTCGGTGTCGGTGAAGATCTCCGGGCTCGGATGAAAGCGCACCGTCGTACCGCGCTGCGTGGAAGGGCCGATTTGTTTGAGCGCGTAGAGCGGCTCGCCGAGGCGATACTCCTGCTCGTACGCGTGGCCGTCGCGATGAATCGTCAAATGCAAATGGTCGGACAAGGCGTTGACGACCGACACACCGACGCCATGCAACCCTCCGGAAACCTTGTATGAATTGTCGTCGAACTTGCCGCCCGCATGCAGGACGGTCATCACGACTTGCGCCGTCGAAATGCCCTCTTCGGGATGGATATCGACCGGGATACCGCGACCGTTGTCCACGACGCTGACCGCACCATCATCATGGATCGTGACAATGACTCGGTCACAATAGCCTGCAAGCGCCTCATCGATCGAGTTGTCGACGACCTCGAACACCATGTGATGCAAGCCGGTGCCATCG
>JAFEFR010000410.1 GCA_018240485.1 Pseudomonadota bacterium
GGCAATCATCATCTGCATCTTGAAGATGCGAAACCGGTGGCGGAATGGATCCTGCGACCACGCGCAGGATGATGCAAAGGCGCGATTTCGCGCGCCGCTTCAACTGCGGATCAAGCGCGCCAACTCCGCCTTGAGCGCATGCCCGTGCACCTTCAACCAATCGCGTTGCTCTTTCCAGTCGGGATACAGCGCGCCGACCTGCGCCCAGAATCGCGGCGAATGGTCGCGATAGCGCAGGTGGCAAAGCTCATGGATGACAACGTACTTGAGCACGTCCGGCGGCGCGAGGGCGAGGGCGAGATCGAGCGTGACCGCATCGCGTGTGTCGAGACTGCCCCACAGGCTTTTGAGCGGCTTCACGCGCACGCCGGTGGGCGCGCGTCCGAGCTCAGGCACGTAGCGCGCGAGCAGGCGCGACACGTCGCGACGAATCTGCGCTTGCAAAAATGAGTGCAATAGCGAGCGCGCGGCGGTGAGCGTGCGCTTGTTGTGCGGTTTGGGCAGGGTGAGCACGAGGCGATCTTCCGCATCCAACTCGACGTGCGGGAAGGCCCCATCGCGCCAGACCAGACGCTTGGTTTCGCCGCGCAGCGGCACCAACGTCGGTCGCCCCGCTTCGATGGGCGGTGCTTCCTCGATGTGCAGTTCGTCGAGTTTGCGCTCGAGCCAGTTGGCATGCTTGCGCAAAAAGGCAAACACCTGCGCGGGGTGAGTCGACGGCGGATAGGAGACGCGCGCGCCGCCCGAGGTGACGGTCAGGCGCAAGCGTCGCGCGCGCGGGTGCGCGGCACGCAGCACTTTGATGGTTTCGCCATCGTCGGTTGCCAGTTCCAGATAATCGTTTTGCGCAGCCAAGGTCATGTCGATAAACCTCATAAATACCTCGGCGTCGCGTAACCGGGTTGAACCTATTTTTTGTCGGAAGGTCGGGGCAAGCCGAACCATTCCTCGAGTTTTGCCAATAGTCGTCTCAATTCCAGAGACATCAACGCGAAAACCGCATCGAGTTCGGCGGCGCTGCTTTCCTTGTCGCCTTCGCCGAGTTCGTCCTGCACCACGTCCAGAAAGCGCAGCTTGCGCACTACGAGGTCTTCACCGAGCGAAAAGCTCAAGCGATCCTCGAACGTCAGCCCCAGCGCGAACACTTGTTTCCCACTCTTGAGATGCTCTCGCACCTCGTCCGTTTCAAGCTCCTGACGGCGGCAGCGGACGATTGCGCCCGACTCGACCGGGTCGCGCAGTTCGCATTCGTCGCCCAACGCCAAACCGGTCGGCAACGTGCCGTTGGCCAACCAATCCGTCATCAGCACGCGCGGCGATTCCTCAGCCGCCATCGGCACGGCCGGAAAGCTGCCAAGCGCCTCGCGCAGTTGCGTTACGGCTTCTTCGGCGGCTTTCTTGCTTGCGGTATCGATGACGAACCAGCCGTCCTTGCTATCCAGGTACGCGTTGCGCCTGGATGTGCGTATGAAAGCGCGCGGGAGCAGGTCGGTCAACACCTCTTCTTTCAGCCGTTTACGTTCGCGGCCACCGGGTTTTCTGCCTGTTTTTTCGGCGATATTCTGCAAACGCACAGCTAATTCATCGTTTATCACCGAAGATGGGAGAAGTTTGTCTTCGCTTCCCACGCTCAGCAAGCTGAATTCTGCGCTGCGATGAAGCATGGCTTCCTCGCTACGGCCGAACGGTGAAACGAAGCCGCGCGTGGCCAACTCGATGGGGCCGCAGGGGCGCAATTTCTTCTCGGCCAAGTCCGCTTCGAGCGATTTGAGCGAGTGGGCGACGGCGGGCGAAAAGCGGAACAGGGTGAGGTTGCGAAACCACATGCGGTTGTTTCCAGAAGATGAGGGGAGAAAACCGGGCATTCCCGCGCAGGAGGAAATCCCGTGTTGGCGTTGCGGCGTTCGTGGGAAATGAAAGCGAAAGGGCGGGATTCCCGCCTGCGCGGGAATGACACAAGACTGCGAGTCAATCCGACCTCGGGTTTTCGCCGAGCAGCCAATCGGTCGTGCTGGGCGGCGGGTTTGGCGAGCGCGCGCCGAGCGTGGCGAAATCGAACAGTTCGCGGTCGGCGAGTTGCGAGGGTGCGATCTGAGTCATCGCGCGGAACACGTTTTCGGTGCGCCCTGGCGTCTTGCGCTCCCACTCGTGCAGCATGGCCTTGATCGCCTTGCGTTGCAGGGTCTCCTGCGAGCCGCACAGGTTGCACGGCATGATCGGGAATGCTTTTTGCTCGGCGTAATCGGCGATGTCGGTTTCCTTGCAGTACGCCAGCGGGCGGATCAACACATGTTTGCCGTCGTCGGACAATAATTTCGGCGGCATCGATTTCAGGCGCGAGTGGTAGAACATGTTGAGGAACAAGGTTTCGACCATGTCGTCGCGATGATGGCCCAGCGCGATCTTGGTGAAGCCCGCGCGCTCGGCGTGCGTGTACAGCGCACCGCGACGCAAGCGCGAGCACAGGCCGCACATGGTTTTGCCTTCGGGAATCACGCGCTGCACGACGCTGTAGGTGTCCTGTTCGAGAATCTCGAACGGTTGCTCGATGGCGCGCAAATACTTCGGCAGCACTTCGGCATCGTAGCCCGGCTGCTTCTGGTCGAGATGCACGGCGACGAGCTCGAAACGCACCGGCGCTTTCGCCTGCAACTGGCGCAACATGTCGAGCAAGGTGTACGAATCCTTGCCACCCGAGAGGCAAACCATGATGCGGTCACCCTCTTCGATCATGTTGTAGTCGGCAATCGCTTGCCCGGTCAGACGGCGCAAGCGCTTGGCGAGCTTGTTGGCATCAAGGCGTTGCGCGGCGGGGATGGCGAGAGGGATGGCAGACATGGGGAGCGGGGATTGGGGATTCGATGGAAAAGCGAGGCTTCGTCATTCCGGCGCATGCCGGAATCCAGCGACTGCCGCGCCCGGAAGAGCAAAGGCGCTAAATCCCGGCTTGACCAGCCCCTCGGATGTCGAGCGCCGCCGGGATGACGAGTAGGGAGAGTGCCGCTATTGTAAGGCTACCGGCAGTTCCTAGAGCGTTTTCGATTCAGATGCTTACAATCAAGAGCGCCCCCTTCCGCCCTTCGGGCACCCCAACCTACCGGCTCCGTTATATTCGAGGAACAGATTATGTTGGATAGTCGATGCCCGAAGTGTGGATCAAAAGATGTCATCCCGAATGTCCACATTCGCGGAGACTTTCACGATCACAAACTCAAGGTTGAGGTCGCGGAAAACCCAGAAGCCTGGGTCGTCAAAGGTATTCATGAAAGCATTTTGACATCCACCCTGTGCGGCCAGTGCGGCTTCGTGGAGTTGTATGCCAAAAACCCGGCGGAGCTTCTGAAGGCATATCGGCAGAAGCGCCAACGGGTCTAGCTCGCAGGTTGGGGTGAGCCTGCAAACCCCAACGCGCCCGGATATGTCCAATGTTGGGGTTCGCAGTCGCTCACCCCAACCTACGGGCTACGGGCTCATGCGGCCTCGCGCCAGTGCATGGGGTGATTCAAGCAAGCCTGGGCGACCGGACGCAAACCCGCCGCGCGGGTTCGCGCCGGTTACTTCTAGCGATAGCGCTCTTGCAGCAGGGCGAAGACCGCACGCAGGCCGAGCGCTTCGCCGCCTGCGGGGCGGCCGGGTTTTTCGGCATCGTTCCAGGCGTAGGTGTCCAGATGCAGCCACGGAATCGAATGCGGCACGAAACGTTCGAGATACAGCGCGGCGGTGATCGACCCGGCGTGCTTGGAGCCGGTTGAATTGACGAGATCGGCGATGCGCGAGTCGAGCATGGCGCGATACGGCGCCCACAGCGGCATGTGCCAGAGCGGATCCTGCTCGCGCCGCCCGGCGGCGACGGCGGCATGCGCCAGGTCTTCGCGATTGCCGAACAGCGCGGGCAAGTCCGGTCCGAGCGCAATGCGCGCCGCGCCGGTCAAGGTGGCGAAGTCGATGATCAGGTCGGGCTTGGATTCGCTCGCGTAGGCCAACGCATCGCACAGCACGAGGCGACCTTCGGCGTCGGTGTTGGTGATTTCCACGGTCAATCCGGCACGGGTGCGGATCACCTCGCCCGGGCGATAGGCGTTGCCGGACACGGCGTTCTCGACGGCGGGAATCAACAAGCTCAAGCGCACCGGTAATTTCGCGCGCAGAACCAGATCGGCCAGCGCAATGGCATGCGCCGCGCCGCCCATGTCTTTTTTCATCCAGAGCATGCCGTCTGCGCCTTTGAGATCGAGCCCGCCGGTGTCGAAGCACACGCCTTTGCCGACGATCACCAGATGCGGATGCTTGGCCTCGCCCGACGTCAACTCGGCAAGGCGCGGCGCGCGATGACTGGCGCGACCGACGGCGTGGATGGTCGGAAAATTGTGTTCGAGCAAGGCGTCGCCAACCCATTCGCGGTAGCGGGCTTTGTGCGCACTGGCGAGGGCGGCGACTTCGGCGGCGAGTTCGACCGGCCCCATGTCTTCGGTTGGCGTGTTGACCAGATCGCGCACGCGCGCGCTCGCGGCGAGACGCGCTTCCACCGCGCGCAAGACGCCGGGCTCCAGCGCAAGCCGCGCCGGCGCACGCCGCGCCTTGCGATAGCGCGTGAATCGATACGCACCCAAACCCCAGCCGAGCGCGACACGTTCGGCATCCAGTGCCACGCCCGCGGTATCCAGACGATAGTTGCCCTCGGGCAATTTGTACGGCAGAGCGGCCAGCGCGTACAGATCATTGCCTGCGGTGATGCCGGCCAGCACGCGCTTGGCGTGGCCTTGCGCGTCGGGCAGCAGGCAGAAGGTGCCGGGCAGTGCCTCAAAGCCACTCGCAGCAACCCAGTTCGCCGCACTCTTGCCGAGTTTGGCGAGCACCTCGCGCAAGCTGGCCTCGGTAACCGCAATCAGCGGAATCGCGGTTGCGGCGCGACGAGTTTCGATGAAACCGTTCATGGACAGGGTTCCGCGGGGATGACAACGGCAAGATTACATCCTAGCGCACGCGCTACACTAACCCGGCTTCGCAAACGGACGATTCTGTGCAACCGCAAGACCCCTCGGAAATCGCGCATCAGTTGATCGAATTGCGCATCGAACATCGCGACCTCGACGCGGCCATCGCCGCGCTCGCCGCCAGCGCGCCCACCGACGAGCTGCGGCTCAAACGCATGAAAGTGCGCAAACTGCGCCTCAAAGACATGATTTCCTGGCTGGAAAGCAAACAAATTCCCGACCTGGATGCGTGAGCTTTGCCCTTGCGTTCGGCCCCGAACGCGAGGATCACGACTTTACTTTTTCTCGGCGTCTGGCGTTGCCAGTGCGTTGCGTCGCTCGGGGGTCAGCTTCAGGATGCCGTGGCGAATTTCGCGGCTCAGGATGATCTTCGCATCGCGCACGACGTTCTCAAGCTCGGCGTGGAATTCGAGCTTGCCCGCCTCGTCTGGCCAGATCACGCGGCGCTCGCGCAACTCCTGGATGAAACCGCGAAACAGTGCCTTGTCGAAAAATTCCGGTGCGTTGAGTTCTTGCAGCAACGAAAGACGCTGGGCCGTCAGAGTACACAGGGTTTCCAGTTCGGCGGCGGTCAGCGTGTTGGGGCCGTTGCGCACGAGCGCGGCGATGGCGATGTAGTAACGCTCGATGGTCGGCAACAAGGCGCGGGCGATCATGCGCAACTGAAACGCGCCGTCGCTCTGACCGGCTTCGCGTTGCACCGACTCACCATTGTCGCCCACACCGAGCAGGCCGCGAGCGATGAAGAAGTCCAAGGTTTGTTCAACGCACGCGTCGAATTCGGCGTCGCTCCACGGTAGAAACAGCTCGGCGCGCACGAACGGATACACCACGCGACCCATGCGCCGGATCTGCTCGCGCTTCATGACGCGATTATTGAGGAAGCAACACGCGATCCACGCCGCCGTCGCGACGACATGCAACACGTTGTTGCGGAAATAGGAAAGCAGCACCGCGGCCTTGCCTTCGCTCGCGAGCACGTCGCCGAGCGGATGCGTGATGCGCGTGATCGCGTGCATCTGCTCACCGTAGGCGATGACCTCGGCGGCGGACAGAGATGTGACGGTGAGGCGTTCGGAATACGGCAACGCCGCAATCAGATCGCGGGTGAGATCGATTTGCGCGAGCAGGTCGGCCTCGGCCATCGCGTGCTTGGGCGTGGACAACAACGCCAGCGCCAGCAGATTGATCGGATTGACGTCGACCGCGCGATTGATATTGACCGCGATGCGCTCGGCGAGCGCATCCACGGCGGGTTTCAGCCAAGCCGGCTTCGCTTCCGGATCGAGCGTCGCCGCGTGCCAATTCGGCTCAATGCCATCGAGCAGCGGTGCCAGAAAAATCGGCTCGCCGAAGTTGACCGCGACCTGCCCGTAGTTTTCGCGCAGCTTGCCGAGCGCGCGCAGCAGGGCGAACCAGTTTTCTTTTTCTTTGGGCTTGCCGGACAACTCGCCGATGTAGGAGTCGCCCTCCATGATGCGCTCGTAGCCGATGTAGACCGGCTGAAACACCACCGGACGCTGCGCTTCGCGCAAAAAGCTGCGTAAGGTCATCGACAGCAAGCCGCCGCGCGGCGAGAGCGTGCGCCCGGTACGCGAGCGGCCGCCCTCGACGAAGTATTCGATGGCCACGCCGCGCGCGAACAGCTGGCTCATGTATTCGCGGAACACGGTCGAATACAACGGATCGCTGAAACTGCGGCGCATGAAAAACGCGCCGCCGCGCCGAAGGACGGATCCGAGCACAGGCAGGTTGAGGTTCACGCCCGCAGCGATGTGCGGCACGGCCACGCCGTTGCGATAGAGCAAATACGAGAGCAACAGGTAATCGATGTGGCTGCGATGGCACGGCACGTAGACCACTTCATGACCGGGTGCAATCGCGCGCAGCTTATCGAAGTGCGCCACGCGCACGCCGGAATAAATGCGATCCCACAACCCGGTCAGCATCGCCGCCAACGAACGCACGACCGGGTGCGATTGGTCGGCGGCGATTTCCCACGCCATCGCCCGCGCCCTGGCCGTGGCGGCGTCCTTGTCGGTGCCGTCCTTGCTTGCGGCGGTCGCGATCGCGGCCTGCACGGGCGCGGCGTTGATCACGGCATGAATCAGCGTGCGCCGGTGCGACAAGTCCGCGCCGATGACCAGCGTACGTTGGCGCTGGAAGTGCACGCGCAACACGCGCGAGACCTTGCGCAGGGTGTTCGGCGCATCACGTTCGCTCGCCAGCACCTGGCGCAACGACACGGGTGTTGCAAAGTGCGCGATCGTGTTGCGGCCATTGAGCAGGATCGCGAGCAGACGCCGGAAACGGCCGACCACATTCCAGTTTTCCGAGAACAGCACGCGGAACCAACTCGATTCGCGATCCGGCGCACGCCCGACGAAGATCGACACCGGCACGAGTTGCACGTCCACGTCCGCATGTGCACGTACCGCGTCGAGCAGTTGTGCGAGCGTGGCCGAATGCGTTTTCGAGCGCGGCTTCTGGAACCACCAACCGTCGCGTCGCGACAGCGCGAACATCGCGCGTTGCTTGGTCAAACCGGCGAGGTCGAATGGGCGCAGCGGTTCGGGCAGGCCCGCTTCGCGGCATGCCTGCTCGAGTATCAAGGTATCGGACAGGCCATAGCGTTCGATTACGTAGCACACAGGCATGGCGGGATCGAGCGTCGCGCGAGGATCGGCGGGGTCACGCTGGATTTTGACCCATGGTTCGACCAAGGCGCCAAGCGCACGCAGCCACCACGGTGCCTGCGATCGGGCGAGGGTCTGTGGAATCGGGCCGGATTGTTCATTCATGGCGAGGATTGTACGCAAGCGCACGCAAAACGACCGTAATGCCTGCCGGCGCGTGTCGCGCCAACGACGACGGCGCCCGCAGGCGCCGTCGTTGCGGAGGCGAAGACGAAGACGATTACTTGTCGGCGGTGGCCGGCTCCGTCGAAAGCTTCGGCGGCGCACTCGCCGCCGCCTGCTCTTTCTGCCACTTGTCCACGGCCTGCTTGCCCAGCCATTTGCCGTCGACCTTGACCATCTCGCCCTCGCCGGTAAACGGCTGATCGAATGCGGTATAGGTGACCTTGACCTTGGCGCTGTCGCCGGTGGTGCTGGTCGTTTCCGCCTTCACCGAATCCAGCCAGTCGTCGATCTTGATCCCGTACACGGCGAATACCTGCTTCACCCCAGCCACGGCGATACCGGCTTTCGCCATGCCCTGCTCGTAATTCAGAGCGCGGACCTCATCCAGGGATTTCAGATTGAGTTCGCGTGCGGTTTTCGTCACTGCCGCGATCGCCGCCTTGGCCAGGGCCGCATCGGTGAATTTTGCCGCCTGCGCCCATTTCGCTGCGGCATCGATCATCGCCGATAACTGTTTTTTCTGATCTTCGTTGAAGTCCTGATTTTGCTGAACCCCGGTCTGCAGAAAACTTTGGCCCATCGCGATCATCGCCGGAAGCTGCGCCTGTTGCGCTTCGAGCTTCTTCAGTTGCGGCTCCAACTCGGCGAAGAGTTTGTCCTCCGCGCCCGGCTCGGTGACCTTGGTCATCTGCTCGACGAACTTCTTGCGATCTTCATCGGTGATCGGATCCTCGGTCATTTTCTTCGCCCAATCGGCCTTGATCTTGGCGACCTCGGCCGCCGGCATCGCGGCGTTGAGAAGGGCATTGATGTCGTTGCCGCGCAGGGCACGCACGGAGGCGAGTACCGCCGCATCGGGCGTCGCCGACGACGCCGCAACCGGAGCGCCCGTGGTGGTGGCCTCTTCCTTGTTGCCGCAGGCGGCAACGGCGAGGGCAAGCGCAAGCAATACCGCAGTGCGTTTCAAAAGGGTGGACATGACATTTCCCGAGTCGAGTTGGATGAATCAAACCAGCGACTTTAGTGAGCCACCTCGCACTTGGCAAGAAAACGCGCGCCGCGCATGGATTGCGA
>JAFEFR010000411.1 GCA_018240485.1 Pseudomonadota bacterium
TCACGTCGTTCCCGATCACCGCCGTCGCCAGCCCCAATGCCGGCGGCAGCGTGAGTTGTTCGCCCAATCCGGTCACCCAAGGCGGGGTCGCAAGTTGCACCGCGACGGCAGCAAGCGGCTACACCCTGGCCTCCATCAGCGGTTGCGGCGGCACCACCAGCACCACCAGCCCGTATGCGACCGGCCCGGTCAATGCCGCGTGCACGGTCACCGCGACCTTCACCGCCAACACCGTCACGTCGTTCCCGATCACCGCCGTCGCCAGTCCGAATGCCGGCGGCAGCGTGAGTTGTTCGCCCAATCCGGTCACCCAAGGCGGTGTCGCGAGTTGCACCGCCACGGCAGCAAGCGGCTACACGCTGACCAACATCAGCGGCTGCGGCGGCACCACCAGCACCACCAGCCCCTATGCCACCGGCCCGGTCAATGCCGCGTGCACGGTTACCGCCACCTTCACCGCCAACACCGTCACGTCGTTCCCGATCACCGCCGTCGCCAGCCCCAATGCCGGCGGCAGCGTGACTTGTTCGCCCAATCCGGTCACCCAAGGTGGGGTCGCAAGTTGCACCGCGACGGCAGCAAGCGGCTATACCCTGGCCTCCATCAGCGGTTGCGGCGGCACCACCAGCACCACCAGCCCGTATGCGACCGGCGCGATCAACGCCGCGTGTACGGTCACCGCCACGTTCACCGCCAATACCGTCACGTCGTTCCCGATCACCACCGTCGCCAGCCCCAACGCCGGCGGCAGTGTGAGCTGCACGCCCAATCCGGTCACCCAAGGCGGGGTCGCGAGTTGCACCGTAACCACCGCGAACGGGTACACGTTGAGCACCATCAGTGGCTGCGGCGGCACCGCCAGCACCACCAGCCCCTATGCCACCGGCGCGATCAACGCCGCGTGTACGGTCACGGCCACCTTCACCCCCGTATCGGCAGTTTTCACTATCAGTTTGACCAGTTCGCCGAATCCGTCGCTGACCGGTCAGTCGGTGACCTTCATCGCCACCGTGACGCAAGCAGAGCCCACCAATGCGGCGAGGACGACCGCAACCTCAGACGATGCGACGAACGTCGCTGCGGCAGTGACCGGCAGCGTGATATTTACCGACAACGGTTTGCCGCTGGCCACGGTCGTGCTGAATGCACAAGGCGTGGCGACCTACCAGATCAGCAGTCTTGGCGCGGGCTCGCACACCATCGTGGCGACCTTTGGATCCAATTCCGCAACGACCAGTTCGGTGACCCAGCAAGTGCAAGCTATCGCGCCGACGACGGCAGCCACTCCCGCTCCCGCACTGTCGTTGTCGATGCTGCTCCTGCTCGCATGCGCCGTCGCTTTGCTTGCCATTGCAGCAGTTCGCGGGGTCGCGCCGAACCCGCGTGGCTAACCCGCATCTCACACCGAATTTAGCCGGAAATGTAACGTTGCATCTGTTCGAGTTGCTCGGCCTGGTCATCGATCACCGCTTTGACCAGGTCGCCGATCGAGAGCACACCAATCACCTTGCCGTTTTCGACGACCGGCAAATGTCGGATGTGCTTGTCGGTGACCAGACGCATGCAACGGTGCACGGTGTCGCCCGGCGCCACGGTGATGAGGTTGGCGGTCATGATGTCGCGCACCGGCGTGTCGGACGAGGAGCGTCCCTTGAGGATGACTTTGCGCGAATAATCCCGCTCGGAAACGATGCCGAGCAGTTCCTCGCCGCGCATCACGAGCAAGGCCCCGACAAACTTGTCGGCCATCATCTGGATGGCCGCAAGCACGGGTTGGTCGGGACCAATTGCGTGGATGTCGCGCTTGCTTTCGAGGAGATGTTTGACGAGACGCATGAGAACCTCCGTCGCAATATTCAAGATACCGTCCGCATTCACCACCCCGGCGATCGCCGCACCGATGAAATGGCGTTGCGGGGCGATGCGTCTAGTCTACCCCCGCCATCATCGCTTGGCGCTGCGTTTTTTCTTCCTCCGCCGTGCCCCTCTGCGAAGCCGGTATCGCCTCGTCGATCAGATACAGCGGACGTTGCTTGGTCTCGATGTACATGCGGCCGAGATATTCGCCGATCATGCCGAGCGCCATGAGTTGCACGCCGCCGAGAAACAGCACCGCGAGCATCAAACTCGGATAGCCCTGCACGCGATCACCGAACAGTAGCGCCTTGCCGAATACCCATACCGCATACACGAATGCGAGCGCCGCCGTGCCGAGGCCGACATAAGTAGCGAGTTTCAGCGGCGCGGTCGAAAACGAGGTGATGCCTTCCAGGGCGAAATTCCACAATCGCCAATAGTTGAACTTGCTCTCGCCGGCGAAGCGCGCATCGCGCTCATACACGACCGACTTCTGTTTGTAGCCCACCCAGGTAAATAGCCCCTTCATGAAACGCTGACGCTCGCGCAGACGTTTCAGCGCATCGAGCGCTCGGCGGCTCATCAAACGGAAGTCGCCGGTATCGCGCGGCACCGGCGTGGCACTGAGCTTTTCCATGACGCGATAGAACGCCGCCGAGGTGAATTTCTTCAGCCTCGTCTCGCCTGCGCGTGTCGCGCGCGTACCGTAAACGACATCGAACCCTTCACGCCAATGCGCCAGAAAGGCCGGGATCAGTTCGGGCGGATCTTGCAGATCGGCATCGATGACGACGACGGCATCCGCATCGGCGGCGTCGAGGCCAGCAGTCAGCGCGAGCTCCTTGCCGAAATTGCGCGCGAGCTTGAGCGTGGCCACGCGCGCATCGGCATCGCGCAGGCTGCACATCACCGCATAGGTGTCGTCGCGACTGCCGTCGTCGACGTAGAGCACCTCGCACGGCATGTCGATCCGATCGAACACGGCGGCGAGCCGCGCATGGAATTCGCGCAGGCTTTCGCCTTCGTTATAGGCAGGGACGACGACGCAGAGCTTGGGCATAAGTAGCGCATGGAATGTAGCTTGGCCAATCGTAGCCGAAGCGCAGGATCGCCGACAGTTCAGCCTTCACTGCGCGAGATAACGCGCTCCGCCGAGCTGGCGCACCTGCCGCTCGATCCACGCCGCGCGCTTTTGCATGTATGGCGAGGGCTGCTCCACACGCAGCGTCAACGGATTGGGCAGGCTGGCCGCCAGCAACGCCGATTCGTGCGCCGTCAGGGCACTCGCCGGCTTGCCGAAAAACCGCCGCGCGGCGGCTTCCACGCCATAGACGCCATCGCCAAACTGGGCGATGTTGGCGTAAACCTCCAGAATGCGCGACTTCGGCCAGGTCGATTCGATCAGCACCGTGAAATAGACCTCAAGCCCTTTGCGCAGAAGACTGCGCCCGTTCCACAGAAACAGGTTCTTCGCCGTCTGCTGCGAAATCGTGCTCGCGCCGCGCAGACGCGCACCGTCGTCCGCCTCGTCCATCGCTTCACCGATCGCGGTGAAATCGAAACCGTGGTGATGCGGGAATTTCTGATCCTCCGCCGCGACGAGTGCGATCGGCAACTCGACCGACATCTCGGACAACGGCACGAAACGCTGCTGCAATTGGAAATCGCGCGCACCAGCACGCCATGCCGCAAATCGTCGTTCGAGCATGAACGCTGACGTCGGTGGCGGCAAGAAGCGCAGGAGCAGCACCGACAATCCGGTCAGGATCAAACCCATCAGCACCGTCGCAAGCGAACGGTGCAGCCATCGACGCCGACGCGGGCGAAATTTCGAAGGTGCGTGAAATCGCATGGCCACAGGATACCCTGCCACCCGTAACGGTTCGGCAGTGCGCCGGGTTACTGCGGGGCCGTTGGGTCGGGCCTCGGCGTACCTGCGGCACAGCCCTGCCCCGCCTCACCCCGCAGGGTTGCCCACTCACGCCAAGGGAAAATTGTTAGATTTTCATAAACGGTGATAGAATCGTGCCGTCGCATGCCCCGGCATGCCGATCATCCCGCAGGGAACTCGACTCCCTCTGGCGTATTCTGAGCTTCAACGGGAAATCCAGTTCCGACATCCATGCGCACATTGCTCGCCCTCGTGTTGACCGCTTCAATGCCGCTCGTCGGCGTTGCGCAGTCGCTCGCGCCGGCAACGCAAAATCCGCTCGTCGCCACCGCCCCCACGCCGCAGTTGCTGGAACAGTTGCTCGGCTCCGCGCGCCCGTTCGACACCGGCGACACGCGCGCCGTGCCACTTTGGGGCACGCCCGATGGCCGTATCCTGACGCTCGTCGCGAGCACCGGAAACCCCAACCCGATTCTGCCCAAGTCGCCCCAGTTCGGCACGGCGAGCGAATGGCGCTTGATCGATGTCACCAATCTCGTTTCCGGCGGCTTGCTCATGCGCATCGGCAACGATGCGAGCGTCCACGCAAGCCTCGGCCACTCCCGCGTGCAGGCACCGTTGGCGAGCGGGTGCGCACCGCAAGGTGTCGTCGCTACTCCCTGCGCGAATCTCACTCCGATCGCCCACGGCGGTGAATTCCGCCTCGGTACGCGCTGGGTTGCTGCGGGCAATCTCGAACTGGGCCTCGATTACAACGTGGCATGGCAGCGGCACGACACGGCCTTGCCGGTCATCGGCGCCGCGAATTTCGCCGCCCTTGGCAGCCCCGCGCCGCCGCTTGGTCTTGCGAGCGACTTCTCGTTGGACGCGACCGGCACTTCGATCAACGCACTCGGGCGCTTCCACTTCGGCGACGAGCGATCGCTGAATCTCGACGCCAGCGTGGGCCGCATCCAACTTTCCATACCGGGCATGGCGACACCGTTGACCAGCCTCAATCAGGCCGCCGTCAGTTTTGGCGTCCAATACGGCGCTTTTGGCGGCAACCTGACCGGGCATGCGCTCGGCCCGGCAGAGCTGATCGGCGGCAGCACCGCCAATTCGCGCCTGACCGGCGTCGACTTGGGCATTTCCTGGCGCACGCCGTGGAGCGGCCTGTTCCGCTTCGGCACCCAGAACCTGTGGTCCTCGGGTAGCAGCCTGCCCTACCTCAACAACGGCCCGGTCTCGCGCGAGATCGAATCGAGCCAAGCGCGCGTGCCGTACGTGCAGTATCACCAGGATCTGTAAGCGCGGTGAACGCCGCCGATCCTTCGCACGAAACAACGGGTCACCGCATTTCGCCTTAACCACACCAGCTCACATCAGCGCCCGCGACAGCCTGCCTGTCTTGCGTGAACATCCGTGCCACACCGCTTGGCGGTTATCGTCCGGAGGCAGCCTGAATCTCCGCCGAACAGCCGTCGCGCAAATTCCCAACGTGTTTGCATGTTAAAGATTTGTTGCTACTATTCGCCGGATCGAAATTCCGGTTTGGCGTTTCGTGTTCAGGTTCCCCATGACTCGGGGGCCGTTTTTTCGTCCCGAAAGTACATCCTAAATTCAACGTTGGAGAGCGCATGAAACTCAACGAAATCAACAAGCTGTCCTCGGCGGTTCGCATCGCCCTTGCCATGGGTCCCGCAGCCGCTCTCGGCGTGATGGGGTCTGCGCAAGCGCAAAACGCCGACAACAGCACTCCGAAGAATCAGAACCTCGAGACGATCGTCGTCACGGGTTCGAACATTCGCCGCGTCGATTTGGAAACGGCCAGCCCGGTCGTGTCCATCGACAAAGCCACCATCGAAAAATCCGGCAAGGTGACCTTGGGCGATCTCGTCCAGGCGCTGCCGTCGATGGCCGGCGCGGCCACCAACCCGAACGTCAACAATGGCGGCGGTTCTGGCGCCTCGACGATCTCGCTGCGCGGTCTCGGCTCCAGCCGTTCGCTGCTGCTGATCAACGGCCACCGCATCCCGGTGCAGTTGCAAGATCTCAACATCATCCCGGCGTCGGCCGTCGAACGCATCGACGTGCTGAACGACGGCGCGTCGGCCGTGTACGGTTCGGACGCCATCGCCGGCGTGGTCAACATCATCACGCGCAGCAACTATCAGGGTGCGGAATTCGGTGCCGACTACGGCATTTCCGACCATGACGATGGGGCCCGCAAGTCCTATCACTTCATGTTCGGTCAGTCGACCGACAAGGGCGGCATCACGCTTGGCGTCAACTACAACAAGCAGGATTCGATCCTCGCCTCCAATCGCGCGTACTCGCACGACGCACTGTACAAATACAGCACGGGCAGCGTGATTCACGGCGGTTCCAGCCGCACGCCGACCGGCCGCATCTCGCTGCCGAAGACCAACCCGCTCGCCGTGTCGCTCGGCTGCACCAACGTGACCCGCATCGCCGGTGCCGCCGGCACCTCGACGGGTGACTACCGCTGCTACAAGCCCACCGATGCGTTCAACTACCAGGCCGTGGGCAACTACGACCTGACCCCGAGCGAGCGCACGGGTCTGTTCGCCCTCGGCAACTACAAGTTGACCGACTCGGTCGAAGCGTTCATGGAAGTGTTCCATAACAAGACCGTGTCGAACACCCAGATCGCGCCGGTCCCGACCGACGCGCTGAACGACGGCATTTGGATTCCCACCAACGCCTACTACAACCCGTTCGGCGTCGCCTTCGGCGTGAATCCGGCCACCGGCTCGCCGGCCCAACAGTTCCGCACGCGTCTGCTCAGCCTCGGCAACCGCATTTCCAACTTCTCGACCACCCACGATCTGGCCACCTTCGGCCTGCGTGGCAACTTCGGCGAGTCGAGTTGGAACTGGTTCGTCGATGGCAGTTACGGCAAAATCAGCCAGACGCAGCAGCGCGGCAACTACATCAATTACAAGAAGATGGCCGCAGGTCTGGCTTGCACCACGGCGCCGGGTGCCGGCAATTGCACTCCGGTCAATCTCTTCAACATCTATGATCCGAACACCCTCGCGGCACTGAAGTCGGCCAGCCTCTCTGCGGGCAGCCACTTCATGTACCAGATGAAGCAAGCTGAAGCGGGCGCCAGCGGTTCGCTGTTCAGCCTGCCGGCGGGCGATGTCAGCCTCGCGGTCGGTGCCACTTACCGCAAAGAATACGTCGACTCGATCGTCGACGATGCCATTCAGACCCAGCTGGTCAAGGGTGCGGGTGGTGCGATTACCCTGACCTGCTCCGGTCCGGGTTCGATCTGCTCCTCGCCGACACAGGGTGGCTTCGACGTCAAGGAAGCCTACGGCGAATTGCTGGTGCCGATCCTCAAGGATGCGCCGTTCGCGCACAGCCTGAACCTCGACGTCGGCACACGCTATTCGAAGTACTCGAATTTCGGCAGCACCAACAATTGGAAGGCCGCCCTCGAGTACCGCCCGATCGAAGATTTGTTGCTGCGCGCCACGGTGTCGCGCGTGTTCCGCGCACCGAGCGTGACCAACCTGTACGGCGGCCCGTCCGGTGATTCGCCGACAGCAGTCGATCCGCTGTTCCCGAACTGCGCGGCGGCGGGTACCTGCCAAGCCAACGGCATCGTTTCCGGTTCGCAGTACGCGAACAACACGCTCGGCACCAACGTCTCGCTGCAGCCTGAGCACGGCAAATCGTTCGACTACGGTTTCGTCTACGATCCGAGCTGGTTGCCTGGACTGTCGGTCAGTGCGGACTACTACCGTATCGTGCTGAACAACCTGATCGTGTCGGGTGCCGGCACGGCGCAGACCATTCTGGGCCTGTGCTACGGCAATGGTACGCAACCGGTTGGATCGACCTGTTCGCTGATCCGCCGCTACCCGACAGGTACTCCGCTGGCAGGCCAGATCCAGTACGTGTTCGAAACGCCGTTCAACTCGGGTAACCTCGTTACCCGTGGCATCGACCTGAGCGCAAGCTATCGCCTGCCGGAAACGGCGTTCGGCAACTTCCGTATTGGCGGCAAGGCAACCTACATCCAGTCGTACGACATCACCCAGGGTGGCATCACGCTGGGTTACGCGGGTCACTTCGACAAAACCTACGGCAACTTCGCCCGTTGGCGCGCACTGGGTACGTTGGATTGGAACATGGGCTCGTTCTCGGCCACGTGGCAGACGCGCTACATCGGCAAGATCGACGTCGGTTTCGCCACGCCGAACTTCGGCGGCGCCTCGGCCACCGTCGACGGTGCGACGAATGCGGGCGGCAATGCCTATATCGGCTCGCCATACAAGTACGGCGCGATGCTCTATCACAACGTGTCGGTCGGCTATAACATCCAGCCGCTCAACACGATGGTGATGGTCGGTATCGACAACCTGACCAACAAGACGCCGCCGATCTTCTACCAGAACAACGTGATCAACGCGAATACCGACGTGAACACGTACGACACGATCGGCCGCTACTTCTGGGGCAAGGTCACCGTCAAGTTCTGATCGAAACTGTTGTAACCTTCAAAACCGCGCGGATCGCTCCGCGCGGTTTTTTTTTGCAGCAATTCCATGCCCACATCCCTATTACCGATCGATGCCATTGCCACTGCCCTGCAGCAAGGTCGCGCACGCGATGCCGAGCAGTTGACGCGCACCTATCTCACCGCAGCCCCGGCCGATACCGACGCTCTACTGATTCTGGCCCTGTGCTTGCAGGAGCAAAACCGCCTGCCTGAAGCTACGCAGATCCATCGAGATCTGATCCGCTTGCAGCCGGAGATCGCGTCGCACTGGAACAATCTCGGCACCACTTTGCGCGCCGAAGGCCTGGTGCGCGAAGCCGAAGACGCCTATCGGCATGCCCGCATGCTCGCGCCGAATGACTACGCTGCCGCGATGAATCTTGGCTTGCTGTTCCTCGAACGCGACATGTACCCGCAGGCACAAGAACAGTTTCTTGCCGCCCACGTCATCGACGCCGATTCCGTCGAAGCGCGCATCTACGCCGCACGCATGTGCTACGCGCTAGATGCTCAGCATCGGGCCGAACAACTGCTCGCCTCGTGGCGAACCTGGCACGATTTATCCGATGATCTGCGCCTGGAGTTGGCCGTGCTCATCAGCCATTTTGGCGACGGCGCAGAAGGCCTCCAACTGTTTGCACGCCTTCTGCAAGACAACCCTCAAAACCATCGCGCCATCGCCAACCTCGCCGCTCTACAAGAACGGTTGAATCGACTCGATGATGCCCGCGCGACACTGGCGTGCCTGTCGCCACCGGACGCCGTTGCCGATGCGGCGCTCGCGCGGGAAATTCTGAGCGTTCGCGCCATGCTGGCCTTGCGCGAACCGGATGCTGCACTCGCACGCAACGTGATCGAAGCCCTGCTCGCCGAACAGCAACGAATCCACGCGCAATATCCGCACGACAGCGCGTCGAAACCGCAAGCCGATCTCTACTTCGCCTTGGCCAAAATCTGCGACAAACTGGGTGACGTCGATGCGGCAATGGCCGCGCTGCGTCAAGCGCATGCTTTGCAGCTCGATCCGATTCGCAAGTCGTTACCCGAATTGCTGGCGCCGGATGCGGAGCTGCTTCACACCGCAACGAAATGGCTCGATGCTTCCGCGATTGCCGCGTGGCCGCAATGGCCGGCGCCGCCGTTGGGCGAATCGCCGGTTTTCATCGTCGGGTTTCCACGCTCCGGCACGACCATGCTCGAACAAATGCTCGACGCCCATCCTCACTTGAAAGCGATGGACGAACGCGCTTTCCTGCAAGTTCTGGTCGAACGCATGGGTTCGTTCGGGCTGGCTTACCCGTTCGATCTCGGCAAACTTTCCGCTGCTCAATGTTCGGAGCTGCGCGAACTTTACTGGCACCTTGCCGCCAAAGTGGCGCCATGCACTGCCGGGCAACGTCTGGTCGACAAGAATCCATTGAACATGCTGCGCCTGCCGCTGATCCATCGCCTGTTCCCGAATGCGCCGATCGTACTCGCCTTGCGCCATCCCTGCGATGTAATCCTGTCGAACTACATGCAGCACTTCAATTCGAATACGTTCGCCGTGCTTTGCTCCAATCTGGATCGACTCGCCCAAGGCTATGTCACCGCATTCGAATCGTGTCTGCATCATGTCGATCTGTTGGCGCCGAAATTGATGCGCCTGCGTTACGAAGATCTACTCGACGATTTCCCCGGCAATGTGTCACGTCTTGGCGCCTTCCTCGAACTCGAGGATGCTGCCGTCATGTCACACTTTGCCGAACACGCACGCAACAAAGGATATATTTCCACACCGAGTTACAGTCAGGTCATCGAGCCGCCTAACAAAAACGCGGTCGGTCGCTGGCGGCGTTATACGCGATACCTCGAACCGGCCCTTCCCATTCTGCAACCTTTGATGCAACGCTTCGGTTATGACGCTTGAGTCTTCCACGAATTCTTCCCTGCTCGACCTGCGCAATTACGTTCAGTGGTACGACGACGCGCTCTCCCCCGAATTCTGCGCGCAGATGCTCGACGCGTTTCGGCAGATGCCGCAATTCCAGACGCCGAACGGTCGTGGATACCACACCGCATTGACCGACAGCGCCTGGATCGAATTGAACATCCAGCCACATGCGGACAAGGCTTTCCTCGGCTTTTTTCACGCGCAGATCGATCGCTATCTGGCGGCTTACAACGCGCGCTTGCCGATGCTGCTGCCGGTTCCCTCGCGTCCGACACTCGAAGATCTGCGCATAAAACGCTATCAGGTGGAAGCCGGGCACGGATTCCAACCGCACTTCGACGCCGGCGATAAATACGCCAACCGCTACATGGTGTTTCTCTGGTATCTCAATGATGTCGCCGAGGGCGGCGAAACCGAGTTTCCCGACCTTGGTATCAAGGTACAACCGCGCGCCGGGCGGCTGCTGATGTTTCCGCCGTACTGGATGTTCCAGCATTTCGCCCACAAACCGGTATCGAACGACAAGTACATCGTCTCCACGTTCATGCTGTTCTGATGGCCGCCAACACAACCGCCCCATCCCGCCTGCACGGTCTGTCCGCGAACGCGATCCAAAGCGTCGTGGCGACAGCCCAGGCGTTGAGCCTGGGGCGTGTCGACGAAGCCGAGCGCATCATCGCCGGATTGATGCCGCTTCATTCGGATCATCCCGAGATCTTGCGCTTGCTCGCCGGCACGCAAAGTTTGCGCGGACACACATCGCTTGCGATCCAGACCCTGCAACGTGCGATTGCACTGCGCCCCGGAGATGCGTTGTACTTGAACACGCTTGGCTCGACCTTGATCGACGACAGCCGATACGACGAAGCGATCGCCACGTTGCGACAGGCTTGCCAGCTCGATCCAGACTTGGCAAGCGCGCACTACAACCTCGGCCTCGTTCTCATGCGCAGCATGCGCGTCGACGAGTCAGCTTTGGCATTGCGTCGCGCGCTGGCCTTGTCGCCCAAGATCGCGGTCAACGCCCACGCCGTGCTCGGCGACATGTACCGCGCCGCTGGTCGCGTCGATGAGGCGACAAAGGAATACCGCGCCGCGCTCGCGCGCAATCCGCATGCCGGCATGGCATGGTGGGGTCTGGCGGATATCAAGACGCAGCGGCTTTCCGATGCCGATCTCGAAAGCCTTCGCGGCGCATTGCGGATCGCCGGCGCGAGTCAAGACGAGCGCGTTGCCATGGAATTCGCGCTGGCCAAGGCGCTTGATGAGCGCGGCATGTTTGCCGATGCGCTCGCTGCGCTCGCACGTGCGCATGCCCTCGCGCGAACGCGCATGCGCTGGGACGCTGCTGCGCATTCGCGTTCTGTGGATGCACTGCTCGATGCGTTCGTCCCGTCCCCCGCCGACGCCACGCCACCGCTCGGTGCTGAAGTCATCTTTATCGTCAGCCTGCCGCGATCCGGTTCGACCCTGATCGAACAGGTGCTCGCCTCGCATTCTCAGGTCAATGGTGCGGGCGAACTTTCCGATCTGCCCATGGTGCTGACCGAGGAAGCGCAACGCCTGGGTCAACCGCTGCCGCTGCTCGCACGTCGACTCACGCCGGCGGATTGGGCGCGCCTTGGCCAACGCTACCTCGAACGCACCGCACACTGGCGCACTCGCTGTCCGCGCTTCACCGACAAACTGCCGGGAAATTGGCTTTACATCGGCGCCATCCGCGCCATGTTGCCCGGCGCGCGTATCGTCATCGTTCGACGCGATCCGCTGGAAACCTGCTTTTCGTGCTATCGCCAGCATCTCGCCAACAACGAGTACACGCGGACGTTTTCCGACCTCGCCGCCTACTGGCGCGATTTCGACCGTGCCGCGACGCATTGGCACACACTCCACCCAACCCACGTGCGCGAGAACGTGTACGAAGACCTAGTTGCCCAGCCCGAAGAAAACATCCGCGCGTTGCTCGATTTCTGCAATTTGCCGTTCGAGCCCGCATGCCTTGCGTTCCACAAGACCGAACGCGAAGTGCATACGCCGAGTGCGATGCAGGTACGCGAGCCACTGCGCCGCGACACGGCACGCGCACCGCGCTACGGTGCGCTGCTCGATCCGCTGCGCGCCGAACTGGGCTTGCCGGCTTTTGCCGCGACGACCAAGAAGGATTGAACGCGCAGCGTATGGGCAATATCGTCTGGCTCGCCTCCTACCCCAAATCCGGCAATACCTGGCTGCGGGCGTTTCTCGCCAACCTGATTGCGAACCGGGCCGAACCCGTGCCGCTGGCCGAGTTGCCGAATTACGGCCGCCTGGAAGCCGATCCCGAACTGTACTCGCGCCTTGCCGGTCGACCGAGTACCGAACTCGACTTCGCGCAGTTGTGCGCGCTACGCCCACAAGTCCACGCCGCCATCGCCGCCGCCGCGCCCAGAACCGTGTTCGTCAAAACCCACTGCATGGCCGGGGCGATGGATGGCGTGCCGCTGCTCACGCCGCAGGTCAGCGCCGGCGCAATCTGCGTGGTGCGCAACCCGCTGGATGTGGTCATCAGCATGGCGCATCATTTCGGCATCGATCTGGATGCCGCGATCGCCTATTTGAACGATGAAAACTCGGCGACCGAAAACAGCGAACTGTTCGTGACCGAGTTCCTCGGCTCGTGGTCGCAGCACGTCAAGAGTTGGGCCGACATGGAGAGCGAGCGCATTTTGATCCTGCGCTACGAAGACTTGATCGACAAACCGGCCAAGGGCTTCGGCAAGGTCGCCCGCCTGATCGGCACCGACGATCGCGCCCGCATCGAACGTGCGATTCGCCACGCCGATTTTCGCGCCTTGTCCGCGATGGAGCAACGCGACGGCTTCGTCGAAGTGCCGATCAAGGGCAAGCGCTTTTTCCGCGCGGGGCGCAGCCACCAATGGCGCGAGAAATTGAGCCGCGATCAAGTCGCACGCATCGTTGCCGCGCATCGCGAACAAATGCAACGCTTCGGCTACGTGCCGGGCGGTTACTGAACGTCGATGGCCGCCTCACCGTCGAATTCGGATGCACGGCTGGAAACGGCACAGCGGCTGCGCGAAGACGGTCGCCACGGCGCGGCGGCGGACGTCGTTTGCGCGATGTGGCACGAGGCCCCTGCCGATCCGTTCGTGGCACACGCCGTACTGGCTTTCCTCAAGGAATGCGGCTTGTACGAACGCGCATTGCCGATCGCGCGCGCGGCCATGTCGCGCTGGCCAAACGATGCGCGCAGGCACATGGACGTGGGCGAGATCGCACTCGTGCTCGGGGCGTTCGACGAGGCCAGCGTGGCGTTGCGATGCGCGCTCGACCTCAACCCGCAGCTCGGCCCCGCCTGGCTGCGCCTTGCCCACTGCCGACGATTCGCCTCCGCCGACGAGGCCGATGTACAACGCTTCCGTCGCGCCTGGCACGACGCCGGGCTCGAATCCGCGGCGCGCGTCTGCGTCGGCTTCGCTTACGGCAAGGCACTCGACGACCTCGGCGACTACGCGCACGCCGCCACCGTCCTCGTCGAAGCGAATGCCTTGGCGCACCGCACTGGTCGCTGGCGCCGGGAATCCTGGCAACACGCTCTGCGTGCGCGCCTATGCGCGGCGTCGTTGCCATCGCTGCCGCGCGACGATGACTTTTGCCCCGTGTTCGTCGTCGGCATGCCGCGCAGCGGCACGACCCTCGTGGCCAGCACGCTCGCTCGTCACGCCACCGTGCGCGATCGCGGCGAATTGAATTGGATTCCCGCCCTGTACGCCCTGCTCGACGAACAACGGCGCCTGTACGACCCGCAGGCATTGGCTGCGATCGCCGGCGTTATTCGCGCACAGATGCGCAGCGACGATGCCCCGGCACGCTTCTACCTCGACAAGAATCCGCTCAACTTCCGTTACCTCGACTTCATCGTCGCGTGTTTTCCGAATGCGAAAATCGTGCATTGCCGCCGCGGCGCGCGCGATACCGCCTTGTCCATCTGGATGCAGCATTTCGCTCACGACGATCTGGGCTTTGCCTACGACTTCAGCGACATCGCCGCGGTACAACAGGGTTGCGTCGAGGCGATGAGCCACTGGCTGGCGCAATTGAGCGTGCCGATTCTCGACGTCGACTACGAACGCTTCGTCGCCTCACCGGATGCGGAGCAAGCCCGGCTCTGGGAGTTTCTCGGCGTGTCCTCGGCAGAGAGCGCCAACGGGAAAAGGGCAACGCAAGCGGTGACGACGGCGAGTGTCTGGCAAGTGCGTCAACCGGTCTACGCCCATGCGGTGCAACGCTGGCGGCGTTACGCATCGCTACTGCCCGAACTAACCACCCTCTTCGCCGAGCACGAATGAAGCACGCCTTCGCCGAACAGCCTGGGTTTTTCCGAAAGATGCGACGAACGCGAACGGCGAGCTACTGCTTGCGCAATTCCACGCTGCCGCTGAACGCCTGCGCGCTCACGCGCGTGCCGTCATCGCCACCGTCGACGTCGAGACTGCTGCCCGGCCCGAATTCTTCCTTCACTACTTTTCCGTAGTCGCTCTTCAGGCTGCCACTGAAGGTTTCGGCATGGATGCGGGCGGCCAATGTCGCAGGCAGCTTCAGGCGTACGTCGCCGCTCATCGATTCGGCATGGATGCGCGCGCCCTTCGCCGGCGCCACACTGGCTTCGAGGCTGCCGGAAACCGATTCAAGGCCCAACTCGTCGACCTTCGGCGCAGAGAAAACGATTTTGCCCGACACGGTACCGAGCGTCACCCGCGCGTCGACGCCGTCTGCCTTGATGTTGCCGCTGACCGTTTGCAGATGTGCTCGCTCGATGGCGCCGACGCGCTCGGCTTGCAGGATAACGTCACCACTGACACTATCGATGTCAACGCTACGCGCCGATGCGAGCACACGCACGGTACCGCTGACGCTGCCGACTTCGATGGTACGGCCCGCAACGCCTTCGAGGGTACCGTTGGCGCTGACCAAATCGAGTTTGATCGACGCCCCGCGTGGCACGTCGAGCACCAACGTCGTATCGCTCGTCGGACCGCGATTGCCGAACCAGCCGCCCCCCTTCTGCGCCTCGACGCGCAATTCCATGTGTCGCCGGTCGCCTTCGAGCGCCAGTTTCGATCCCGCGCCGAGGCTGCCGCCCAGTTTGACCGTGCCCCCATCACCGCCCGTGATCGTGACGCTGCCACGCACGTTGCTCACCTCGATCGACCCATCGGCAGCGAACGGGAAGGTCTGGCTCAACACCTTCGCCGCACCGTTCTCGGTCGCGATCGTGGTTTCGACCCTCGCCTCATCCGCGCGCGCGCTTGCACCCAACGCCAGTGCGAGAACGATGCCGAGGGGAATTTTGTATGCGTGCCCCATGTTTCACACTCCTCCTGTTCGTACAGACGAATGGCCGCGAGGCGCTCAGCCGGAAATGGCCGATTGACGCACCAGACGCATGCGTTGCGCATTGGTGCGATTGAGCAGGCCGACCAAAAAAACCGCGTCCGGGCGGGCTTCGAGCGCGGCCTGCAAATCGGCGCTGGCTTTGTCGAGATCCTGCGCCGCCGCAGCGAGCCCGGGATCGGCCGGGGTCGCCCAATCCAGCGCGGTCTGTACGCCCACCGTCTGCGTCGCGCTACCGTGCGACCCGACGATGTTTCCGCTCGGCAGGTCGATCGAACGGTTCAACGAGTACGTCATCGCGCCAAGTCCAACGAGAAGACTTGCTGCCAGCGCCAATGCGGGGCGATGCCATTGGCGTCGTGACGAGGCAGGCAACACGAGGCGCGCAGCGATTGCCGGCCACAGATCGTGCGTAGGCTCGATCCCCTCGCCGAGTTTGCGCATCTGACTGCGCCACTGAAAATCGTTGTCCATCCTTCGCCTCACTGCCCGTCGTGCGGGCTCGCCATCAAGCCGCTTGAAGTGTCGTCCGCATCAAACCCCGCGCGCGGTGCAACTGCGCCTTCGAGGACCCCACCGCCATGCCAAGTTCGGCGGCGATTTCCTCGTGTTTCCAGCCTTCGATATCGTGCAGCACGAGCACGGCACGCGCCCGCGGCGGCAACTTCGCCACGGCACGTTCCAGATCGCCGCGCTCGCCGGCACAGAATGGCACCTCGCCACCCGCCGCCAACGCCAAGACGTCATCGTCGACGTTCACTTCGTCGCGTTTGCCGCGCAGTTCCATCAGGGCTGTGTTGACGCCAAGACGATACAGCCACGTCGAGAATGCGGCATCGAAACGAAAGCTCGCGAGCTTGCGCCACGCCTGGATGAATGCCTCCTGGGTCAATTCCTCGGCGCGCGCGCGATCCATGCCGACCAGGCGCAGAATCGCGCCGTACACACGCCCGACATGACTGCGATACAGTCGCTCGAACGCGCGCGTATCGCCTGTGAGCGCCGCGCGCACGAGGGCATGGTCGTCGCTGCGATCCGGTGGATTTTCCGCCACGGATTTCAAGGGCTGAACCTGCATGCTGAAAACGGCACCGTCCATTTCTCGCTTGGATGCAAGCGCCGCCGCGAAGGTTTAGACGCCTTCGCTGCCATTATCGCGCGCCAGAATCCAGGCCAGCGCCATCCACGACTCGACCGCCGCACGGCGCGCTTTCTGCCGCCCGGGCATCGGCGGCATCGGCCGGGATCGGCCGCCTGCCCGCGATCGTAGGCTCAGGATTCGCGCAGTGCCGTCGTCACCGGCAGGCGTGCCGCGCGCAGCGCCGGATAGAGGCCGCCGATGAAGCCGATCGCGAGCGCCCACTTGATGCCGGTCCACAACACGGCCGGGGCCACCTTGAACTCGAACATGAGTTGCCCGGTCGTACCTGCCGTCATCGTCGAAGCCGTGTAGCCATTGAACACGAGCCAGGCGATCAAGCCGCCCAACGCACCGCCGATCAAGGCCAGCAACATCGTCTCCAGCATGATCGCAACCACCACCGGGACGCCACGGAACCCGATCGCGCGCAAGGTCGCGATCTCGCGTGCGCGTACCGCCACCGCAGCGAACATCGTGTTGAGAGCGCCGAAGATCGCGCCAATCGCCATGATCGCACCGACCACGAAACCGATCGCACGAATCATCTTCGACGTGCCTTCCCCCTGCTTGCCGAAATAGTTCGCCGTCGTATCGACGTCGACCTGCAAACGTGGATCGGAGGTCAGCGCCGCCTTGAATGCATCGAACGCATCGACACCCGTCAGACGCACGAATACCGAACTGCGGCTGCTTCCCCCGGGGCGATAGGCGGACATCACCACGTCGGCATCGCCCCAAAGCTCGGACTCCATCGCATCGCCGGAGGCGAAAACGCCGACGACCTTCCAGGTTTGATTGCCCAGCTTGACCTCACGATCGACGTCGAGTCCGGCGTACTGACGCTGCGCCCCCTTGCCAACGACGAGTTCGCGCAGACCGGGAGTGAACGTGCGCCCTGCGAGGATCTTCGCGTTCGAGTGGACCTTCCAGGCCATGTCGCCGATACCGCGCAACGTGACGCTGCCGACGTCGTTCTCGGAATCGCCGCCCTTCATCGGCAAGTTGGCCGCCACAACCAGTTCGGGCGATGCCAACGGCTTGCCCGCATCGTCTTTGGCGATGCCCGGCGCCTGCTCGATAACCACCGTGGCATCGTGCCCCAGCACCGAAGAAACTTCGGATGCCGACGCGCCACGCATCACGATCGCCGTGTCGTCGCTGCCGCTGCGACGCAAGGTTTCGCTGTAGCCATTGGCCATCGCCAGCATCGCCACGAGCACCCCGACGACACCGGCGATGCCGATCACGATGACCGCCGATGAACCGAGCCGCTGACCGATGGTGCCGACGCCGATGCCGGTAACCTGCGCGGACTGTTGCCCCGGTCGCGTCAACCACATCCAGGCGCCCAGAAGGGCCAACAGCAGCAGCAAGCCCTGCCACGGCAGACTGAGGAAACCAATCACGCCAATGATGACGACAATGAAAGTGAGAAGACCCAACAGAAATTTCATGCGTATCTCCTCAACGTCCGGCCAAGGCATCGACGATGTTCAGGCGCATCGCCCGGCTGGCCGGCAATGCGCCGATGACAATGCCGATCGCCAGCGCAAGCACGATACCGAGCCCCCAACTCTTCCAGCCTACTGCAGCGTTGGTGATCATGCCGCCGCTCATGGCCGGCAATGAGGCGTTGATGATGCTGACCAAGGCGAGACCAATGAGCCCGCCCAGCAGCAACAACATCACCGACTCGGCCAACACCATGCCGAGCACGCTGCCGTTCGAGAACCCGATGGTTTTGAGCACCGCCAATTCGGAAGTGCGTTCGCGCACGGCCTGCATCATGGTGTTCCCCGTCAACAGAATCAATGTGAAAAACACCGCCCCCATGATCGAGGTGACGATCAGGCCGATGTCGGCAAGCTGTTTGATCCAGTTCCGTGTGGCGGCTTGTTCGGTCTGGGTTTTGGTTTCGTGATCCGAATTGGCCGAGAGCGCATCGATCGCCTTGGCGACGCGGTCGGCATCGTTGACGTCCTTCACCCGACTCACATACCAGCCGACCTGCCCGCGGTTGTACGGCGTGGTCTCGTCGAAATTCTTCCAGTGCAGCACGATCATCTGACTCTGAAACGCTTTGTCGTCTTTCGACTTCATGATCCCGCGCAGGGTAAAACTCCAGTTTTTCGAGCCTTCCTTGTTTGGGAAAATCTGCGATTGCAGCGGGATTTTATCGCCGATCTTCCAACCGTATTTTTTCACCAACACCTCGCCGGCCAGAATGCCATTGAGATCGTCGCTGTAGGCCTTCCGTTGCCCCGGATCGACGCTGACCTCGGGATACACGTCGAGGTAATTCTCGCTGACCGCAAAGGTGAACACTTGATTGTGCGGATCCTGATAGGCGCCGCCAAACCAGTTGACGAAGGCCACATCCTTGACTCCGTCGATAGCGGCCATGCGTGCTTGCAACGCCATCGGCAAGGTCTGGATGAACGACAATTTCGACCCGGTCTGCAAGCGCTCGGCGCCATTCGCCGACTGCCCCGCTTCGGCGAACGACACGCGCACCGCATCGAGCAAGCCGAACAACAGGAACGCGGCAATGATCGACACGAGTGTCAGAATCGTGCGCGTCTTGCGGCGAAACAACGCCGCCCAGATGAGATGCAGATATTTCATTGAAGTGACTCCTGCTTGATCTTCCTTGCTCCCATCGGGAGAAGGAACGTTACGCGTGCGCCGCTGCCTCGACCAACGCGCCCTTGTCCAGATGCAAGGTGTGCGTCGCGTACTCCGCCGCCTTGGGGTCGTGGGTGACCATGACGATGGTCTTGCCGTGCTGCCGGTTCAGCGTCTGCAGCAGGCCGAGCACGTCTTCCGCGGATTGACGATCCAGATCACCCGTGGGCTCATCGCACACGAGCAGCGTCGGGTCGGACACGATCGCGCGTGCGATCGCCACACGCTGCTGCTGGCCGCCGGACAACTCGGTCGGTTTGTGCCCGGCGCGTTCGGCCAGGCCCACCAGTTGCAGCGCAATCGCCGCATTCTTTTTGCGCTGTGCCGCGCCGAGTTTGGTCAGCAACAGCGGCAGCTCGACGTTCTTCTGCGCCGAGAGCATCGGCAGCAAGTTGTAGAACTGGAAGATGAAGCCGACGTTCGATGCGCGCCACTTCGCCAGCGCGCCCTGATTGAGGTTGTCGATGCGCGTGCCTCCAACGCTGATCTGCCCCTGCGTCGGCGAATCGAGCCCGCCAATCAGGTTGAGCAGCGTCGTCTTGCCCGAACCCGACGGCCCCATCAGCGCAAGAAAATCGCCTTGCGCGATATTCAGATCGATGTGATGCAACACCTCGACTTTCTGTTTGCCGCGTTCGTAGGTCTTGCTGACATTGCGGATTTCGACCAGCGTGCTCATGTGTGAACTCCTCTGCTTTTTCTTCCCTTCTCCCACCGGGAGGAGGTGGCGCGAAGCGCCGGACGACGGAAATTCTTTCGACTTCCATCTTCAATTGAAACGGGAACACCCCTCTTTCCTTTCCCGAAAGGCAGGGGAAATTACTTCGACTTGATTTCCACCTTTGCCCCGTCGGCCATTTCCGTCGGCGGTTGCTTGACCACGCGCGTAC
>JAFEFR010000412.1 GCA_018240485.1 Pseudomonadota bacterium
AGTTACGGCGACGTCTGCCTCAACGATGGCGGTACGCTGCTGGCAATGCGCGGACTCGATCGCTACATCGCCTTCGATCCCGCCAGCGGCATCCTGCGCTGCGAGGCCGGCGTGCTGTTCGCCGACATCCTCGATTTCGCCGTGCCGCAGGGCTGGTTCCTGCCGGTTACGCCCGGCACGCGTTTCGTCACCGTCGGCGGCGCGATCGCCAACGACGTGCACGGCAAGAATCATCACCGCGCCGGCACCTTCGGCGAGCACGTATTGCGCTTTGAATTGCTGCGCTCGGACGGCACGCGCGTGGAGTGCAGCGCGCAGGAAAATCCGGATTTGTATACCGCGACGATCGGCGGCCTTGGCCTCACCGGCGCGATTCTCTGGGCAGAATTCCGTTTGCTGCGCATCGCCAGTCCATGGATGACGCAGGAAACCCATCGCTTCGGCAGTCTCGCCGATTTTTTCGCGCTGTCGACGCAGTCCGAACGCGACTGGGCATACAACGTCGCCTGGGTCGACTGCGCGGCGCGCGGATCGCGTTTCGGTCGCGGCGTTTTTTATCGCGCCAATCACGCACCGGCTTCGATCGCGGCCAGCGCACCGCGTCGACGCCGGCTCGACGTGCCGTTCACGCCACCGTTTTCGCCGATCAATTCGCTGAGTTTGCGCGCCTTCAACGAACTCTACTTCCGTTGCGCACGCGAAGGTCGCGCACTCGTTCACCATGAGCCGTATTTCTATCCGCTGGACGCGATCGGCGGATGGAACCGTCTCTACGGGCCGCGTGGATTCCTCCAGTATCAATGCGTGGTGCCGGCGGCGGTGGCGCAATCGGCTACCGCCGAATTGCTCGAACGCATCACCGCCAGCGGCAGCGGCTCGTTCCTCGCCGTGCTCAAGGTATTCGCCGACCGCCCGGCAGCGGGTATACTTTCGTTTGCGCGCGCCGGCACGACGCTCGCCCTGGATTTCCCCAACCGCGGCGCGGCGACATTCTCCCTGCTCGACCGCCTCGACGACATCGTCGCTGCCGCCGGTGGCGCCGTTTATCCGGCCAAGGATGCGCGCATGAGCGGGGCGCGTTTTCGCCAATATTTCCCGCACTGGCAATCGATGCTGGTGCAGATCGATCCGAAATTTTCTTCCGGCTTCTGGCGCCGGGTGATGGAATGAGCTCATGAGAAAAATCCTGATCATCGGAGCCACCTCCGCGATCGCCGAAGCCACCGCGCGCATCTTCGCCGCACGCGGCGACGCGTTGTTCCTCGTCGCGCGCAACACCGAGCGGTTGCGCGCCATCAAGACCGATCTCGACGTGCGTGGTGCCGTGCGCTGTGCGTTCGCGGCGCTCGACGTTGCCGATTTCGCCGCGCACCAGGCGGTCATCGATCAAGCCGAGCGCGAACTCGGCGGCCTCGACACGGTGCTGATCGCGCACGGCACATTGTCCGATCAGGGCGAATGCGAGCATTCCGTCGACGCGCTACGCCGCGAATTCGACATCAACGCGCTGTCGACGATGGCGCTTTTGACTCCGCTTGCGAACCGGTTCGAGGCGAACAAGGCCGGCACGCTCGCGGTGATTTCCTCGGTCGCGGGCGATCGCGGTCGGCAAAGCAACTACGCCTATGGCTCGGCCAAGGCGGCGATCAGCGCGTTCCTTTCCGGTTTGCGTCAACGCCTGGCGAAGTCGAACGTCGATGTGTTGACGATCAAACCCGGCTTCGTCGACACGCCGATGACCGCGGCCATCGCGAACAAGGGCGCGCTGTGGGCGAAGCCGGATCGGATCGCCACCGGTATCGTGCGTGCGATCGACAAACGCCGCAGCGTCGTCTATCTGCCATGGTTCTGGGGGCCGATCATGCTCGTCATTCGGCACATCCCCGAATTCGTGTTCAAGAAGATCACACTGTGAGGCATCGCAAGTCATGATCGCCAAAGATGCCAAGATCGTCTTGACCGGCGCCGCCGGACTCGTTGGCCAAAACCTGCTCGTCGAACTCGAGGCGCAGGGCTACAGCAACCTCGTCGCGATCGACAAGCACGAATACAACCTCGGCATCCTGCGCGAACTGCATCCGCGCGTGCGCGCGATCCACGCCGATGTCGCCGAATGCGGCGAGTGGGAATCCAGCTTTGAGGGCGCCGCCTGCGTCGTGCAGTTGCATGCGCAGATCACCGGCAAGCAGCCTGAGATTTTCGTGCGCAACAATATCGATGCGACGCGCGTTGTGCTCGACGTGGTGAAGCGCCACGGCGTGCCCTACCTCGTACACATTTCCTCGTCGGTGGTGAACTCTGTCGCGAACGATGATTACACGAACACGAAGAAGGCGCAGGAAAAACTCGTCGTCGAATCCGGCATCCGGCATTGCGTGCTGCGCCCGACCCTGATGTTCGGCTGGTTCGATCCCAAGCACCTGGGCTGGCTGTCGCGCTTCATGGCGAAAACACCGGTTTTTCCGATTCCCGGCGACGGCAAGTACATGCGCCAGCCGCTGTACGAGCGCGACTTCTGTCGCTGCATCGCCCGCTGCATCCAAATGCAACCCGACGGCGCGGTCTACGATGTCTGCGGCGACACGCGCATCGACTACGTCGACATCATCCGCGCGATCAAGCGGGTCAAACGATTGCGTACGCTGATCGTGCACATCCCCTACTCGCTGTTCCACTTTCTGCTGCGCATCTACGCGTTGTTCAGCGGCAAGCCGCCATTCACTGCCGACCAACTCAAAGCGCTCAGTGCCGGCGACGAATTTCACGGCGTCGATACGCGCGCGACGTTCGGCGTGACGCAGACGCCGTTCGAGGAGGCCGTGCGCGAGAGCTACTGCGATCCCCGCTACGCCGCGATCGTGCTCAAACGCTGATGTCGAATTTTTCCTCTTGCGAGAACCTGGGATGAGTCCACCGAAAACCGCCATCGTCGGCGCCGGCCCCATGGGGCTGATCTGCGCGCTCGACTTGCTCAAGGCCGGGCACGCGGTCGATGTCTACGAGCGCGACGACCGCATCGGCGGCATGTCGGCGTCGTTCGATTTCGATGGCCTCGCGATCGAACGCTACTACCACTTCATCTGCAAAACCGACTTCCCCCTGTTCGATCTGCTCGCCGAACTGAATCTCTCCAACAAGCTGCGTTGGACCGACACGAAAATGGGCTTCTATTGGAACGGGCGCCTGTACAAGTGGGGAACGCCGCAGGCGCTGCTGCGTTTCGATGGGCTCGGCGTGATCGAAAAATTTCGCTATGCGCTGCACGTCATGAAGACCAAGAGCGTCAAGAACTGGGCCGCGCTCGACAAGATCGGCGCACTGCCGTGGCTGAAATCGTGGCTCGGCGAGCGCGCCTACAAGGTGCTGTGGGAGCGACTGTTCCATCTCAAGTTCTATGAATTGAGCGACCAGCTTTCGGCGGCGTGGCTCGGCACGCGGATCAAGCGCGTGGCCCTGTCGCGACGCAATCTGCTGCACGAATCGCTCGGCTACCTCGAAGGCGGTTCGGCGACCTTGCTCGATGCACTGCGGGCCCGCATCGAAGCGCTCGGCGGTCGCATCCATCTGCGCTCGGGCATCGACAGCGTGACGACGAACGGTGGCGGCAAAGTGCGCGGCATCGTCGTGGCGGGCGAAGAACGGGTCGTCGACAACGTCGTCAGCACGGCGCCGATCCAGTACGTGCCCGCGCTCGTACCCGACCTGCCGGAAGCATTCGTGGCGCGCATCCGCGCGATCGAAAACATTCCGGTCGCGTGCGTCATCCTGAAGCTCAAGCAGCCGCTCAGCGAAAATTTCTGGATGAACATCTGCGATGAGAGCATCGACATTCCCGGCGTGATCGAGTACTCCAATCTGAACCCGGGAACCGGGCCAGCCATCGTGTACGCCCCCTTCTACATGCCCAAGACGCACCCGAAATACACACGCGACAATCAGGCATTCATCGACGAAACGCTCGGCTATTTGTCGAAGCTCAATCCGAAATTCGATCCGGACTGGGTCCTTGCCACGCATTGCCACCGCTACGACTTCGCGCAGACGATCTGCCCGCCCGGTTTTGCCGCAATGCTGCCGCCGATGCGCACTCCGTTGACGGGGTTCACCATGGCGGACACGTCGTACTACTACCCGGAAGACCGCTCGATCTGCGAGAGCGTGCGCACCGGGCGCGAACTGGCGCGGGTCGTGCTCGGCGACGATACGCCGACGCGCGCATGAACACGGAAATTTCCGCCGCGCACGACCGCGCGCAATTTCTGCGCTTTGTCCTCGCCGGCGGACTCGCCGCGGCAGCGAATTTCCTCGCGCGCATCGCACTGAGTCGATGGATGCCGTATGCCGCAGCGATCACGCTTGCCTACCTCGTCGGCATGACAGTGGCGTTCCTGCTCAATCGGCGCTACGTGTTTCCTCAAGCCGCCAATCACACGCATCATCAGGTGTTCTGGTTCTGCGTGGTGAACGCCGCTGCGCTGCTGCAAACCCTGGTTGTCAGCCTGCTGTTCGATGAGGTCCTGCTGCCGTGCCTGGGCATTCGCTGGCATGCACAGGAAATCGCGCACGCCGTCGGCATCATCGTGCCGGTTTTCACGAGCTTCCTCGGGCACAAGCATTTGTCGTTCAAGCGCACGCCGTAGCGCCCGCGCGGCGAAACTCGATCAGGCCAGTGCCGCCACCAATTCATCGCGCAAGTCGCGCACGTCTTCGATGCCGACCGACAAGCGAATCAAGCCATCGCTGATACCGAGCTTTTTGCGAGTCGCCGCCGGAATCGACGCGTGAGTCATGATCGCCGGATGCTCGATCAGGCTCTCCACTCCGCCGAGAGATTCGGCCAGCGCGAACAGTTCGCAGCGCTCCAGCATGCGCCGCGCCCGGCGCAACCCGCCTTTGACTTCGATGCTGACGATGCCGCCAAAACCGTGCATCTGCTTTTTCGCCAAGGCATGCTGCGGATGCGATTTGAGCCCGGGATAAATCACGCGCTCGACCGCGGGATGTTTTTCCAGCCAGCCCGCGAGTTCGAGCGCGCTCGCGCAGTGGGCGCGCATGCGCAGATGCAACGTCTTCAATCCGCGCAGCGCGAGGAAGGCATCGAACGGCCCGGCAATGGCGCCAACCGAGTTGTGCAAAAACGCCATCTGCTCGGCAAGTGCTTTGTCGTCGCCTGCGACGACGATGCCACCGACCATGTCGGAATGACCGTTGAGATATTTCGTCGCCGAATGCAGCACCAGGTGCGCGCCATATTCCAGCGGGCGTTGCAGCATGGGCGATGAAAACGTGTTGTCGACGACGAAGATCAGGCCATGCTTGCGTGCGAATGCGCCGACCTTGGCCAGGTCGACAAGTGTGAGCATCGGGTTGGTGGGCGTCTCCGCCCAGATCATGCGCGTGTTCGGCTTCAGCGAGGCCGTCAGTGCCCCCGCGTCGTTCAAATCGATGAAAGTGAAATCCAGGCCCGCCGAGCGCCGACGCACGCGCTCGAACAATCGATACGTGCCGCCATACAAATCGTTCATCGCGATCACATGGCTGCCCGAATCGAGCAAATCGAGCACGGTACTTGCTGCGGCAAGACCGGAGGCGAAGGCATAGCCGCGCGCGCCGCCTTCGAGATCGGCGACGCAACGCTCGTAGGCCATGCGCGTCGGATTCTGTGTGCGCGAATACTCGTAGCCCTTGTGCACGCCGGGACTCGCTTGCACATAGGTCGAGGTGGCGTAAATCGGCGTCATGATCGCGCCGGTCGACGGGTCCGGGGGTTGACCGGCGTGGATCGCGCGCGTGCCAAGGCCGTGTTGTGGGAAATTTTTCATTGTTTTCTCGAACGGTTCAAGTGAGCCTCGTCAACACCACATCGGTCTTTCCGTGCGGCATGTTCGGCGTGCATGCCGACCGCATCCGTCACTGTACCCGCCGCCGCAGGTAATTGAGAAGGTCGATGCGCGTGATCAGGCCTAGGAATTTCGTGCCGTCCATCACGATCGCGACACGACCGGCATCGAACACCGGCAGCAGGGCTTCGATCGGGGATTTGACGTCGAGCTTGAGCAGGCGGCTGACCATCGCCGTGGACACCGGGTCACGAAACTTCGCTTCGTCGTCGTAGACATGCAGCAGCACGTCCGACTCGTCGACGATACCCACGATCTGATCGTCCTGCATGACCGGCAACTGCGAAACGTCGTAGAGTTTCATGCGCTGATACGCCGTGACCAGAAGCTCGGCCGGGCCCACCACAACCGTATCGCGTTGTGAATACGGACGCAGGATCAGATCGCGCAGGTCACCATGGTGCTCGCGCTCCAGAAAACCGTTGTCGAGCATCCAGTAGTCGTTGTACATCTTCGACAGATACTTGTTGCCCGTATCGCAGACGAACACGAGTACGCGTTTTTTCGCCGTCTGCTCGCGACAATATTTCAACGCGGCCGCCGTCAGCGTGCCGGTCGAGGAACCGCCGAAGATGCCTTCTTTCGCCAATAGTTCGCGCGCGGCAAGGAAACTTTCCTTGTCGCTGATCGCGTAGGCCTTCTTCACGCGCGAGAAGTCGGAAATCGCCGGCAGAAAATCCTCGCCGATCCCTTCGACCATCCAGCTCGCCGACTTGGTCGACAGCGTGCCCTCGTTGATGTACTGGGTGAGAATCGAACCGACCGGATCGGCAAGAATCAATTCGATATTCGGCGCCGCCTTGGCGAAACAACGCGACAAGCCGGTCATCGTGCCGGACGAGCCGCAACCGAACACGATGGCATCGATCTGGCCATCCATCTGCGCGAGAATCTCGGGCCCGGTGCCTTCTTCGTGCGCGCGCGGGTTGTCGGGGTTGCCGAATTGGTTGATGAAGTACGCGCCAGGTGTGTCGCGCGCGATCCGTTCGGCCAGATCCTGGTAGTACTGCGGATGACCCTTGGCCACGTCCGACCGGGTCAGCACCACTTCGGCCCCCATTGCCTTCAAGTTGAAAATTTTCTCGCGGCTCATTTTGTCCGGCACGACCAGAATCAGCCGATAGCCCTTCTGCTGCGCAACGAGGGCAAGGCCGATGCCGGTGTTGCCGGCGGTGCCTTCAACGAGCGTATCGCCGGGTTTGATCTTGCCGGCTTGTTCCGCGGCCTGGATCATCGACAGGCCGATGCGGTCCTTGATCGAACCGCCGGGATTGGCGCTTTCGAGCTTGAAATACAACTCGCAAGGGCCTGCATCGAGTCGCTGCGCCTGGACGATCGGCGTGTCGCCGATCAGTTCGAGCACGCTGCGATGTACGGCCATGACAACTCCTGCGCAAGCGCGACGATGAGGCGTTCAATGATACAGGAGCGGGCAGGAATCGGTCGAACGACCGGCACAAAGCCCTGTCGACAAAAGCTAAGGACGCGACGCAGGCCACCGACTCCGTGGCCTGCGTCGCGCCCTTGCGATGCGATGTGTATAAATGGAATGGTGCTGTGCGCGGTCAGTGCAACGCCTGGTGGCGATCCCACAATTCGGTCAGTCGATCCTTGGTGCGCAGCTTTTCGCGTTTCATGCTCGACAGCGCAATGCTGTCCATCGGCAAAATGCCGATTTCCGCATCGTGCACCTTTCTGTCGAGGTCTTTGTGGTGCCGGTACAGGTCGCGGAATTCCGCATCGCTAGCCAGCAGGGCATCGACTTCGTTTTTCTGACGATCTTCAAACATCGACCAATCTCCTCGTTTCAGGGGCGCAAGCGAGTCCCGGCCCGAATCCAGGGCCGAAATTTCGATTTGCGCAGGGCAAGGAAGGAGCGAAGAGCGCATACCGTCGAGGTTTCACCGCAACGGGTGAAATGCAGGCGCGATGGAAGGCGATGGCTGCACTCATGGGCTCGGATGCCGGGCTCGCAAAATGCAACTCGGCTGCGCCAAGCTACTCCTTTGCCCTTGCGCGCGCAACCGGGCACAAGCCGTACGAAAGGCGGAGCAAGGCACCACGATTTACCGCCTTCCGTCCGCACCACACGATAACGCCCTCCGCACACGCGCAGAGGCGAAGATTTTGTGCCACACGACGGAAAAGCGCGCTCAGTGGTCGGAAATACTCGCCACCGCACCCCGCGATGCGCCGGGTTTGGTGCCGACCCCGACCACAACGATGCTCTTGGCTGGAACGCCGGCGCCGATGAGCGCATCGCGGATCGCATGGGCGCGTTGCTGCGAAAGGGTGGCGTTGGCCTTGGCGCTGCCACCGTCGTTGGCGTAGGCCTCGATGCGCACCGACTTGCCGCCGGCCGCGGCGGCGATCTTCGCGATTTGCGCGCTGCCGGCCGGTTTCAAGGCAAATTGCCCGGGCGCGAACGTGCTCTCGCCCAGCACGATCGACACCGCCTTCACGGCGGCGGGTGCCGTCGATTTGCTCGCTGCCGGACCGGCACCGCTCGCGGCGAGCAATGCGGCTTCCTTGCGCGCCAACTCCGCCTCGCGCGCTTGCGCATCGGCCAGTTTGCGCGCCTGCGCGGCTTGTTTCTTCGCCGTCTCGGCCTGCTTGGCCGTTTGTTCGGTCTGGGTGCGGGCATCGTCCGCTTCGGCGCGTAGGCGATCGGCCTCTTCCTGCTGGGCAAGGCTCTGGATTCGCTGCCGCTCCAGTTCCATGCGCGCCTGCTCGGCATCGCGACGGCTGGCGGCAATCAAAATCTGATCGTGCTCGCGATCGAGCGCTTGCAGTTTGCGTTCCTGAGTCACCGCCTGCGCCGCCGCGTAGGCGATTTTCACGCGTTGGTCGGCGAGGAAGACGTAGTGGTCGTGTAGTTTGCGCTTGCCGCCGAACTCGACGAGATTGTTCAACGCTTGTTCGGCCAGCGCGATTTCGGCTGGCGCCAGCGTGCCGAGCGTGCGGTCGCTGGCCAAGCGATTCAATTCACCGCGCAAGCGGTCGTAGTCCGGATCGTCCTTGGCGGCCCACGCGCCGGCGCATACGGCGCCAAGCAGCGCTGCGATGACCCACCGTTGCCTGCGAATCGCGGCGATCATTGGAATCCCTCCTGCTTCGGTTCGACCGGCACCGAAAGATCGTTGCGCAGCCGTTCGTTCTCGCGCGCACGCGCGTCGACTCGTTCGCGATCCTTGCCCAACCGCGCGCGCGCCTGGGCGAGAACACCGGCAACCTGCGCCTCGTCGGCGAACTGGGTGGCAAGATCGTAATCTTCCTGCCGCATCGCCGCGCGCGCCTGTCCAAGGCGCTCTTGCGCCCCATGAAACTCGGCAGAAGCATAGGTTGCCGCGCCCGCATCGCGCGCGGCGTCGACGCTGCGCGTCGCCTCCTGCATTTCCGCCAGCGGTGGCTTGGTCTGGGCGCAGCCGACCGCGCCGATGGCAAAAAAGGAAAAGGTGATCCAGGCAATGGTGCGCCGCTTTGTCATATCATTCCGCCGTAGCGAATCCGCTCACCGCGCATTGTCCACAATGCGCGGGCACGATGGCAACGACAATCTCGGCACGCACCCGCAGCGACAGGCATTGAACGGATGGATATCACCTATTTTCTCAAGTTGATGAACGACAAGAACGCCTCGGACATGTTTTTGTCCACCGGCGCTCCGATCAACATCAAGATTTCCGGCACGCTCACGCCGCTCGGCAACGCGGCCATGCCGGCTGGCCTCGCCAAGCGCATCGCCTATTCGATGATGGACGACAGGCAGATCGCCAGGTTTGAACAAGATTTGGAAATGAACCTTGTCACTCACCTGAAGGACATCGGTCGCTTCCGCGTCAACGTGTTCCGCCAGCGCGGCGAGATCGGCATGGTCATTCGCGCGATCAAGAGCGTCGTGCCGAGCATCGAGGAGTTGCAACTGCCGCCGGTACTCAACACATTGATCATGGAACCGCGCGGCCTGATCCTGCTCGTCGGCTCGACCGGCTCGGGCAAGTCGACCACGCTCGCCTCGATGGTCGACCATCGCAACGCGAATACCTCAGGCCACATCCTCACGATCGAAGACCCGATCGAGTACCTGCATCAGCACAAGAAATCGATCGTCAACCAGCGCGAAGTCGGCTTCGACACGCACAGCTATGGCGAAGCGTTGAAAAACGCGATGCGCGAGGCGCCCGATGTCATCATGATCGGCGAAATTCGTGATTCGGCCACGATGGAAGCCGCCATCGCCTTTTCCGAAACCGGGCACCTTTGTCTCGCCACGTTGCACTCGAACAACGCCGATCAGGCGATCGAACGTATCCTCAACTTCTTCCCCGAGGGCGCGCACCGCAACGTGCTGATGAATCTGTCGCTCAATCTGTGCGCGATCATCAGCCAGCGCCTCGTGCTCGGCAAGGACGGCCAGCGCCTGCCGGCAGCGGAAATCCTGATCAACACCCCCCACATCCGCGATCTCATCCGCCGTGCGCAATTGCACGAACTCAAGGATGCGATGGATCGCAGCCTTGCGGAAAACATGCAGACTTTCGATCAGTCGCTGCTCACGCTGTATCGCGCCGGCCGCATCGATCTGGAAGAAGCGCTGTCGAAAGCCGATTCGCGCGACGGTTTGTCGCTCAAGATCCGCATGGGCGAAGGCACCGAGGAAACCGCGATGCTGGATACGTTCGAGATGCCGAATTTGTAGCGCCTGCGATACCGCCGCGCCGTCTCAGAAAATGTAATGCAGACCCATCGATCCGAGCCACTTCGCCTCGATTTGCAAGCCGTTGACACGCTGATGCAGCGGCGCCTGCAGAAAGGCATAGGCCGAGAAACGCCGTGAGAAATTCCAGGTTACCCCCGGGCTGAGATAAATCAGGGTCGCGCCGCTGTTGTCGATGTCGGCGTTGGCGCCTTGTTCGCGTTTTTCGAAACGCGCGTTGATCTGCAGCTGCGGCACGAAGGTCTCGCTGGCGGTGTAGCGCACGCCGGCATTGATGTTCAGCCCCAATCCCGGCTTGAAATTTTCGCGCGAATCCGCCGGAGCCTGCACGATCGCCTGGCCGAAATATCCCCAGTCCGCATTCCACGCATCGAAGTGATAGATGCCGAACAACAAGTCGGTCGTTCCCGTACCGAGTTGCAGACCGCGATCGACGATTCCGCCCTGTTGAGGGCCACTCTCGAAGGTGCTGTTGAACTTGCCGGTCGGCAATTTCACGCCGAATTCGATACCGGTATTGCGCTGTGCCACAAATCCGGAATAGCGCACGAGCACGCGCAGATCGCCGATACCTTTGTCGTGCGAGGTCGAGATGTCTTCGTCTCCAGCTGCGATGGTGGCGTGTGAGCGATCGAACCACGGCAGTGTGACGCTGACACCCCAATTTTTGTTCGGGCTGTAGTCGAGCGCGAACGTGTAATTCCGATTGATCGTGGACTGCTGAACTTCTTCATCATTCGGAATTGCAACACCGCCTCGCGATACGCCACCGGTTCCTTCGCGCAACTGGTTTTGATCGAAGTAGTCGAAGCGCATGTCGAAACGCCAGCCGTTGCTCGCCACGAGCCCTTGGCTTCCCCAATCCGAACTCAACGTGCAGCCGCAGGCCGAGCAAGCGTACGATGACGAAGTCGCCAGCAGCGAAATAACCCCGAACAGTGCTGCCCAAGTACGATTTTTTGCCACGTCTCACCTTGTTGTCATGGTTTCGTAGAGCGCAAACCACGGGCAGGTCGGGTACATGAAGCCCACCGCAAACTCATCCTGAGCGCTTGCCCGTTGCTCGCACCACGCTTTGCCCGCCGCGACCGACTGGCACAAACGGGTACTCCTTTCTCTGCGACTCAGCCTTTCTCGATCGTCTGCTCGATCGCGCCGAACACGCTCGCACCAGCGCGGTCGAGAATTTCGATGCGCACGCGGTCGCCGAACTTGAGGAACGGCGTCGACGGTTTGCCGTCGCGTATCGTTTCCAGCGTGCGCTTTTCCGCAAGGCACGACGCACCTTTGGATTCGTCCTGATTGGCGATGGTGCCGGAGCCGACGAGGGTGCCCGCACCGAGCGGCCGCGTCTTCGCAGCATGAGCGACCAGCTCCGCAAACGAAAACTGCATGTCTTCGCCGGCCTCCGGCTGGCCGAACAGCTTGCCGTTGATGTGCGTGGTCAATGCGAGATGCACTTTTGAATTTTTCCATGCCTCGCCCAATTCGTCCGGCGTGACGAACACCGGCGACAGCGCCGAGCGCGGCTTGGATTGCAGGAAGCCGAAACCCTTGGCCAGTTCGCCGGGAATCAAATTGCGCAAACTCACATCGTTGATCAAACCGATCAACTGGATGTGATCGGCCGCCTGCGCGCTGGTCGCCGCCATCGGCACATCGTCGGTGACGACGACGATTTCCGCTTCCAGATCGATGCCGTAGTCCTCGCTGGTCACGCGCACCGCATCGCGCGGGCCGTAGAAGCCCGCACTAACGGCTTGATACATCAGCGGATCGACGTAGAAACTCGCCGGCACTTCGGCGCCACGCGCGCGGCGTACGCGCTCGACGTGCGGCAGATAGGCGCTGCCGTCGACGAATTCGTAGGCGCGCGGCAGCGGCGCGGCGAGCGCGGCGACGTCGAGCGCAAATACGTTCTCGCCGTTGATCGTCTGTGCGCGCGCCGCGTCGTTGAGCAGCTCGTACACGCGATGCAGACGTGGCGCGGCGCTGTGCCAGTCTTCCAGCGCACGCTGCAACGTCGGTGCGATATCGCTTACGCGCACGGCGCGCGCAAGGTCGCGGCTGACCACGATCAGCGTGCCGTCGCGGCCACCGTCCTTCAAGCTTGCCAGTTTCATCAGCGGGTATCCTTGGTCAATTCTGCGGGTGGCGGAAGTGCTTCGTCAGCCCTTGCCAGCATCGGTAATAGTCGTGCTGCCATTGCGGCGATTCCAGTGCTTGCCGCGTCGGTCGGATGACCGCGCGCGTCTCGAACATGAACGCCATGGTATCGACGACATGATCGGGACGGGAAGTATCTGCGGCGCTGGCCTTCTCGAAACTCGCCGCATCCGGGCCGTGCGCGGTCATGGAATTGTGCAGGCTCGCGCCGCCGGGCACGAAACCGCCGGCTTTCGCATCGTAGGCGCCATGGATGAGGCCCATGAATTCGCTGGCGATGTTGCGGTGGAACCAGGGCGGGCGAAAGGTGTTCTCGGCGACCAGCCAGCGCGGCGGGAAGATGACGAAATCCATGTTGCTGGTGCCGGGCATGTCGCTCGGCGAATGCAACACGAGAAAAATCGACGGATCGGGATGGTCGTAACTGATCGAGCCGATGGTGTTGAAGCGCCGCAGGTCGTATTTGTACGGCACGTAGTTGCCGTGCCAGGCGACCACATCGAGCGGCGAATGATCGGTTTTCGCCGACCACAACCGGCCCTGGAATTTCGCCAGCAATTCGATATCGCCGTCGATGTCCTCGTAGGCGGCCACGGGCGCGAGAAAATCGCGCGGATTGGCCAGCCCGTTCGAGCCGATGGGGCCGAGATCGGGCAGGCGCAACAACGCGCCGAAATTCTCGGCGACGTAGCCGCGTGCCGTGCCATCCAGCAGTTCGACGCGGAAACGCACGCCACGCGGGATCACGGCGATTTCCTGCGGTTCGATCTCAAGCACACCGAATTCCGTTGCCAGGCGCAAACGCCCAAGCTGCGGCACGATCAACAGCTCGCCATCGGCATCGTAGAAAAAGCGATTTTGCATCGAACGATTGGCGGCGTAGAGATGAATGCCGATGCCGCTCTGCGCCGCCGCGCCGCCGTTGCCGGCGAACGTCGTCAAGCCTTCGATGAAATCCGTCGGCGCCGTCGGCAATGGCAAAGGATCCCAGCGCAAGGTATTCGGCGTTGTGGCGACGTCGTCGAAATCATTGTGAAAAGCGGTGCGCGGTTGCAACGCGAACGGCTCATGTCCCGCAGCGGGGCGGATGCGATACAGCCAACTGCGCCGATTCGCGTGACGTGGCGCGGTGAACGCCGTGCCCGAAAGCTGCTCGGCATAGAGCCCATGCGCCACGCGCTGCGGCGAGTTGCGCCCTTCCGGCAACGCGCCCGCGAGCGCCTCGCTCGCAAATTCGTTGCCGAAGCCGGATTGATAGGACAGCGCGCTCACAGCACACCTCGTTCCATCTGCTCGCGCTCGATCGACTCGAACAGGGCCTGGAAATTGCCTTCCCCGAAGCCGCTGTTGCCTTTGCGCTGGATGATCTCGAAGAAAATCGGGCCGACACAGTTCTTGGTGAAAATCTGCAACAGCAATTTCTGCTTTGTTTCCACGTCGGCGTCGATGAGTATCTTGTTCTCTTTCATGCGCGCCACGTCCTCGCCGTGATGCGGGATGCGGGCATCGATCACACTGTAGTAGGCATTCGGCGTGTCGAGAAACTGGATGCCGCGCGCGCGCATCGCCTCCACCGTTTCGTAGATGTTGTCGGTGAAGCAGGCGATATGCTGGATGCCCTCGCCGTTGTACTGATCCAGATATTCGTTGATCTGGCTTTTCGGATCGGACGATTCATTGAGCGGAATGCGCACCATGCCGTCCGGCGCGGTCATCGCCTTGGACAACAGGCCGGTTTTCGCGCCCTTGATGTCGAAGTAGCGAATTTCACGGAACTGGAACAGGCGCTCGTAGTAGTCGGCCCATTTGGCCATGTTGCCGAAATAGAGATTGTGGGTCAGATGATCGATGAAGGTCAGACCGAAACCGCGCGGCAACATCTGCGCGCCGGGCAGCCACTCCCAATCCGGGTCGTGAATCGTGCCCTTGTCGTCATAGCGGTCGACGATGTAGAGCATGCAGCCGCCGATGCCTTCGATGACCGGCGCGGCGACGGCTTTGGAGGTTTCCTTGTAGTCGATCGATTTGGCGCCGTTCTTCAGCGCCTGCACGCGCACCCATTCGGCGAGTTTCGACACGCGAATGGCGAAGCCGCATGCGGACGGCCCATGCTGGCGCGCGAACTCGGCGGCGAAGGAATCCGGATCCTCGTTGATCAGGAACGTGCAGTCGCCCTGACGGTAGTTGAAAATTGCTCGCGTCTTGTGCCGCGCGACCTGGACGAAGCCGAGGTTGCGGAACAGCTCGTGCAGTTTTTCCGGCTCGGGCGAGGCGAATTCGACGAATTCGAAGCCGTCGATGCCCATCGGGTTTTCAAACAGGCTCGGCTCGACGCCGGTTTTCGTTTGCGAAACTGCGTTCATGACGTGCTCCTGCCGCATCGGCCACTGTGATCGAGAAGCGCAACTCGCAACGGCCATCCCGCGGCCTTCGCAATTGCGCGCAATCGTATTAATATAGTTTCAAATGAAACCAATCACAAGCGAATGCCGATGAGCGGTACGGACACCCCGAAACACAAGGCGCTGGTGCTGGAGAGCTTCCTGCCCTACCGCCTTTCGGTGCTGACGAACACGATCAGCCAGGCGATCGCCGACGTCTACGAGCGCCGCTTCGCCTTGACCGTCACCGAATGGCGCGTCATGGCGGTGCTCGGCCAGACCTCCGGGTTGTCGGCGCGCGCGGTCGCCGAGCGCACGGCGATGGACAAGGTTGCTGTAAGTCGCGCCCTGACGCGGCTGATCGATGCGGGACGCGTGCAGCGACAGACGGCAACCCACGACAAGCGCCAGTCCGTACTGGGACTGACCGCGAAAGGACGCAAAGTCTACGATCAAGTCGCCCCACTCGCGCTCGAACACGAACAGCGGCTGTTGTCGCATCTGTCTGCCGAGGAACAACGCTGGCTAACGCGCATCCTAGATCGGCTGTGGCAGGCCGAGCTGGAGGAGATCGCGCGGTAACGGGCACAGCCGCGGGAACAATTCCACCGGCTCGTCATCGCACCTGTTGCGACAATGACGAGCCGAGGCGACCTTCGACCGGCGCACCTTCTCTGCGCTGGCCGCGATGAAGACGTCGCGTCTTTATTTCATTTCGTCCCGTGCATCAGGCGATTCACGAGCGGCGACACGGCAAACAGCAGGGCGCCGGCAATCAGCAGGATCCAGAACCCTTTGGTGTAGGCGTCGAGTGCGCTTGCCGCGGTCATGCCGGTGGCGCCGCTTGCTTCGCCGGCGAAGATGCCGCCAAGGTTGTTGCCAATGGCGATCGACAAAAACCACGCGCCCATGGCGAAACCGGTCAGCTTCGGCGGCGCAAGCTTGGTCGTCATCGACAGACCGATCGGCGACAGGCACAGCTCACCCACCGACTGGATCACGTAGACCATGACCAGCGTCCAGAACGGAATCTTGCCCGCACCGTCGACCAGATGGGTCAGCGCATACATCAGCAACAGGAACGCGAGGCCGTTGAACACGAGACCAAAACTGAATTTGCGCGGGATCGTGGGATTGGCCTTGCCCATGCGAATCCAGATCCAGGCGATGATCGGCGCCAGCGCGATGATCGCCACCGAGTTGACTGACTGGAACCACGATATCGGAAAATTCGGATCGCCCGCGAGGGCCTGAAACAGGCCGTGCAGGCCGATGTCTCGATCGACGATCTTGTCGGCGAGGAAGTTGAATGAACTGCCCGCCTGCTCGAAGTAGCACCAGAAAAACACGTTGAAGCCGAGAATGATGAGCATCGCATAGACCTTGTCGCGTGCAACATGGCCTTCGCGTACGCCTTCGATGGCAAGCATGATCGCAGGGCCCACCAGCAGGAGCATCAAGATGACCTGTAGATACATCGCATCGATGGTGAGCAGGAAATAGAACACCGGAATACCGACCAACACCGCGAGCGCCAGCACCATCAGCACATTGCCCGCGCTGGAACTCGCCGGCGGCATCAAACCGATGCCTTGCAGCTGACGGCGCCCGAACCAGAACCACGTCAGGCTCAGCATCATGCCCACGCCGGAGGCAATGAACACCACCTTGTAGGCGGGCAGGTTGTCGATGCCGAACAATTTTTTGGCCAGGTACTGCGTCACCAGTGGCGAGATCAAGGCGCCGAGGTTGATGCCCATGTAGAAGATGGTGAACCCGGAATCGCGACGCTCGTCGCCTTGCGCGTAAAGCTTGCCGACCAGTGTGGAAATGATCGGCTTGAACATGCCGTTGCCGACGATGATGGTGGCAAGGCCGATGTGGAAAACCTTCTCGCTCGGTATCGCAATCGTGAACAAGCCAACCGACATGATCAACGCACCGAGCAAAATCGAGCGCTGATGGCCGATCAACTTGTCCGCCGCGTAGCCGCCAAAGATGGCGCCGGCATAAACCAAGGCGAGGTATGCGCCGTACAGCTCACTCGCCGGCTTCTCGCCCGTGCCCTGGCCTGCGTAAAACTGCGCGACGACGTAGAGCACCATCGCCCAGCGAATGCCGTAGAACGCAAAGCGTTCCCAGAACTCGGCCATGAACAGCATCCACAACGGCGCCGGATGGCCCCATTTTGTCGCGAATTCGCGCCTGACCCCATCGTCGCCGACGACCACATTCTTGTCATCGGGGGTTGCCGTTGTTGCCGTCATGGTCTGCTCCGTGGATTCACGTCGGGTTTCGACGCGGTAAAAAAAGCGCCGGATCGGCGCACGAGAAGGCGAAGGTGTAACCGCTGCGTCTCACTTCGTCAAACAAAACCGATGCCGCGCTGCGCAACGAACGGTCTTTCAGTGCGCGACGGAATGGCTGCCGATCGTCGTGCGCACCTCGAACAACTCGGGGAAGAAAGTCAGATCGAGCGCCTTCTTGAGAAAGCCAACGCCGGAGGAGCCGCCCGTGCCGCGGCGATAGCCGATGATGCGCTCCACCGTCTTCATGTGACGGAAACGCCAGAGTTGAAACTCGCATTCCAGATCGACCAGATCCTCGCACAACGCATACTCGCGCCAGTAGCGATCGGTATCCTCGTAGATGCGCTCGAATACCGGCAGCAACGCGCGGTCGGACACATGCGCGGCCGTCCAGTCGCGATCGAGATTGTGGCCCGGCACCGCATGCCCCCAGCGCGCGAGATAGCGCAGGAATTCATCGTACAGGCTCGGCGCCGCCAGCACCGCTTGCAGACGCGCGTGCGCAATCGCATCGTGCTCGAACACACCCAGCATCGCCGCATTCTTGTTGCCGAGCAGGAATTCGACGATGCGGTACTGCAACGACTGGAACCCCGAGGAGGGGCCGAGCACATCGCGGAATTGCAGATACTCCGACGGCGTCAAGGTTTCCAGCACCGACCATTGTTCGATGAGTTGGCGCAGCACCTGCTTGACCCGCGCCACGATCTTGCCGAACTGCCAAACCTTGTCCGCCCGCAGGCAATCGAGCGCAGCACTCAGCTCATGGATCATCAGCTTCAGCCACAACTCCGACACCTGATGCTGGACGATGAACAGCAGCTCGTCGTGATGTGGCGGCTTCGACAAAGGTTGCTGCGCCGACAGCAAGCGATCGAGTTGCAGATAACCACCATAGCTGAGGCGATCCCGCAGATCGATCTGGATGCCGGCCTCGAGCTCGCGGCGGTTGTCGGACACACCCATCGACTTCTCTCCATTCCCATTACAAAGATGAATCGCAAAGCCGTTGCCAATTGTCACAAATTGCGTGGAGAATCGAACCCGGGGTCACAACGCAACACGGGGTAACGCAATGAACACCAGTATAGCCGTGCGCGACAGCGCGCGCGGAGCCAGCTTTTTTGCATCCTTCACTCGCACGCTG
>JAFEFR010000413.1 GCA_018240485.1 Pseudomonadota bacterium
GCGAAATCGGCGGTTTCGGTCGAGCGCGCGCCGCGCACTTGCCACAGCCCGATGCCGCCGACGGCGAGCAGCAGTGCCGCGGCGATGGCGAACGTGTGCCAGCGTCGCGCGGGCGCGGGCGGGGCGAATTCGAGCAGCAGTTGGCGGCGAGCCTCGTCGTCGAGGCCGCCGAGTTGGGTGCCGAGTTCGCCGATGCGCGCGAACGCATCGAGGCGACGGGAATCGGTGCCGCACCAGTCGAGCCATGGCGCCTCGCGGTGCGCGGACGCGCTCGGATCGCGCAGCCGCACCCACCAGTCGGCGGCGGCTTGCAAATCCGCATCAGAGCACAGGCCGGGATGTTTCTTGTCCATGTCAAGCACCCTCCGGGGCGTCCAGGCGGGCGCGGCAATGGGCGATCGCGCGCGCGACGTGATAGCGCACCATGCGCTCGGTCAATTTCATTTTCCGTGCGATGACGTCGAAGCTTTGGCCATCGATCGCGTGCATGACGAAGGCGGCACTGGTTTTGCGTGGCAGTTCGCGCAACGCCTCGCGCACCACGCGCAACTGATCGCTCGCCAGCGCGCGCCGCTCCGGCGCAGGCGTGTCCAGCCAATCTTCGAACAACGTGTCTTCCGCCGCGTCGGCGCGCACGTTGCGCTGGCGCAGGCGGTCGACGGCGAGATTGGCGGCGATGCGGAACAAATACGCCCGCAGAAAACCGACCTGCTCGGGATGCTCCAGACGCAGCAGGCGCACGTAGGCCTCTTGCGCAACTTCCTGCGCTTCGGCGGTCGAATCCAGACGGCCGGACAAGAATGCGATCAACGCGCGGTTGTGTTCGCGAAACAAACCGGCAACCTGCACGGCATGCGTGGTCGCAACGCCGCTATCGGCTGGCGCTGTCGATTCGCGTTCGTGCTGGAAATCTGCTGGGCCCAACGTCGTCGTCCATCGCACCGAATGCTTGCCAAGACGATTATGCGGCCACGAATTGAAATTCGCGCGGTATTTCAAAATCCGTCGTCGGGCTCGTCAAGGATCATCGTCATTTCCAGGACATCCCACCCATGCGCCTTTGCCGTCTCGCCCTTTGCTTTTTTTCGCTCCTCCTCGGTGCTTGTGTGCAGGCTGCCGACGGGGGGCTTGCCGGGGCGGATCGCGCGCACGGTTACCACGCTGCCCATTTCGATTATTTCGTCGCTGGCGACCCGGCGCTGCCGGGCGCGCGGCACACCGAATTCGGCCTGGCCCTGATCGGCGGCGGCGGCAACGTCGATGCCGCGTTTCGTTTTCTGGTCGCGCGTGCCGGCCACGGCCATATCGTCGTTTTGCGCGCGACCGATGCCGACGATCCGGACGACGACGAGCTTGGCAACTACTACGGTAACCTGTTCGTGAGCCGATGGGGGCCGGTCGCCTCGGCGGAGACGATTTCGTTTCGCGATCGCGCGGCGGCGAACGATCCGCGCGTGGCGGACATCATCGAACATGCCGACGGCATCTTCCTCGCCGGCGGCGATCAGTCGCGCTACGTGAATTTCTGGAAAGGCACCCCGGTGCAGCGCTTGCTCGATGCGCACGTCAAGGCGAATCGGCCGATTGGCGGAACGAGCGCGGGCCTTGCCGTGCTTGGCCGCAACGCGTACGCCGCGCTCGGCGGCCACAGCGCGGAATCGAAGGGGGTGCTGGCCAACCCGTTCGATGCGAGCGTCACGTTGGAAAGCGATTTCCTGCACTTCAAATACATGGAAAACGTGTTTACCGACTCGCACTTCGGCAAGCGCCATCGTCTCGGGCGCTTGATTGCATTCCTGGCGCGCTTGAATGCGGCGAAGACACCCATCGCCGGCATCGGCGTGGACGAGAAAACCGCATTGCTGATCGGCGCCGATGGCATCGGCCGCCTTGCCGACGGCTCGGCCGGTCACGTCTGGATCGTGCAGCCACAGCGCGCGCCAACCCAACTCGCCGCCGGCAAGCCGCTGTCGATGGCCGATATCCGCATCGCCCAGCTCGGCGCGGAGGGCGACATCGATCTGACCACGCGTCGCGTGCGCCAGCCTGTCGCCACGGCCACGATCACCATCGTTGACGGCACCCTTGTGGGCGACTCGATCGCCGCGCCGATCTTCGCCCGCGACCGCCCCGAGCCGAGTGAGAAGTGAGTCAAGCAGGGTCGGGCATTCCAAGGAACATTGCGCTGCGCAGTCGCGCTTGTCGTGTGTCGGGAGGCCGTTCAACCCAGCGTGACGTACACGATATCGAATCGCTGAACTGCGGTGGTCAGACTGCGCCGTTTCGACTCGCTTTCGCACCGGTTCGGCGACGTGTCTTTTCAAATCGCCCTATGCGGCCCGTCGCCCGAGACGGTCCTTGCTGTGCATGCCGTGCGTTCAATGCCGAATCTGTCTGGAGCCAGCAGAGGCATGGATGCGATGTTGTTACGGGCGGCGGAATCGAGAAGGAAGTCATTGGCCGCGCGACTGCGGACGGATACAAAATCGTATCGACCTGCCAAGCAAAACCCGTGGTGCTGTCGGTGGTGTCGTTGATGAGGAGCAAAGCACCGTCGTCGGTCAGGCGCAGATCGGATAAGACAGAATCGTCAACCCCCGTATTCTCCACGCGTCGTGCGAGTTACATGCCATCTTGAGCGAGTTAGACAGCATTCAAGCGCCGTACGACCAGAGCGGGATAAAACTCTTACGGTACCGCCAGACCATTAGCAGCCATACTAATGCCCAGCCTGCGCCCCATACGTACATGCCGGTAAGAAAAGTGTGAAAGAGCAGGATGATGACAACCGAAGGGCCAAGAATTGCGAGGCCCAACGGTGCGGTGCGCTGGAAAAGTAGTGCAAGCCCGCCGACGAAATAACATGCGGCCAGTGTTGGGTACATGAAGCCGCTTGCCTCCAGCGCGTCTGAAAATGCCTGCGCCGCCGAATTGGGCTGGTGCATATGAATAGCGGCACCATGCAGTAGGTTACCCAGCACAATGTAGCCGACGAACATAAAGTACGCTGCGTACAACCAGCGCAGCAGTCTCCAGAACCAGATTTCCAATTGACCTTGCATCGTTCTCAACCCCTCGGTGAGGAAGAATGCCGTCTAGACGCTGGAGCTAAGTGGCGGCTGCCGCTGTGAACAACATGTTACCGCAACCGACCTGCAGCCGTCGGCTTGAACGAGTAAAAAGAGACTCCCCCACATCCGGCCTCGCAGGCCATGATGGTGTTTCAACCGTCAATCGCGGAGGAAGTCTCGATGAGCACTATAACCGTCGGTGTGGACTTGGCAAAGAACGTGTTTGCGGTGTGCGCGGTGGATGGTGCGGGGCATGTGTTGCAGCGCGCGGAATTCAAGCGCGAGGCGTTTGCGTTGTGGCTGGCCGAGTTCGGCGTGGTGGTGGCGAAGAGCGATATCGCGCTGCGCCGCGTGTTGGCCGATCTCGACGCGGATGCGCAGCAAGGACGACGGCATCCATAACTCCCTTTGACGTGCTTCGGGTGCGGATGGCAGCGCAGACTTTTTGGAATTGGCACAGTGCCACAGTTGGGCAAAGTTCAACGGCATCCGTGACGCTTGTTGCAACGCACAATCGATGGCAAAGTACCGCTGATCGAGCAATCAGCGGGGCCTGCGCGCGGTGGACAACAAACGACGTGACATCGATTTTCTGCCGACCGACGGGCCGCTGCGCGAGGATGTGCGCCGGCTCGGCGCGATGGTCGGCGACATGCTGGCCGAGCAATTGGGGCATGCGTTTTTCGCCAAAGTCGAAGCGATCCGCACGCTGGCAATCCGCTTGCGCGACGCGGGCGCATCGCCGGATATTCTGGCGCGCGAGGTGTCGGCGCTCGATCCGCATCAGGCGGAGCAGTTGACGCGCGCTTTCTCGGCCTACTTTCAAGTGGTCAATATCGCCGAGCGCGTGCACCGCATTCGGCGTCGGCGCGACTACGAGCGTGCCGCCACGACGCCGCAGCCGGAAAGTCTGAAGGATGTACTGCAAGGATTGAGGCAGGCGGGCGTCGGGTTGGAGGACATCGCCGCGTGGTTGCCGCGCATCGATGTCGAGCCCGTGTTCACGGCGCATCCGACCGAGGCGGTGCGGCGCACCTTGCTTGAGAAAGAGCAGGAAATTTTCCAGTGCTTGGTCGCCGGCTTCGATGCGCAGCGCACGCCGCACGAGCGCGAGGCCGACATCGCGCGCCTGCGCATGGCGTTGACGTCGGGCTGGCAGACGGCAGACGCGGCGCGCGCGCGACCGCGCGTGCAGGACGAATTCGAACATGTCGGGTTCTATCTCGGCGGGCCCCTCTATCGTGTCGTGCCGGCGTTCTATGAAACGTTCGAGCGCGCCTTGAGCGAAGTCTACGGCGAGACGTTGCCGTTGCCGACGATGTTGCGCTTCGGTTCCTGGGTTGGCGGCGACATGGACGGCAATCCGAACGTCGATGCCGACACGATCGCGGCGACCTTGCGTGCGCAGCGCGAACTCGTGCTGCGCCGTTACGATGCCGAGGTCGCCGAACTCGCGCGCGAATTGAGCCAAACGCAGGGACGAACCGGGTTCGATGCGGCGCTGCTTGCGCGCATCGAGCGCTATCGCGCGCAGTGGCCCGCGGTTGCGCAGACGATCAACCCGCGCTACGCCGACATGCCGTATCGCGTCCTGCTCGCGTTCGTGCGCGCGCGCTTGGCGGCGAGTGCGGGCGAGAAGGAATCCGCTTACGCCGCGCCGGCGGAATTGCTCGCCGACATTCAATCGATCGCCGACAGCCTGCGCACGAACAAGGGGCGCAATGCCGGCTGGTTTTCCGTGCGTCGCCTGCTTTGGCGCGTGCGCACGTTCGGCTTCCATCTCGCCAGGCTCGACGTGCGCCAGGATTCGCGCGTGCACGCCGCCGCGCTGGCCAGCGCGCTCGGCGATGCGCAGTGGGAAACGTGTGATGCGTCGACGCAGACGGCGACGCTCGAAGCGTACGCGCGCGGCGACGCCGACTTGCCCGATCCGAGCGACGAAATGGGCACAAAGCTCGACGCCGTTTTCGATCAGCTCGCCTACGCGCGCGATGCCTACGGCAACGATGCGATCGGGCTTTACATCATCAGCATGGCGCGCAGTGCGGCCGATGTGCTCGCCGTGCTGGCGTTGGCGCGACGCGCCCAGTTCGTCGACGAAAACGGGCATGTGCCGCTCGATGTGGCGCCATTGTTCGAGACCGTCGACGATCTGAAGCATGCGCCGGCGACGTTGGCTGCGCTGTTTGCCGATCCGACCTATCGCGCGCATCTCGCGGCGCGCGCCGATCGCCAGACGGTGATGTTGGGTTATTCGGATTCGTCCAAAGACGGCGGCATCGTCGCTTCGCGCTGGGCGTTGCAGGATGCGCAAGTCGAATTGCTCAAGATTGCGCAAGGCGCCGGCGTGCAGATCGCGTTTTTCCACGGTCGCGGCGGCTCGGTCAGTCGTGGCGGCAGCAAAACCACGCGCGCGGTGATCGCCTCCCCGCGCGGCTCGATCGCCGGCCGCCTGCGAGTGACCGAGCAGGGCGAGGTGATCCATCGAAAATTCGGCGTGCGCGCGCTGGCGCTGCGCAATCTGGAGCAGACCGTCGGCGCCGTGCTCTCGGCCTCGCTGCGCCCGCGCCCGCCCGAGCCGCGCGAAGCGACATGGCGCAATGCCGCGGAAGTCGCCGCGAAACATGGCGAGAGGGCCTATCGCGCGCTCGTGCGCGACGAGGGGTTCATGGATTACTTTCGCAGTGCGACGCCGATCGACGTGATCGAGCGCATGACGCTGGGTTCGCGGCCCTCGCGGCGCGGCTCAGGCTCGATCGACAACCTGCGCGCGATTCCGTGGGTGTTCGCCTGGACGCAGAATCGTTGCGGCCTGACCGGGTGGTACGGTGTTGGCACCGCGCTCGAAAATACAGCTGCCGACGTCGGCGAAAGCGTGTTGCGCGACATGGCGCAACATTGGCCGTTCTTCCGCACCATGCTCGACGATGTCGAGATGGTCATGGCGAAATCCGATCTTGCCATCGCTGCGGCGTTTTCGCGTCTGGCCGAGCCGCAACACGCGGTTTTCTTCCCGCGCATCGAAGCCGAGTTTGCGCGTACGGAGGCGTGGATTCTGCGCCTGAAGGGCACCGACCGCGTGCTCGCCGAAGATCCGCGACTGGCGCTGTCGATTCGCCTGCGCAATCCGTACGTCGACCCGATGAGCCTGATGCAAGTCGACTTGCTCCAGCGCTGGCGCACGGGCGAACGTGCCGACGAGGCGTTGTTCGCTGCGCTGGTGGCAAGCGTCAACGGCATTTCCGCCGGCTTGCAAAATACCGGTTGACGTCGGCGCGCTGCGGGACGTCAGCGCGCCGCGACGGCGTGCGCATAGAAACGTACCTCGTGCCGGCCCCAGGCGGCGGGGTGGCCGGCGAATCCTTGTGCGAGCGTCGTGTCGCGGTAGTTGTGGCCGCCGGCCTGGGTGATTTCCGGCCCTTCGCGGTGAATCGCGGCGAGGCTTTTGGCGCTCGGGCGCACGATGGCGATGTGGCCGGGTTTGTCGTCGCGATGGTTTTTGTACGCGGCGACCACGAAGTAACCGCGATTGGCATAAGCCTGAGCGTCGATCTCGTCGCGCAGCGGCAACCAGCCGCGTTGCGTGCCCTCGCTTGCGAGCCAATCGAACTGTGCGTTCGCGAGCAGAATCTGCTTGTGTTCGGGTGGACGCAAAATGTAGATGCCGAGTTTGTCCGCGGCCGCGGCAACGAAGGCGCTGCAATGCGTGTGTTTGCCGATGCCGCTTTCCGGCAGGCCGTCGGGTTCGCCGCTTTTCCAATGCACATGCACGCCGGCCGGCCAATGCTGCTCGACATTCAACGCATCGATCGTGGCGAAGGCGTGTTGCGCCTGTGGCGCGATCGGGCCGGGCTCGGCGGCTGCCGCGGCGAAGGCGCACAGGACGAAGGCAAACGTCGCAAGTGTTTTCATGGTCGTCTCATTGAATCCGGTGTTGTTGCGGCGTCTGGCGAATACCACGGACGACAAAAGGCGGCGAAAGGGGACATGGGTATCCTTTTGCCGCGTGCGGCGGTGTGGAGGCGAGCCTGCGCTCAGGCAGGAATCGCTATTCGTTCGCGCGCAGCAGCGAGCCGAAAGTCAGGTACGCGGCGGTATGCCCGCCTTGTGCATAACCGTAGCCGAGGAAGATCGGGCCGAGGAAGGTGTCGATGCCGACGAACACGCTGCCAGCGCCGAGCATGCGTTTGCCGATGTCCTGGCGATGGTTCCACAGGCCGCCGGCTTCCAGACTGCCGCCCAGATACAGCGGCACGCTGAACAGTGCATCCGCATTGGTCATGCGCCGGTAGTACACCGCGCGCAGCAGGGCCGTCTGCGAGGCGAACAACTGGTTTTCGGTATAGCCGGACAGGTTGGCGAGGCCGCCGAGCTGGCTCAACGCGGCGATCTGCACGTTCGCGCCACTGCCGCTGGCGGTGTTGATGCTGGCGCCGAGCAGCCAATGGTTTTGACCGCGCGATAGCGCCCAGTCCCAACGCAAACGGGCGATGCGTGCGGCGTCGCTCGAACCGAGCTGGGTCAGCAACACTTCTTCGGAGACATCCAGGCGCAGGCCGCGTGTGGGGAAGGCCGCCTGGTCGAGGTCGTCATACACCGCGCGCAGAACCACGCCACCGAAATCGCTGGACACATCTTTGGGCAAACCGGCTTCGCTGCCCGGACTGGTAGGCATGCCGATGCGCAGATGCGCGGCATCCTTGCCGTATTCGAGCGCGCTCGACAACTGCCAACTCGCATCGGGCGTGTAGCCGAACTCGACCGCGCCGAGCGTGCGGCGGCGGCGATATTCGGCGATGTCGAATCCGTGGTCGTTGAGTGGGAAGTTGTAGGCCTTGTATTGCAGATACGGTGCCAGGTAAAACTCGCCCGCTGTCCCCCAGGGTTGCAGAAACTCGCTGTACAACTCGGTGATCTGGCCGAGCTGGATGCGGTTGCGGCTCTCGCCACCAAGCGAGTTCAAGCCGGTGAAATTGGCCTCGGTGAACAACTGGTAATTGTTGCGACCGGAAAAATTGTCCGACAAACGCAGCCCCAGGCGGAGAAAGTTCGGCCCCCAGCCCTTGTCCACCGGCTGTACTTGCAGGCCGGTTTGTTCGCCTTTCGGCACGAGATCGTAGGTGATGCGTTCGTAGCTGCCTTCGCCATAGGCGAGTCCGATTTTGTTTTCCAGCTTGGTTGGGTCGAAGCGAGTGCCGACCACGTCGGACAGCCGTTGACGCACATAGCCCGCCGTGCGGCTGCGCCCGGCGAGCACGTCGAGGAAGGCGATCAGGGGCGGGTCGAACGGCTTCTGCCGGTGATGCGCGGTGAACGTCGCGTAGTCGGCAGCACTGACGGCGAACGCTTGCAGCGCGGAAAGCTGCGCTTGCGCGGCCCGCTCGCCGTAGGTCACCGCTTCTGGCGTGCGATCGAACGCCGCGCTGGACAAATCGCCGAGCTGTGGCACCAGCAGCACGTCGGCAGGGCCGAGCGTGCGCAGTTGCGCGTCGGTTTGCCGTTTCATCATCGCGGTCAGCATCTGGTTGGCGATCGCGAATGGCGAGGTCAGCTCATCCTCGGCGGCAAGCGGCTGGCCGACGTTGACCACGATCAAATGCGTGCCGCCGAGTTTGCGCGCTTCCTCGATCGGCACGTTGTCGACGATGCCGCCGTCGACGAGCAGATGGCCCTGATAGCGAATCGGCGCGAAGGCCGCCGGCACCGACATGCTCGCGCGGATCGCCATCGCCAGATCGCCCTTCGCGAACACGACCTTCTCGCCCTTGCCGATGTCGGTGGCGATCGAGCGGAACGGAATCGGCAGGTCGTCGAAGTCTTCGGTGCGCAAGGTGGACAACAGCAGCCGGCGCAGCAGCAGTTGCAGTTTCTGGCCCTGGATCGCGCCGCGCGGTAGCGCGATCTTGCCGTCGCGCAGGCCGAGTTCGATGCCGCCGAGGAAGCGCAATTCGTCCTCCTTGCGCCGCATCGGCAACTCCTCGCGCGGCGGGTCGTCGTTGAACGTGTCTTTCCAGTCGATGCTCTTGAGCACTGACTCGATTTCAGTGGCGCTGTAGCCGGCGGCGTACAGGCCGCCGACGATGGCGCCCATCGAGGTGCCGGTGATGCAATCGATCGGGATATGTTCGCGTTCGATCACTTTCAGCACGCCGATGTGCGCCGCACCGCGCGCACCACCGCCACCGAGTACGAGGCAGGTTTTCGGGCGTGCGATTTGCGCGAAGGCATCGGCGGCACCGAAGCAAGTGGCGATGAGCAACAACAGCGTGACAAGGCGAATCATGCACTGCTCGAGGTGGGTTCGATATCGTGCGAAGCCTAACCGAGTCGCGCTCAGCTTTCGAGCGCTTGCCAACGTGCGTAGGCGTGATCGAGCTCGGCTTGCCGGCGCGCCAGTTCGTCGGTCGCGGCGATGCGCGCGGCATTGTCCTGCTTGAAGAAGGCCGGATCGCTCATCGCCGTGGTGCGAATGGCGATTTCGGTCTCGAGCGTTTCGATGCGGGCGGGCAGCTGATCGAGTTCGCGCGCGTCCTTGAAGCTGAGCTTGCGCTTCGGCTTTTGTGCCTGCGCGTCATTTTCGCGAAGGCGGGGATCCGGCGCTTGCTCTTTCTTTTCCGATGCAAGAACCGGGTTTCCGTTTTCGCGAGAAGGCCGGGCGAAGATATTCGAAGCGCTCGAAGGCTTTTGCCGCAACCAATCGCTGAAGCCGCCGACGTAGTCGCCGACGCGGCCATCGCCTTCGAGCACGAGGGTGGAGGTGACGACGTTGTCGATGAATTCGCGGTCGTGCGAGACGAGCAGCAGCGTGCCTTGATACGCGGCGAGCAGTTCTTCGAGCAATTCGAGCGTTTCCACGTCGAGATCGTTGGTCGGTTCGTCCATGACCAGCAGGTTCGACGGTTGGGCGAACAATTTGGCCAGCAGCAGGCGATTGCGCTCGCCGCCGGACAGGCGCGTGATCGGAGCACGCGCGCGTTCGGGCGAGAACAAAAAATCCTGCAAATACCCGAGCACATGCTTGCGGCTGCCGTTGAGTTCGACGTACTCGGTGCCTTCGGCGACGTTGTCGAGTGCGTTCCAGTCCTCGCGCAAGGCGCTGCGGTGTTGGTCGAAGTAGGCGATTTGCAAATTCGTGCCGCGTTCGATTTCGCCGCGTTGCGGTTGCAACTCGCCGAGCAAGAGTTTCAAAAGTGTACTTTTTCCCGAACCGTTAGCGCCGACGATGCCGATGCGGTCGCCACGCAAAATGGTCGTCGAAAAATCGCGCAGGATGCGTTTGTCGTTCCAGCCATAATCGACCGCGCGCGCTTCGATCACCTTTTTGCCCGAGGCTTGCGCCGTGGCCAGCGTCATCGTCGCGTTGCCGCCGAGTTCGCGGCGTTCCGCACGTTCGCGACGCAACGCCTTGAGCGCGCGCACGCGGCCCTCGTTGCGCGTGCGCCGCGCCTTGATGCCTTGGCGAATCCACACTTCTTCCTGTGCGAGTTTCTTGTCGAACAGCGCATTGGCCTGCGCTTCGGCGTGCAGACGCTCCTCGCGTCGACGCAAATAGTTGGCGTAGTCGCCGGGCCAGGACGTGACTTGACCACGATCGATTTCGACGATGCGTGTCGCCAGCGCGCGCAGAAAACTGCGATCGTGGGTGACGAAGACGAGGCTGAACTCGGCGTTGCGCAGAAATTCTTCCAACCACGCAATCGCCTCGATATCGAGATGGTTGGTCGGCTCATCGAGCAGCAGCACGTCGGGTGCGCGCACAAGCGCCTGTGCGAGCAACACGCGCCGCTTCATCCCGCCCGACAGCGCGGCGAAATCGATGTCGGCGGGCAGTTCCAAACGCTCGAGCACTTGCGTTACGCGGCGGTCGAGATCCCAGCCGTGCTGCGCTTCGATCTGCGACTGCACGCTACCGAGCGCATCGAGATCGGTGGAATGCTCGGCGATCAAATGGTGATAGCGCGCCAACAACGCGCCGAGATCACCCAAGCCTGCGGCGACCACGTCGAACACGCTGCCGCTGACGTGCTGCGGCACTTCTTGCGCGAGCTTGGCCACGCGCACGCCGCCTTGCACGCGCACTTCGCCGTCGTCGGGCTTGAGTTCGCCCGCGATCAGGCGCAGCAGAGTGGATTTGCCGGCGCCATTGCGGCCGACGATGCAGATGCGCTCGCCCGCGTCGATGGCGAGATCGACCTTGTCGAGCAGCAGGGGGCCGCCGACGCTGAAGTCGACACGTTGGATTTGGATCAGGGACATGCCCGCATTGTAGCCGGCCTGACCTCGCCTGCCGGGTTCGTCACGCTGCGACGGATGGATTCGATGAAATAATTTCTCTAATAAACAGTTGATTAACGAAACATATTGATTTTTTACCTATGGAAAACTGCGCAACATTGCGATATGTTTGCGCATCTTTACCATCGCCGCCATGTGGGCCGGGAAACCAGCGTGATCGATCAAGCCCAACGCCGAGTCGCATCACCGCGCGTCGTGATGGCCGCCTGGATGGCGTGCGCGCTGGTGGGGGCTGCCGGGTTCGCGTCACCCGCCTTCGCAGGTTTCGCCACGATCGTGGTCGATGCGCAGAGCGGCAAAGTGCTTGAACAGGTCAACGCCGACCAAGAAAACATTCCGGCCTCGTTGACCAAAATGATGACGCTGTACCTGACGTTTCAGGCACTGCAACGCGGTACGCTCAAGCTCGATCAAGCATTGCCGGTGTCCGCGCAGGCGGCGCGCGAGGCGCCGACCAAACTCGATTTGCGCGCAGGCCAGAGCGTGCGCGTGCGCGACTGTATCCTCGGCATGATCGTCAAGTCGGCCAACGATGCCGCGACCGTCGTCGCCGAGCGCCTCGGCGGTTCCACCGCAGGGTTCGCAAAGCAAATGAACGCGCAGGCAGCGAAGCTGGGCATGACTGGCACGCGCTTCGGCAACGCCAACGGCTTGCCGAATTCGGAAAATCGCACGACGGCACGCGACATGGCCCGGCTCGCGCAGGCGTTGTATCGCGACTATCCGCAGTACGCGTCGATGTTCGCGACCCGGCAGTTCCTGTTTCGCGGGCGCCTGGTGCGCGGACACAATCGTCTCATGGCTCGCTATTCGGGCATGGACGGTTTGAAGACCGGCTACACCGAAGCCTCCGGGTTCAATCTCGCATCGACGGCAGTTCGTGGTGGTCGTCGCCTGTTTGCAGTCGTGCTGGGCGGGCGCACGGCCCAAGCGCGCGATGAAGCGATGGCCGGGTTGCTCGACGAGGCTTTCACGCGGATGCCGGCGGTCGAGGCGAAAACAAGCGGGACGCACAAGCTGCTCGCAGCCCTGTCGCCGGTATCGAGTGCGGCAGCGGCGGAACCCGTGCCCGTCATTGCGAAAATACCGGCATCGCACGCCGGCAAGACAGGGCGCATTGCATTGAGTAAAGCCCGCAAACAAGGCGTCGTTTGTGCGCCTGCGGTCAAGCACCCCGTGCTCGCGCAGAAAAAACACGTCAAGGGCAGGAAAGCGCCGCTGCTTGCGAAGCGCTGAGAGGCTGCTCGCCCGCAATCGACGACGTCGAATGTGTTAGCGTGACGGTGTCGAACGATTACGCCGGGCAAGAGGAAGAAATGGATACGCAAGCGCGCCGCACCAAAATCATCGCCACGCTGGGCCCGGCCACCGACGCGCCCGGGATGTTGAAGAAAATCCTCGCCGAAGGCGTGGACGTGGTGCGCCTGAACATGTCGCACGGCAAGCCGGAAGACCATGCGCGCCGGGCCAAGGAAGTGCGCGAGGTCGCCGCCGAACTCGGTCGCGAGGTCGCGGTGCTCGCCGACTTGCAGGGGCCGAAGATCCGCGTCGAGAAATTTCTCGCCGGCCCGGTGATTCTCAAAAGCGGCGATGCGTTCGAGTTGGACTGCCGCACCGAAGCGCCGCCGGGCGATGCGACGCGCATCGGCGTCAGCTATCTCGGCTTGCGCAACGATGTGAAACCCGGCGACATGTTGCTGCTCGACGACGGCCTGATTTCGCTCAAGGTCGACAAAATCGTCGGCACCAGCATCCACACGACCGTGATCGCCGGCGGTGCGTTGTCCGATCGCAAAGGCATCAACCGCCAGGGCGGCGGCCTCTCCCTCGCCGCGCTCGCCGAGAAGGACAAGAACGACATCAAGACCGCGGCGCAGATCAACGCCGACTTCCTTGCCGTGTCCTTCGTCAAGTCGGCTGCCGACATCGAGGAATCGCGCCAGTTGATGCGTGCCGCGGGAGGGAGTGCGGCGATGGTGGCGAAGATCGAGCGCAGCGAGGCGATCGGCCCGGCGCTGGCCGGCATCATCGATGCTTCCGACGTGGTCATGGTCGCGCGTGGCGATCTTGGCGTCGAAATCGGCGACGCGGAGTTGCCCGGCATCCAGAAAAAAATCATTCGCGAGACCCTCGCGCGCAACAAGGTGGTGATCACGGCGACGCAGATGATGCAGTCGATGGTCGAATCGCCGATTCCGACGCGCGCCGAGGTGCTCGACGTCGCCAACGCCGTGCTCGACGGCACCGACGCGGTGATGCTGTCGCAGGAAACCGCGGCCGGCAAGCACCCGGACAAGGCGGTCGCGGCGATGGCGCGCGTCTGCGTCGGCGCCGAGCGCGGCTTCGAGGTCGGCGAGGAATTCGCCGCGCCGGCGGTGCGCCTGGAGCGCGTCGATCAGGCGATCGCGCTGGCGACGATGTATACCGCGCGTCACATCGGCGTGCGCGCGATCATCGCGCTGACCGAATCGGGCGGCACCGCGCAGTGGCTGAGCCGCTACCGCACGCGCGTACCGATCTACGCGCTGTCGCGCCGCGTCGGCGCACGCCGGCGCATGATGATCTATCGCGACGTCACCCCGATCGCGTTCGACGCGCATGGCGTCGACCCTGCGCATGCGGCCAAGGCCGCGGTGCAGACCTTGTTCAACCTCGGCAACCTGAGCGAAGGCGATCGCGTCATCCTGACCACGGGCGACCACACCGGCCAGCACGGCGGCACCAACACGATGAAGCTGCTGCGCGTGGGGCCGGGCGGGGTGGCGGAAGGACTCGGCGACTTGTGAGGCGAGGGCGCGATTCGTCGCGCCCTATTCGTTACGCAGCTTTTTCACGAGTGCCGCCGCGGTAAACAACTCGAGCTGTGCTTCCAGACGGATCACGCGCGCGGTCAAGTCTTCGATTTTCTGTTGCTGGCCCTTGATCGCTTCGGATTGGCGCGAGACTTTGTCCTCGAGCTTGATCATCGCCGTCAGCGCGTTCCAGACTTTTTCCGTGGCGCCCATGGCCTAGGCGCCTTTGCGGCGCGCGCCGGATTTGCGCGGCCTGGCTTCGAGCGCGGCGATGCGCGCGTTGCTCGCGCGCACGAAATCGAGCGCGTCGTCGATGGCGCGGCCGGCGCGGTCGGCGGCGTTTTTTGCGGCGTCGGCGAGAGTTGCGAGTTCGGCGTCCGCTTCCTCGGATTTGTAGGCGAACGCGCCGCGACGCATCAATTCGGAAATCGGCAGATCGAGCTTCTTCGCCTTCGCCGCGATCGCGCTCTTGTCCGACGCGGTGGCCTGGACCACGATTCTTTCGACTGCGGCTGCCATGTCTGCATCCTCAGGAATTTGATGTACATGGATTGTACATGGGCATGATGGCAGGAATCAATTCGCCGCCTTCTCCGCATTGCCGGCGCGATGCTTCTCGAGCCAGCCGATCGTGTACAACACCTGGTCGAGCATGTTCGACGGGCGCGTGTTGATCTCGTGCGAGGCGCCGGGGATGCGCAACATGGCGGTGTCAATGCCGCGCAGCTTGAGCGCCTGGTAGAACTGCTCGGCCTCGCTCGACGGCGTGCGGTGGTCGGCGTCGCCGGTGATCAGCATGGTCGGCGTTTTCACGTTGCCGACATAGGCGATGGGCGAACGTTTCATGTAGTGCTCGGCGTTTTCCCACGGCACGCCGGGGAACCAGTATTTCGCGAACAATTGGTAGAAATCGCTGGTCAGCACGAAGCTGTACCAGTTGATCACGGGCTTGGCGACGACCGCGGCACGGAAGCGATCGGTGTGGCCGACGATCCACGCGGTCAACACGCCGCCGCCGCTGCCGCCGGTGACGAACAGGTTGCTCGCATCGATGCTGCCGCGCGCGATCACCGCGTCGACCACGCTGATCAAATCGTCGTAGTCCTGACTCGGGTAGGCGTTTTCGATCAGATTGGCGAACTCACTGCCGTAACTGGTGCTGCCGCGCGGGTTGGCGTAGACGACGACGTAGCCCTGCGCGGCGTAGAGCTGGAGTTCGGGCGCGAAGTGCGGGCCGTAGGCGGCGAACGGGCCGCCGTGGATTTCGAGCAACAGCGGATAGGATTTCTTCGCATCGAAATTCGGCGGGCGCACGATCCACGCCTGCACGGCGCGGCCATCGGCCGAGGATTTCACGTTGATTTCTTCGACCTGCCCTAGAGTCTTGTGATCGAGCAGGTTGGAGGACAAGTCGGTCAGCGACGTCGCCTTGCCGCCGCGCGCGACGATGCCGACATCGGCGGGATGCGTCGTGGCATCGCGCGTGTAGGCGACGCGCCCACCCGCGCTCGATATCGCGCCGCTCGTGTACGGACGACCGATTTCGGTGCCGCCGACGTCGTCCGCGACGGTCTCGACCTTGCCGCCGCCGCTGCCGATGTGGCCGATCAGGGTTTTGCCGCGCGCATCGAAAGTAAAATACAGCGCGCCATTGCCGTCCCACGCAGGGCTTGCGACGTTGATATCGGCATCCATCGTCAATGCGCGCGATTTGCCGCTGGCCAGATCGAGCACGTACAGATGCGCGGCCTGATACGGGTGGCCGTGATCGTCGAAGCCGACATAGGCCAGGTTGCGGCCATCCGGTGAGATGACCGGGTTGTGATCCGGGCCGCGGCGATCGGTCAGTTTCGTCAGCGCGCCGCTGTCGACGTCGACGCGATACAGCTCGCTTTCCAGCGGCTGATGCTCCCAGTCGTCGTTGAGATTGGCCGAGACGAACACGCTCTTGCCGTCGCGCGCCCAGGCGATGGGGCCGGCGTAGTCGTGCTTACCGCTGGTCACCTGTCGCGCCGCGCCACCGTCGGCGGCGACGACGAAGACCTGCGCGTAACCCGGGTCGATATAGCCGCCGCCATCGATGCGATAGGTGAGCCGATCGATCAGCTTCGCGGGCTCCGCCCATTCGGCGCCTTTGGGGGCGGGCGGTAGTTTGGCCAATGGCGGCTCCTGCGCGGGCACGCGTTGAGTGAAGGCGATCCAGCGACCATCGGGCGACCACGACAGATTGCCCGGGCCTTCGGTCAGGTGCGTGATCGCCGAACTCGCGCTTGCATCGAGCCAGAGTACATGGATCTGCGCCTTGCCCTCGCTCGTGGCGACATAGGCAATGCGTTTGCCATCCGGCGACCATTTCGCACCGCGTTGGTCGGCACTGTCGGAAAGCAGCGCACGCTGGCCGCGGCCTTCGCTATCGGCCAACCAGAGTTGTGCGCGCTTGCGATCTTTCATGACATCGAAGCGCACGCGCTCGTAAACCACGTGCTTGGCATCGGGCGAGAGTTGCGGATGATCCGCCCATTCGAGCTTGAACACATCCATCGGGGCGAAGAGCGCTGGGGCAGGCGCCGCTTCCGCGGCGGGGGCGGGGCTGGCTTGCATCAGCAAGGCGACGGTCAGCGTGGCGATGCGCATGATTGTTCTCGGCGGCAATGACGGTGGCGGTTGCATACGGTTCGGTCATGGCGCGACGTCTCGCTGCCCGCCATTGCGCGAGGATACCCGCAAAACCGCGCGACCGGCTTGCCAATGCCGCAGCCGCTTACTAAAGTTCCGCCGATAACCCCGATCGAGCGCTACGTCATGCCTATCCACCCGACGCGCATTGTGTTGATCTTGTCGCTTGCCGCGATGATGGCCGCATGCGGGCAAAGCGAAAATGCAGCCAAACCGCCGACATCGGTCGCCACGACGCTTGCCCCTGCTGCTTCCGCGACGACCGCGCAGGCGGAAAAGCCGCGACCGCTGGAGCGCGCACATTTGGTGCAACCGGCGGAGCTGTCGAAGTGGTGGCTGCTGTCTTCGACCGGCGATGCGAAGGCACCCGGCTACGGTAAAAATCTGACGGCGCCAACCTGCGTCACGGTGTCTTATCGCATCGAGCGTGGCGGCGCCACGAGTCAGGTCAAGCTCGAAAAAATGGCGCCCGAAGGCGATCTCGGTGCGGTGGCCGTGTCGATGATCCAGGGGTTGCACTACACCGCGTCCGAGAAAAATCTCGGCAAGGACCCGGTCTACACCTATGTCGTCCTGCCGTTCAACGCGCCCGACGTGAACCAGGGCCCGAGCGCCGTGGCGGCGCGACAGAGCCTGCTCGATCAGTGCAAACTGGACGATTTCAAGCTGCCTGCAGCGCCGTAGCGTCGTTCGGCTGGAGCTTTCCGATCATCGCGGAAGACGGTTGATGGCAGCGCCGCGAGAGGGGCAAGTCAGCACTCGATCACGTTGACGGCCAGCCCGCCGCGCGAAGTTTCCTTGTACTTGTCCTTCATGTCGCGGCCGGTTTCGCGCATGGTCTTGATGACTTTGTCGAGCGAGACGTGGTGCTTGCCGTCGCTCTTCATCGCCATGCGCTGGGCGTTGATCGCCTTGACCGAGCCCATCGCGTTGCGCTCGATGCACGGAATCTGCACGAGACCGCCGATCGGATCGCAGGTGAGGCCGAGGTTGTGTTCCATGCCGATTTCGGCGGCCATTTCGACCTGGTAGATGCTGCCGCCAAGCGCGGCGACGAGGCCGCCCGCGGCCATCGAGCAGGCCACGCCGACCTCGCCCTGACAGCCGACTTCGGCGCCCGAGATCGAGGCGTTTTCCTTGTACAAAATGCCGATGGCGCCGGCGGTCAACAGGAAATCGACGATGCCGTCGTCGTTCGCGCCGGGAATGAAGCGTGCGTAGTAGTGCAGCACGGCGGGGAGAATGCCGGCGGCACCGTTGGTCGGCGCAGTGACGACGCGCCCGCCTGCGGCATTTTCCTCGTTGACAGCGAGGGCGTACAGGTTGACCCAGTCGATGATCGTCAGCGGATCGCGCAGTGCGGCTTCGGGGCGGTCGCGCAGATCGGCCAGCAGCGCCGGTGCGCGGCGGCGCACTTTGAGCCCGCCGGGCAGCGTGCCTTTCTCGCGCATGCCGCGCGCGACGCAATCGGCCATCGCTTTCCAAATCGTCAAAAGGCCATCGCGCACGTCGGCTTCGCTGCGCCAAACCATTTCGTTGGCAAGCATGACTTGGGCGATGCTCTTGCCGGATTCCGCGCACAGCTTGAGCAAGTCGTCGCCGGAGGAAAACGGGTACGGCAAGGGTGTGGTGTCGGGCACGATCTTGTCGTCGGCCGCCTCGTCGTGATTGACGACGAAGCCGCCGCCGACCGAGTAGTAGTCGCGCGTGGCGAGGGTTTCGCCGTGCGCATCGAATGCGGTGAAACGCATGCCGTTGGTGTGGAACGGCAGCTTCTGGCGCTTGTTCATGACGAGATCGGTTTTCTCGTCGAACGGAATTTCATGCTTGCCGAGCACGCGGATTCGCTTCGTCTCACGGATGCGCTTCAACCGTTCCGGGATCGTGTCGGGGTCGATCTGGTTCGGCCATTCGCCTTCGAGGCCGCAGAGCACGGCCTTGTCGGTGCCGTGGCCGCGCCCGGTCAGGGCGAGCGAACCGAACACCTCGGCGCGGATGCGCGCGACGCGTGCGAGATCGCCTTTTTCTTCCAGCCAGCGCGTGCAGAAACGCGCTGCGGCGCGCATCGGCCCGACCGTATGCGAGGAGGAAGGGCCGATGCCGATCTTGAACAAATCGAATACGCTGACTGCCATGGAATGCTCCGCGAATTTGCCGGTATTCTACGCCGTCGCCCACGTTCTTCGACCATGCACCTGATTCTCTATCAACGCGACGATTGCCGACTGTGCGACCGCGCCCTCGCCGAACTCGCGCAGGCGCGCGCGCCGGATTTCGACAGCGTGTTCGTCGACGACGATGTCGGGCTCGAAGCGCGTTACGGCGCCCGCGTGCCGGTATTGCGCGAGGCCACGTCGGGGCGCGAGCTGGATTGGCCGTTCGATGCGACCGACCTGATGCGCTTTCTTGATCGCTGAGCGACGCGTGCGCGTCAATCGACCGTGTGCAGTTGCACGTCGTCGATCCATGCCGTACCGCGATCGTTGAGGAGGGCAGCGATCTCGAGGTTTTGCGCGCCCGCCGGAACCTGAGTACGAATGGCGATTTTCTGGAAATCCTGAGTCCCGCTCAACGGTTTGGCTTGTCGGCGCGCATTGGCCACGCCGCCGCTGAAGGTGAGCATCAACTCCCAGCCGGCAGGGCCGACATCGGCGGTTTTCATCTGCGCCGACAGCTCGATCGTGCGCCCGGCGTAGGCGGCGATCGGCACCTCCTGCGCAATCATGCCGTACACCTGCTCGCGGGTGCGCTCGATGCGCAAGCTGGCAGCGCCGGCGGCGTGCGTGGTGTGATCGATCTCGAATTTGTACGACAAAGGCCCGGCGTGCTGGCTGGACTGCCAGCCCGGAATTTCGCTGTTGGCGCCAGCGGGCGCTTCGAAATCCGCATTCGTCAGCACGATCGTGCTGGGCGGAGCGGTGGCGAGTGGCGCCTGCGATGAGCTGCTGCATCCCGCCAACAGTGCCAGCGTCCATCCCCATCCCGTTTTGTGCATGCGTCGTCTCCCCGGCTCGCGTGAATTCGTGAGGCGCAAGTATGCCATCACGCATCGCCCTGAGGGCCGCGCAGGCGAGCAAGAATCGCGGCACGCGCTTCGCGCAGAATCGAGTCGCGGTCGAGGCCGGCGACGATGTCGGCGACCGCGCGCTTGGCGCCGCCTTCGCCCCAGGATTTGCCCTGCACGAGGTATTTCTCCGCCGCGCGGCCGACCACCTCGGTCGCGTACCAGGCCAGTGCGCCCTGCGCGCCCGCGGTGACCAGCGTGGTCAGTCCGGCGCTGACGCCTTTCAGCGCGCTCGAAACCAGATGCACACCCCAGATCGCGCCCATCAGCGCGGCGAGGGCGCCGGTGATCGTCGCGATCAGGGTGCCGGCCTCGCTGCGCGTCAGCGGCATTCCGTATACTTTTCCCAAATGCAGCACGAGCGCGACGTCGAGCGAGGCCGCGGCGAGCAGGTCGGCGACCGGCACCGGGTTGAGCGCGACCGCGATGCCCTTGGCCAGACAGTAGTTGCGGATCACGCGTTGGGCGAGGTCGCGCCGCGCCGCGGCCACGCGCACGGCGACGCGGTCGGACAGATCGCCGGCGAACAGGCCCGCGTTGAGCGCGGCCAGGGTCTTGCCTTCGCGTTCGGCGATATCGCGGATGCGCGCATCGAGCGCGGCGACGTCGGCTGTCTGCGCGACCCGCGTTTCGCGTTCGCGCCCATCGGCATGCACTTGCACGACGATGCGTTCGGCAGGCAGCGCGGCGCAGGCGATCACGTCCTCGGCGCGCACGAGTCCGGCGGCGTGTTCGCGCAGGCGCGCGAGCAGGCGCTCGCGCTCGTCGGCGGTGTAGCGGTCGGCCTTGTTCAGCGCGAGCAGCATCGGGCGTTGGGTCTTTCCGAGCGTGCGCAGCGCGTCGAGTTCGCTCTGGGTCATGTCGCCGTCGACGACGAAGACGACGAGATCGCTGATTGCGGCCACATCGAAGGCGAGGCGCTCGCGCTCCTCGCCCGAGAGTTCGTTGATGCCGGGCGTGTCGATCAGGTGCAGGCCCTGGCCCGCCACTTCGTGCCAGCGCTCTGCATTGCGCGATTTCGTCGTCCCGTGCAGAACGCCGGTCGCGAACGCCTCGCGCCCGAGCAGCGCGTTGCCGAGTGCCGATTTGCCGACGCTGACCCGGCCGAACACGGCGATGTGCAGATCGCCGGCATCAAGCTTGTCGAGGAGCGATTCGATCTGGGCGAAATCCTCGCTCAGTTCGCCGCGTACGCCGGGCGGAATGCTGGGGTCGTCGAGCAGCGCGCGCAGCGCTTCGCTCGCCTGCGCAACGTGCGTGTCGGACGTCGTGCGTGCCGGATGCGCAAAGGCATGACCGAGGCGCGCGCGCAGTGTGTTCCAAAGTCGGCTGGCGTTCATCGATGCCTTGCCTTGCGTCCGCGGCATTACTTGCCGGTCAATGCCAAATGCCCATGCACCGGCACGTCCGCGCCGATGTCGCTCCAGTCCTTGCCAAGGCCGAGGCCGAAATCGGTGCGTCTGAGCACGGTGTCGACGTCGAGCGTGGCCTTGTCGCCGGTCGCTGCGAATTTTACCTTGAGCGTGACCGGTTGGGTTTTGTCGCGAATCGTCAGCGTGCCCTTGGCCTCGACGCTGCCGTCGGCAGTTTTCGCGAACGCGGCGGTGACGAAGTGCGCCTGTGGGAATTTTCTGGTGTCGAAGAAGTCCTCGCCCTTGAGCGAATCGTTGCGCTCGCTGCTGGCGGTATCGACGCTGGCGAGGTTGATGATCGCCTCGAACTTCGCCGTCGATATGTCGCCCTCGTCATAGCGAATCGTCGCGTCGAATTTTCCGAATTTCCCCTCGAACGTTGCGCCGGAATAGGTGCCGGTGAAACCGAGCGTCGAGCGCGAGGAATCGAACGACCAGTCACGCGCCTGGCTTGCGGCGGGCAGAACCAGCAACAGGAGAGGCAGCAGGAATCGTGCGTTCGACATGAAGCTTCTCCAGCGTGGCGGAAGTCGACTCGGACATGCGGGTGGCCGCGGAAGTTGCAAGGGTACGTCGCCCCGGCAGCATGCGCGACAGTGTGCTGTCCTTGCAGATGAACTGGTGAACGAAAGCCATCGCCGCGTGACCGAGCGCGACCGCGACGAGCAGCCAGAACAGCCATTCGTGCGCGCCGCGCGCAAACGCCTTCATTCCCGGGTTTGGCGTGGCGAGAGGCGGAATTTCGAACAGGCCGAAAAAATAGAGCGGGCGCAGCGCGGCGAGCGAATCGAACCACCATCCAGACAGCGGCACGGCAAACAGCAACAGATAGAGTAGCGCATGGCCCGCGCGCGCGCCGAGTGCCTGCCAGTGCGGCGTCGATGCCGGCTCCTGTGGCCGCGGATCGAACGCGCGCCAACCCAGGCGCAGCGCGGCGAGGATCAGCACCGTCATGCCGATCGATTTGTGCAACGAATAGAACGCAAGGATGAACGGCTTTTTCGGCAGCCCGACCATCACCAGACCGAGTGCGCCTTGTACAAGAATCAGCAGCACGACGAGCCAGTGCAACGTTTTCGCCACACTGCCCCAATGCTGCAAATCGCTTTTCAACGGCATGTCAGGGTTTTCGCATGTCGTCGGCGGAAGCCGGATTCGCGATGGCGGCCGATTTCTGCGCGCCGGCATCGCGAATGCCCTCGGCTTCGATACGGATGGCGACTGCGTCGCCGACGTCGGGCAGGTATCGCGTCATGCGGAAGTCCGAGCGATCCAGTTGCGCGCTGGCGTGAAATCCCGCGGTCCACTGCAACGAGTAGGCATGCACGGCGACGCGGTTGAGTGTGATTACAAGGTCGAGCGGGCGGGTGATGCCGAGCAGGGTCAGCTTGCCGTGCGCAACGCCGGTTTTGTCGCCGGTTTTTTCGACGCGCTCGGAGACGAAGCGCACGGTCGGGTAGTGCGCCACGTCGAGGAATTCGCGCGAGCGCAGCTTGTCGTTCCATACCGCATCGCCGAAATCGATCGACCCAGCATCGATCGTTGCTTCGACCCGTGCCGTACTCCAATCGTCCGGATCGAAACGAAACCACCCGCTTTTCACGCGCAGCCGTCCGCCCGGATGCGAGAAGCCGAGATGGCTGGCGCTGGCCATGATCTGCGTATGCGTCGTGTCGAGCCGGTAGTCGTGCGCCGCCGCGTGCGCACGCAATCCGGCACACAGGGCGAGAACGAGAACAGGGAAACGGATGATCGGCATGGTCGGACTATGCGATAGCGGCGCGATGGCGACAAGCGCCGGCGTCGGATGGCGGCGCGCGCTTCGCCGCGCAGAAGCAGACCCTGCCACTACGAATTTTCTTTCTCGCCGCGCAACGCGTACTGCGCGATCCGCTTCAAGCGTTCGGCACCGTGGTCGGCGAGCCGGCGAATCAATTCCTGCTGTACAACGGTTTGGTCGAAGGCCCTGCGCTCGTCGAGCGTGCGCGCAACGGCATGGCCGAGGCTGTCGAAAATCAGGCCGTAGGCGATGGCGTGCAACGCGCCGCCGCCGAGCGTGCCGAGGCCGGGAAACGCTTTGGCCGCATTGCCCGCGATCGCGAGCACGAGCGAGGCGCTGGTGCGCACGGTCAGGGCGGCCTGCGAGACGAAGGCATCGATATCGATGTCGCGCACCGGCACCGCGAAGAGTTTCGACAGCTCGCGGATCAACCCGGTTGCGAGTACGGCCTGGATGACGAGGTCGCTGCCGGGCATGACCGCAGCAAGTGCGCCGATGACGGCGCGGCGCGTGTACTTGGCGATGATCGCGTCGGCTTCGCGCTCGCGCATTCCCGCTTCGAGTTCGTTCGCGCGCGCGTCGACGCGCGTGAGTACGGCCGCTTCGCGCGCCGGCTCGAAGGTGCCCGCTCCGGCGTACGCGAAGCGTGCGAGGACGGTGGCGAGTTCGGCGACGTCCGGCGTGCGTTCGCGCGCGATGCGCTCGCGCCGACCGTCCGCAAGAAGGCGTTCGATGACGTCCGAACCGCCGGCCGTGATGCGAACTTGCGCGGCAGTGATGTCGCGATATTTGCGCTGCATTTCGGCCAACAGCGTACGTACTTCCTCCTCGCGCAGCAGATCGATTTTGTTGAGCACGAGCACGAGCGGCTTGCCGAAATCGCGCAGCCAGCGCAGCTCGGCATCCTGTTCGCGGGTCAAATCGCCGGCACAGACGTAGAGCACGATGTGCGCCCGCAGGGCTTCGTCGCGCGCAATCGATTCGCGTGCCGCACCGGCCACTTCGTGCGTACCGGGCACGTCGGCGAGGATCAGCGCAGCGCCGTCGAGATCGGCGGCGTAGTGGGCTACCGCACGCGTGGTGCCGCCGAGCACGTCGGTATCGATAGCGGCGTGCGCCAGGGCGCGGATCAGACTCGACTTGCCCGCGCTGATTTCGCCGAATACGGCGACGTAGGGGGCTTCGCTGCGCGCGCGGCGATCGAGTTCGGCGAGTTCGGCTTGCAGTTCGCCGATGTCGGCCTGACGTTGAGCGAGCGTGTCGAGGTGGGTTTGTACGTCGGCCCGTTGTGGCACCTTTGGCGTGGCCCGTGTGCGCGGCCGCGAGCGCAACAGGCGATGCGCGACGCCGGCAAAGCCGAGTACGACGAGGACAAGGACGATCGCTGCCGCGTAGCGCGTCCAGATCGGCAGGTCGCGCAGTTCCTGCCACAAGGCAAGGCCGCTGCGCAGTGCGGCGATGGTCGTCCACAGCACCGCCGCCAGCGCCAAGGCGACGGCGGCGAGAAGAATCAAGCGCAGCGGGCGATCGAGGCGCGGCATGGCGAATGCGGACGGGGATACGCGATTCTACTGGAGGCGCGCCGGTTTCTGGCATGATCTGCCAAGGGCATCGGAGGAAGGATCGATGATTGCCAAGGGGGTACTCGTCGTGGCGCTCGCCATCGCGCCGGCGATGGCGATGGCGCAGGGCGCAAACGATTCCGCTGCGCCGAAGGCCGCAGCCATGGTTATGACGCCCAATTTCCGCACGTTCGGCGTCGCCGACGGCTTGCCGTCCAATCACGTCTACAAGATCGTCGAGGATCGCAAGGGCTTCATCTGGCTGGGCACGCGCGATGGATTGGCGCGGTTCGACGGCACCGAATTCCGCGTCTGGCGACATGCGGCGGACGACGCGGATTCGCTCGTCGGCAACGACGTGCAGGCCGTGTATGTCGATCGCCAGGATCGCATCTGGTGTGGCGGCGATGGCGGTCTGTCCCGGTTCGAGCCCGGCAGTGGCGAGAGGCGCGATCGG
>JAFEFR010000414.1 GCA_018240485.1 Pseudomonadota bacterium
CGCAGCCTCAACCTCGTACCGATGGTGGTCGAACAGACCCCTCGCGGGGAGCGGGCCTTCGACATTTATTCGCGCTTGCTCAAAGAGCGCGTCGTGTTCTGTGTCGGCCCGATCGACGACTACATGGCCAACGTCATCGTCGCGCAGTTGCTGTTCCTCGAATCGGAGAACCCCGAGAAGGACATCAACCTGTACATCAACAGCCCCGGTGGCGTGGTCACGGCGGGCATGGCGATCTACGACACAATGCAGTACATCCGCTGCGACGTGAGCACGATGTGCGTCGGCCAGGCGTGCAGCGCGGCATCGCTGCTGCTGACGGCGGGTGCGAAGGGCAAGCGTCTGGCGCTGCCGAACTCGCGCATCATGATCCACCAGCCTTCGGGCGGCGCACAGGGTCAGGCGACCGACATCGAGATCCAGGCGCGTGAAATCCTCTACCTGCGCAATCGCCTGAACAACATCTACGTCAAGCACACCGGTCAGTCGCTCGAGCAGATCGAGCGCGATATGGAGCGCGATCGCTTCATGAGCGCGGAGGATGCGAAAACTTACGGCCTGATCGATCAAGTGCTGGAGTCGCGCCCGGGCGAGTCGATCAAAACCGCTTGAGTCGGCCAATCCCGACTGCATTTGTGGCGAATCGGGTTGCCGCGCAATCCGGTTCGCCTATGCTATTCTTTGAATTGTCTTTTCTGCGTAAAGGAACCGGAGCCCGGCATGAGTGACGATCGACAGAGCCGCTCTGGCGACAGCAACAAGATTCTGTATTGCTCGTTCTGCGGCAAGAGTCAGCACGAGGTGCGCAAGCTCATTGCGGGCCCGAGCGTGTTCATCTGCGATGAATGCGTCGAACTGTGCAACGACATCATCCGCGAGGAACTCGAGGAAAAAGCCACTGGCGCACGCAGCCATTTGCCCAAGCCGAAGGAAATTCTCGACGTTCTCGAACAATACGTCATCGGCCAAACGCGCGCGAAAAAGACGCTCGCGGTCGCGGTCTACAACCACTACAAGCGCATGGAATCGCGCAAGGCCAACGACGAAGTCGAGCTGGCCAAGTCGAACATTCTTCTGATCGGCCCGACCGGTTCGGGCAAGACGCTGCTCGCCGAAACCTTGGCGCGACTGCTCAACGTGCCGTTCACGATCGCCGATGCGACGACGTTGACCGAAGCCGGGTATGTTGGCGAAGACGTCGAAAACATCATCCAGAAGCTGCTGCAGAAGTGCGATTACGACGTCGAAAAAGCGCAAACCGGCATCGTTTACATCGATGAAATCGACAAGATTTCGCGCAAGAGCGAAAACCCGTCGATCACGCGCGATGTGTCGGGCGAAGGTGTGCAACAGGCCTTGCTCAAGCTCATCGAAGGCACGCTTGCCTCGGTTCCGCCTCAGGGCGGGCGCAAGCATCCGCAGCAGGAATTCCTGCAAGTCGATACCAAGAACATCCTGTTCATTTGTGGTGGCGCATTCGCGGGCCTTGAAAAAGTGATCCAGCAGCGCTCGGAGTCCACCGGCATCGGTTTTGGAGCGGAAATCCGCAGCAAGAGCAAGCACACCAATGTCGGCAAGGTACTGGCCGATGTCGAGCCGGAGGATTTGGTTCGATTCGGCTTGATTCCGGAATTCGTCGGTCGCCTGCCGGTTGTCGCCACGTTGGAAGAGCTCGATGAGGCCGCACTGGTCAAAATTCTGACCGAACCAAAAAACGCGATCGTCAAGCAATTCAAGCGCATGTTCGAGATCGAAGGCGCCGAGTTGGAGTTCCGCCCCGATGCGCTCACCGCCGTCGCCCGCAAGGCGCTCAAGCGCAAAACGGGCGCGCGCGGCCTGCGCACGATCATCGAATCGGTTTTGCTTGAAACGATGTACGAACTGCCTTCGCTGGAGCATGTCAGCAAGGTCGTCGTCGATGAGGCCGTGATCAATGGCAGCGCCGATCCGTACCTGATCTACAGCGGCATCCAGTCGCGCGCAGTCTCGGAGTAGTCGCCACCGCTGCGCCCGTGCGGTAGTGCTCGAAGCATGAAGCGTCGCGCGCAGCAATCCAGCCAGACCACGGCGTACGATAAAGCGATCGCTTTGCTTGCGCGTCGCGAACATTCGGCGCGCGAGTTGAAAACCAAACTCGAGCAACGCGGCCTCGACAAAGAATCGAGCGATGCCGCGCTGGTCGAATTGCGTGCCAAGGATTTCCAGAGCGACGACCGCTTCGGCGAAATGCTCGTGCGCTCGCGCCTGGAAGGCGGCTATGGCGCGCGCTGGATTCTCGCCGAGTTGCGCCAACACGGCATTGCCGAAGACAACGCGCGCGCCGTGATCGCCGCTGCCGAGCCGGATTGGCCTGCGCTGGCTCAGCGTCAATTGCGCCGTCGCTACGGTAGCCGCAAACCAGCGAATCCGGTCGAGCGCAACAAACGCGCGGCTTTCCTCCTTCGTCGTGGCTACGACATCGCAACTGTTACAATGGTCACCCGCGCTGAGGGGTTCGAAGATACGGCAGACGAGTCGGAATGATGTATCCGGTGGCCGTTCTGTGCTCCTGCGCAAAGAAACCACCCGAACCATCCCGATGAAAACCAGCGCCGAAATCCGCCAGATCTTCCTCGACTTCTTCCAGTCCAAGGGCCACACCATCGTGCCCTCGGCGCCGCTCGTGCCGGGCAACGATCCGACTCTGCTGTTCACGAACTCGGGCATGGTCCAGTTCAAGAACGTCTTCCTCGGCAGCGAGAAACTGCCCTACGTGCGCGCGGCCGACGTGCAGCGCTGCCTGCGCGCGGGCGGCAAGCACAACGACCTCGACTCGGTCGGCTACACCGCGCGCCACCACACGTTTTTCGAGATGCTCGGCAACTGGTCGTTCGGCGACTACTTCAAGAAGGAAGCGATCGCCTGGGCCTGGGAATTGCTGACCGAGGTGTACAATCTGCCGAAGGAGCGCCTGCTCGTCACCGTCTATCACACGGACGACGAAGCCTACGAGCTGTGGCACAAGATGATCGGCATTCCGGCCGAGCGCATCGTCCGCATCGGCGACAACAAGGGCGCGCCGTATGCCTCCGACAATTTCTGGCAGATGGCCGACACCGGGCCGTGCGGACCGTGCACGGAGATTTTCTACGACCACGGCGCCGACATTCCCGGCGGCCCACCGGGATCGCCCGACGAGGATGGCGACCGCTTCATCGAGATCTGGAACCTGGTCTTCATGCAGTTCGACCGCGCCGCCGATGGCACGCTGACGAAGTTGCCCGCGCCGTGCGTGGACACCGGCATGGGGCTGGAACGCCTCGCCGCCGTGCTCCAGCATGTGCACTCGAATTACGAGATCGACCTGTTCCAGGCGCTGATCAAGAAAGCCGCCGAACTGACCAACACCAAGGATCTCGAAAACAAGTCGTTGCGCGTGATCGCCGATCATATTCGCGCGACAAGCTTCCTCATCGTCGACGGTGTGCTGCCCTCGAACGAGGGACGCGGCTACGTGCAACGGCGCATCATCCGCCGCGCGCTGCGCCATGGCTACATGCTCGGCGTGCGCGAACCGTTTTTCTACAAGATGGTCGACACGCTGGTTGCGGAAATGGGCGAGGCATATCCCGAACTCGCGACGAAGAAGGACGCCGTCGCCAAGGCACTCAAAGCCGAGGAAGAGCGTTTCAACGAAACGCTCGAGAACGGCATGCGGCTGCTCGAGTCGGCGCTGAAGGACGACACGCAGTATGTCGGCACGCCATCGTCGGCCAAAACAATCCCTGGCAAAATTGCATTCACCTTGTACGACACCTACGGGTTTCCGGTCGACCTGACCGCGGATTTCGCGCGCGAACGTGGCTGGACCGTGGACATGCTCGGTTTCGAGACCGAGATGGACAAACAGCGCGAACGCGCGCGCGCGGCCGGCAAATTCGGCAGTGGCTTGACCTTGCCCGCCGAGTTGGTGGCGAAGCTCGCGCCCACACAATTCCTCGGCTATGACCTCGAAGAAACCAGCGACGCGCATGTCGTCGCCATTCTGAAGGATGGCCAGCCGGCCCACGCCATCGGCACCGGCGATGAGGCCGTCATCCTGCTCGATCGCACGTCGTTCTACGCCGAATCGGGTGGACAGGTGGGCGACACCGGCATCATCGAAGCTGCGAACATGGCATTCGATGTGACCGACACGCGCAAGTTGGCTGGCCATTATCACGCTCACGTCGGACATGTGCATAGCGGCAAGCTTGCCGTCGGCGACCGTGTACACGCGAAGATCGATGCGAAGCGTCGTGCGGCGATCGTACTCAATCACTCGGCCACGCACTTGCTGCATTCCGCCCTGCGCCGCGTGCTCGGCGAGCACGTCGAGCAAAAGGGCTCGCTGGTCGCACCCGACCGCCTGCGTTTCGATTTCTCGCACAATGCACCCGTAGCGCGCCCCGACCTGCAGCGCGTCGAGACCCTGGTCAACGACGAAGTGCGCCGTAACGTCGCCGCCGATGTGCGCCACATGAAGTACGGCGACGCCATCGCGTTTGGCGCGATGGCGTTGTTCGGCGAGAAATATGGCGACGACGTGCGCGTGCTCAAGATGGGCGATTTCTCGACCGAGCTTTGCGGCGGCACGCACGTCGGCCGCACCGGCGACATCGGTCTGTTCAAGATCACGAGCGAGGGCGGCGTCGCCTCCGGCATTCGTCGCATCGAAGCGGTCACTGGCGCCAATGCGCTCCAGTTCATCGAAAAGGGAGAGGCGCAACTGAGCGAGGTCGCCGGTCTGCTTTCGACCAGCAGCGACAATATTGTCGATAAACTGCACGCATTGTTCGACAAACAGAAGAAACTCGAACGTGAACTGGAAGCCTTGAAGGCCAAAGCGGCAAGCGCGGCGGCGGGCGACTTGGCGGCAAGCGCGAAAGATTTCCACGGTATCCGATTCGTCGCCGCGCGACTGGAAAACATCGATCCGAAATCGCTGCGCGACAGCGTCGATCGGCTCAAACAGCAGCTTGTCGATGGCGTCGTGCTGCTCGCGGGAGCGAGCGAGGGCAAGGTATCGCTCGTCGCCGGCGTCAGCGGCAAAGCGCTCGACAAGATCAAGGCAGGCGATGTGGTTGCCCATGTTGCCGCACAGATCGGTGGCAAGGGAGGTGGGCGCGCCGATATGGCACAAGGAGGGGGAGAGGACTCGTCGAGCTTGGGCCACGCCTTGCAGACCCTGTCGCAGTGGGTCGCATCCCGGGTTTCGTGATATCGGTCACGTGTCGTCAGTCGATTGCGTGACATTTATTGCAAGCCGGGGAGTGCTCGGCTAGTATCGACGCATCGATTCGACTGGCGTGCGCGGTCTGCTTTCGCAAGATTTCGCACATGTCGCCTGTCTATTCAGGGGAGCGGGCTCGTGGCCCGCGAGTTTTAGCCGTTGCCGTGTGCGTGCCGTCATGGTTGACGAGTGCGTTCAGTCGTTTGGAACGACGAATTGGCTGAAGGAGAAGATACATGCTTATTTTGACGCGCCGCGTTGGCGAAACATTGATGATCGGGGACTCGGTCAGCGTGACCGTTCTTGGCGTCAAGGGAAACCAGGTGCGCATCGGCATCAATGCCCCGAAAGATGTGGCGGTGCATCGCGAAGAGATTTTTCAGCGAATCAAACGCGAACACCCGGAGCAGGGCGACGGTTCAGCGCCTGCGGCATCCTGATTTTGCTTTACCCGCGACAACGAAGTGGCTATCTTATGCACCCCGTCGCCGACGGGTTGCACAAGAGGGCTTCGCCCCGCAGTGCGTTCGAGTGAATCCCCGGAGAGATGCCCGAGAGGCCGAAGGGGCTCCCCTGCTAAGGGAGTATAGGGTCAAAAGCTCTATCGAGGGTTCGAATCCCTCTCTCTCCGCCAGATTCCTTGTCGGCCATAAATGTGGATCGCGCACATTTTCCCACTCGGGTATCCCGGGGCACTGCGTGCATCGCGCCTGACATCCGTTGCTTGCGGATTGCCAAATTGCCGCACTGCGGCATAATGCCAAGCTCCAATCGGGAGCACCCATGAGTCGTGGACATAATTTCGCCGCTGGCCCTGCGGCTTTGCCGGAAGCCGTGCTACGGCAAGCTCGGGACGAACTCCTCGACTGGGGGCAAGCGCGCGCTTCGGTGATGGAAATCAGCCATCGTGGCAAGCTGTTCGCCGAGTTGGCGGCCGAATCCGAGCGCGACTTGCGCTCGTTGCTTGGCATTCCCGCCAACTACAAGGTGCTGTTCTTGCAGGGCGGGGCGACTCAGCATTTTGCGCAGATTCCCATGAATTTCGCGCGCCGCGATCAGGTGGCAGATTACGTGGTAACCGGCCACTGGGGCGAAAAAGCGGTCCGTGAAGCACGCCCTATGGCGCCCGTGCATATCGTCGCCGACATGGGCAACGCGGGATACACGGGCATTCCGCCGCGGGCAACGTGGAAGCTCAGTCCCGAGGCGGCTTATCTGCACTACACGCCGAATGAAACCATCCACGGCGTGCAATTCCACGATGTGCCGGAAGCGGGCGATCTGCCTCTGGTGGCGGACATGTCGTCCGACATCCTCTCGCGCCCGCTCGACGTGTCGAAATTCGGTGTCATCTATGCGGGCGCACAGAAAAACATCGGCGCGGCGGGGTTGGTCGTCATGCTCGTGCGCGAGGATCTGCTGGCGCGCTGCCCCAAGGACATCCCGAAAATTTTCAACTACGCCGAGCATGCCGCACAGGGCTCGATGTTGAACACCCCCAACACGTTCGGCTGGTATCTGGCCAGTCTCGTATTCAAATGGCTGCTGCGCGAAGGCGGGCTCGTTGCGGTCGGCGAGCGCAATCGCACCAAGGCCGAGCTGCTGTACGCGTGTATCGATGGCTCCGGCGGGTTTTATCGCAATGACGTCGAAAAAGCGGCGCGCTCCTGGATGAACGTGCCATTTCGTCTCGCCAACGTTGCGTTGGATGCCGCCTTTCTCGCCGAAGCCGAGGCGGCGGGCTTGTTGGCGTTGAAAGGGCACAAAGCCGTCGGCGGCATGCGTGCGTCACTCTACAATGCCGTGTCCCTCGAAGCGGTACAGTCGCTCATCGATTTCATGCGCGACTTCGGACGCCGTCACGGCTGATTGCGTCTGCCAAGGCCCACAGAGGCATCCGAACGCGCCCACATCCACGATCATTTTACGGCCACAGGCTCATGTCCCCGAGAAAGGCAGCAAAAAACAAATCTTCCGCTGCAAAAATACCTGCGTTCGATCTCGCGCAAGCGCGCGCGCGCATCGACGATCTGGATCGGCACATCCAGGAATTGATCGCCGAGCGTGCCGGCTGGGCGCAGCAAGTTGGCAAAGCCAAGGGCCCGCTCAAGGCAGCGGTCGACTACTATCGGCCCGAACGCGAGGCGCAAGTACTGCGCATGGTGATCGATCGCAACCACGGGCCGCTCGCCGACGAAGTGCTGGTGCACGTATTTCGCGAAATCATGTCGGCTTGTCTCGCGCAACAAGAGCCGCTCAAGATCGGCTATCTCGGCCCGGAAGGCACGTTCAGCGAGCAGGCGATGCGCAAGCATTTCGGCGGCTCGGCGCATGGCTTGCCGCTTGCCAGCATCGAAGAAGTGTTTCAGGAAGTCGAAGCCGGGCATGCCGACTTCGGCGTCGTGCCGGTCGAAAACTCGGGGCAGGGCACGATCCAGGTCACGCTCGACATGTTCCTGACCTCGAATCTGAAAATCTGCGGTGAAGTGGAATTGCGCGTACGCCAATTTCTGCTTTCGCGATCGGGGCATATCGAGGACATCGAACGCATTTATTCGCATCCGCAATCGTTTGCGCAAACCAAGGCCTGGTTGCGCGCGAACCTGCCCAAGGCGGAGAAAATTCCCGTATCGAGCAACGCCGAGGCGGCGCGACGCGCGCGCAACGCCGACGATGCCGCTGCGATCGCGGGCGAGGCGGCGGGGCATGTCTACGGGCTGAAAAAGGTCGTGGTCAGCCCCATCCAGGATCGCGACGACAACACCACGCGTTTCCTCGTTCTCGGGCGCCAGATTTTCCCGACGAGCGGGCACGACCGTACGTCGGTGCTGGTGTCGATCAAAGACCAGCCCGGCGCGCTGTTCAACGTGCTCAGCCCGTTCGCGCGGCATGGCGTGTCGATGAGCCGCATCGAATCGCGTCCTTCGCATCACGCGAACTGGGAATATGCATTCTTCATCGATCTGGCCGGGCATATCGACGATGCGCCGATGAAATCGGCCTTGGCCGAATTGAAGCAACACGCCGCGCAAATCAAGGTGCTGGGGTCGTACCCGGTGGCTGTGCTTTGATGGCGTCGCAAGGGCAGGGGCTGGTTTGGATCAGCGCGCGAGGTCGGTCGTTGCGCGGGGATGTGCGCGTGCCCGGCGACAAATCGATTTCGCATCGCGCGATCATGTTCGCATCGATGGCCGATGGCGTTTCGAAAATCGGCGGTTTTCTCGAAGGCGAGGATACGCGCGCCACCGCACGCGCGTTCGCGCAGATGGGCGTGCGCATCGACACGCCGAGCGCGAGCGAGCGCATCGTGCATGGCGTCGGCATCGATGGATTGAAAGCGCCCGTCGCGCCAATCGATTGCGGCAATGCCGGTACCGGCATGCGTCTGTTGGCTGGGTTGCTGGCAGGGCAGCGATTCGATTCCATTTTGATCGGCGATGAATCGCTGTCGAAGCGCCCGATGCGCCGCGTGATCGATCCACTCGCGCAAATGGGAGCACGCATCGAATCCA
>JAFEFR010000415.1 GCA_018240485.1 Pseudomonadota bacterium
ATGCCTTGCCGCGTCGCAGTATTTGCGACGTGTCGCGGGTATCATTCGCGGCAGGATCGGCGCGATCCTCACGGATGACGAACAACGATGCCCGATGATTTCAGCTTGAGCCAGCAACGATGAAAGTGCAGGCGCGCATTGCCGCCTATCACCGGCTCGCCGAGCTGCCGTTGTGGCGATTGCTCGCCGCGCGGCACGCGCCGGAAATTGCCGGGCTGCTGCAGACCTTGCTGCTCGACGGCGAGCGGCGCCTGCCGGCGTCGATCCTGTTCGAACGGTTGCAGCATCATCTGGATGGGGTCAACGCATCCGACTTGCCGCAGGAGTTGCCGCGCACCGCGCAGGCCTACGTTGCCGACTGGTTGGCGCAGGGATTTCTCGAAAGGCATCTGCCCGATGGCGCCAGCGAGGAGGAATACGAGCTGTCGAGCCAGGCGGCGCAGGCGATCCGCTTCCTCGCCAGCCTGGAAGCGCCGCGCACGGCGGCGACCGAGAGCCGCCTGTCGCTGGTAATCCAGCAACTCGTGCAACTGGCCGAGCAGACGGAAACCGACCCCGCCGCGCGCATGAGTGCGCTGTTGGCCGAACGCGAGCGCATCGATGCCGAGATCGCCCGTGCGGCCGAAGGCAGGCTCGCCACTCTCGACGCCAAGCGCGCGCTCGAACGCACGCGCGAGATCGTGCGCCTGGCCGACGACCTGGCCGAAGACTTCCGCCGCGTGCGCGAGGACTTCGGCCGCCTCAACCGCGACTTCCGCGAGCGCATCCTCGGTGACGAGGGTGGGCGTGGTGAGTTGCTCGATCGCCTGTTCGAGGGCGTCGACGTGATCGCCGAAAGCGAGGCCGGGCGCAGCTTCAATGCCTTCTGGGCCCTGCTCAACGACAGCGAACGCAGCGCACAGCTCGATGCGGCACTCGACGCGGTACTGTCGCGCACCTTCGCGCAGGTGCTCGCGCGCGAGGAGCGCGGCTTCCTGCGCGGCCTGACGCGCGTCCTGCTCGATCGTGGCGGCGAGGTGCATGAGGTTCTGCAGCATTTCGCGCGCAGCCTGCGCGGCTTCGTGCAGAGCCGCGGTTATCTCGAACAGCGCCGCCTCAACCACTTGCTGCGCGAGGCGCAGGTGCAGGCCTTGCAGTTGCGCGATGACGTGCGCGCCCGCCAACGCATGCCTTACCTGCTGCAACTGACCACGGGCGAGCTGGGTTCGCTGTCGCAATGGCGGCTGCGCGATCCGCGTGTCGATCAAGCCGACGGGCAGGTATTGCGCGCGGCAGTGGCAGGCATTTCGCTCGACAGCATCAGCGCCCTCGTCGCGCAATCGGAAATCGATTTCCGCGGCCTGCATCGCGATCTGCATGAGTTGCTCGCCGACTACGCGCAGTTGTCGGTCGCGCAGGTGCTGGACCTGCGCCCGGCGCGACAGGGCTTGGGCAGCGTCGTCGGGCTCGTCTCCACGGGCGCGCGGCACGGCATCGTTGCGCCGGACAAAACCGAAAGCGTGGCCTGGCTCGGCAACGATGGTCGAGCGCGGCGGGCGCATATTCCGCTGATCTGGTTCATGAGGGAGAAGCGCGATGTCTTCGCTTGAGGACGAAACGAATTTCGCAGCGCGGGCGCCGCAGACGCCCGTCGAGGATGCGCGCGCGCTGTTTCAAGGCGACACCGGTCAGCTCGGGCTCGATGCGCGCCGTGTCTTCTGCAAGCTGCTCAGCGGCCCGAGCATCGATGCGCAACGCCACGGCGAGCTGTGGCCGGCGCTGCTCGCCAACGAGGAGGCGCTGCGCACGCGACTGTGCGAATTGTTCCTCGAACTCGTCGTCGACCGCGATGCCGGCATCGCCTTCGCGCGCCAGGCCGACACCGGCGAACTCGACGCGCCAAGGCTGCTGCGCACCGAACCTCTGACCTTTCTCGACTCGGTGCTGTTGCTGCACTTGCGCCAGCAACTCGCCGAGGCCGACGCGCGCGGCGATCGTGCCGTGGTCGAGGAGGGCGACCTGGTCGAAGCCTTGTCGATCTACGAACGCAATCTTTCCACGGACCGTGCCGGTTTCACGCGACGTGTCGGCGCTGCCATCGTCAAAATGAAGAAAAACCATGTGCTCGACGGCCTGCGCGGCAGCGAGGACCGTTATGCGGTGACGCCGGCACTGAAGCTGCTGTTCTCGGCCGAAGACGTGCAGGCGCTGACGCGCGTCTATCGCGAGTTGCGCAATGCCGATGCGGGCGACTACGAGGAGCAAGCCGGATGAACATGGACGCCGAGCACGATCGTCGCCGCAAGTCGCAGCGCCTTGCGCAGGAGAGCCTGCTGCTGTCCGACCTGCCCGATCCACGCGACGAGCAGTTGCGCATGCGGCGCCTGCAAGTCTGCAACTGGGGCACGTTCGCCGGCCTGCACGAAGTGCCGATCGCCGAGAGAGGTTTCCTCATCGTCGGTCGTTCCGGCTCGGGCAAGTCGACCCTGCTCGATGCGATGTCGGCGCTGCTGGTGCCGCCGAACCTGGTCGATTTCAATGCCGCCGCGCGCGAAGCCGAACGCAGCGGGCGCGACCGCTCGCTCGTCTCCTACGTGCGCGGCGCCTGGGCTGACCAGCAGGATGAAGGCTCCGGCGAGATCGCCACGCAGTACTTGCGCCGGGGTACCACCTGGTCGGCGCTGGCGCTCGAATACCGCAATGCGCAGGGCCGCGTGGTGAGCCTGGTGCGGCTGTTCTGGATCAAGGGCGCAGGCTCCGCCGCGGACGAGGTGAAGAAGCATTACATGGTCGCCGAGCGCACTTTCGACGTCGCAGTCGAACTCGATGGCTTCGACCTCGACCTGCGCAAGCTCAAGGCGCGGCTCGGCGACGGCGTCGCGCATTTCGACGCGTTCTCGGGTTATGCCGAGCGCTTTCGTCGTCTGCTCGGCATTGGCAGCGAGATGGCGCTCAAGCTGCTGCACAAGACCCAGTCGGCGAAAAACCTCGGCGACCTCAACCAGTTCCTGCGCGGCTTCATGCTCGACGAACCGGAGACGTTCAAGGCGGCCGACAGCCTCGTCGCCGACTTTGCCGACCTCGATGCGGCGCACCAGGCGGTGGTGACCGCACGCGAGCAAGTGCGGACATTGGCACCGGCGCGCGAGGCCGACGAGGCCTTGACTTCGCTGCGCCGCAAGACTTCGGAACTGAACGAAGTGATGCTCGGCATCGATACGTTCCGCGAGCGTTGTCGGCAGGAACTGCTGCTCGCGCGGCGTGATCAGATCGATATCGAGGCGCAGGCCGTCGCGGGCGAGCTGGCGCAGCGTGAGCAGTTCATCGACAACCTCGGCAAGCGCCTGCTTGGCCTGGAACAGCAGCGCCGCGAGCGCGGTGGCGATGCGATCGATCGACTCGAGCAGGAGCGTGGCGCGGTCGAACGCGAACGCGACACGCGGCTCAAGCATCGCGCGCGCGCCGAAGCGGCCTGCAAGGCCTTGGGCCGCGGTTTGCCCGGCACCGCGCAGGCCTTCGCGGAGGCGGCGGGCGAGGCGCGCCAGTTGCTCGATTGCGCCGAGGCGCAGGCAGACGACATCGAGGCGCGCATGGATGAGCTGAAGCGCGCGGGCGAGGCGGGGCAACGCCGTTTCGGTGAGGTGCGCGGCGAGATCGAGGTGTTGCGGTTGAATCCCTCGAACATTCCGGCGCACATGCAGGACCTGCGCACGCGCTTGTGCGGTGCCTTGAAGCTGCCGCCGAACGCTTTTCCGTTCGTCGGCGAGCTGATCGAGGTGAAATCCGAACATGCCGATTGGCGCGGCGCGATCGAGCGCCTGTTGCACGGCTTTGCGCTGGCCCTGCTGGTCGATGAACGCCACCACGGCGAAGTGGCAGCGTGGGTCAACAAGACCCACCTCGGCGGCAAGCTCGTCTACTACCGCGTCGGGCGTGCCGAGGGCATGCATGCGCGGGTGCAGGACTCGCGTTCGCTGCCGCATCGGCTGAACCTGCAACCGCACGCCTTCCGGGGGTGGTTGAATGGCGAGTTGGCGCGACGTTTCGACTACGCCTGCGTCGACAATCTGGTGCAGTTCCGGTCCGCGGATTTTCCGCGCGCGCTCACGCGTGAAGGCCAGGTCAAGCATGCCGGCGAGCGCTACGAGAAGGACGATCGGCACGAGGTTGGCAACCGCAAGCACTGGGTGCTCGGGTTCGACAATCGCGACAAACTCGCCTTGTTCGAAGAGGAGGCTCGTGCGCTGGCACAAACGATCGCCGACAACACCAAGGCCGTCGACGACTTGCGTGCGCAGCGCACGCAGGAAGCCGGCCAGCGGCTGCACGCAAACACGCTGGCCAACCTCGCTTGGGAGGAAATCGATCTCGCGCCGACATTGCAACGCCTCGGCGAAATCGCCGCGGAACTGCTGCGATTGCGCGAAGGCGACGCCGACTTGCGGTCGGTCATGACCGATATCGAGGCTTTGCGCGATCAGGAAAAAAAGGCAGAAGCCGAGCGCAACCAGCAAGCCGCAACCCAGTTGAAACTCCAAGGCGAGCGCAGGGAAGTGCAGGCGCGCATCGAATCTAGCGCCCGCACCGTCGCCGACGTCGGCCTGACGCCGGCGCAGGAACAGGGTTTGCGCGCACGCGTGTCGTCCGCGCCATCGCTGTCGCTTGGCAATCTCGACGAGCGCTTCCGTACCATCGAGCGCGGTCTGCAGGATGCATTGAAGGAACACGCGAACGAGGACAACCGCCTCGTCGACGCCATCGTCGAATGCTTTCGCGCCTACAAACGCAAGTGGCCGCAGGATGCCGGCGATTTCACGCCGGACATGCACTCGCGCGAGGAGTACCTGGCGCGCCTGCAACGGCTCGAACTCGACGGACTGCCCAAGCACGAGGCGCGTTTCTTCGAGCTGTTGCAGAACCAGAGCAAGCAAGATCTGCTGGTACTCGACAAGCACATGCGCGAGGCGCGCAAGTCGATCGGCCAGCGCCTCGACGAAGTCAACCTGAGCCTGGAGCGCGTGCCGTTCAATCACGACGCCGGCCACGCTACGCGCCTGCAGATCAAACCGGAGGATCGCAACCTGCCCGAGGTCGCCGAGTTCCGCGAGCGACTCAAGCAGGTGCTGACGCAACACCTGACCGAGGACCGCGCGCTGGCCGAAGCGAAATTCTCGATCCTGCGCGGTCTGGTCGAACGGCTCGCGGCCAAAGACACCGCCGAGCAGCGCCGCTGGCGCGAGCAGGTGCTCGACGTGCGCCTGCACGTGGAGTTCGCCGGCATCGAATCCGACGCGCAGACCGGGCGCCAGATCGAGGTTTACCGCAGCGGCGCGGGCAAGTCCGGCGGTCAGCGCCAGAAGCTTGCGACGACCTGTCTCGCCGCTGCGTTGCGCTACCAGCTCGGCGGCGAGGATGGTTACCTGCCGCGCTATGCGCCGGTCGTGCTCGACGAGGCGTTCGACAAGGCCGACAACGAATTCACTGCGCTCGCGATGGGCGTGTTCGAGAATTTCGGATTCCAGATGGTGGTGGCGACGCCGCTCAAGTCGGTGATGACGCTGGAGCCTTTCATCGGCGGCGCCTGCTTCGTCGATATTCGCGATCGCAATGCGTCGAGCGTGCTGCTGATCGAATACGACGAGGCCGGCAAACGGCTCGCCCTGCCGGAGCAAGCGCCCGATGCTGGCGACGCCTGAGGCCTTGCGCGCGCGCCTGCGTGCCGCGTGGGCGCGCAACGCGCGCGACTGGCTGCACGGTGGGGGCAACTGGCCCTTGACCTGTTCGACCCATCCGCCGACGCAGGCGCAGGCGGTCGCGAACTGGCCCGCGTTCGATGCCTGGTTGCGGCAATGGCGCGAATCGCCGGGCGCGGGAGAAGTCGAGCGCCAGACGCGCGACTGGCCGCTGTTGGGGGCGCAGACGATCCCGGTGCGCTGGCGCTTTTCAGCGCCGGCCGACGTCGCCGACGCCCTTGGCGAGGGCAGGCGTTGGCGCGTCGCCCGCGCCCGCTACGATGCGCTGGTTGCGCAGTATGCCTTTTGTACCGCGTTGTCGCGTGCCGTGTCGCGTCAATTCGACCTGCTCGCCGACCTGCCCGATGCGGAATTTGCGCGTCTCAATGATGTGTTGCGCTGGCTGCACGCGCATCCCGACTCGGGCTTGTATCTGCGCCAGCTACCGATCGCCGGCGTTCACAGCAAGTGGATCGAACCGTATCGCGGCGTGCTGGCGGCATGGCTCGCCACTTTGCGCGGTGCGGACTCGACGGACGGGTTGTACGCCGTTGCAGGTCTGCGCCCGATGCCGGATCGCATCCGTCTGCGCGTGCTCGACGCCACGTTGCGCGCACGTCTTGGCGGCGTTGGCGACATCGAAGCGCCGTTGGAGCAACTTGCCGCGCTGAGTTTGCCCGTGCGTTGCGCCTTCATCGTCGAAAACCTCGCCACAGGTCTTGCCTTCGGCGACTTGCCGGGTGCCATCGTGTTCATGGCGCGTGGCTACGCGGTCGACGCGTTCGCTGCGCTGCCGTTGTTGAAAGGTGCGAGCGTACTCTATTGGGGCGACCTCGATACCAACGGGTTTGCGATCCTCGATCGCCTGCGCGTCTATCTGCCGCAGGCGCGTTCGCTGTTGATGGACGAGGCAACCTTGTTGCGCTTCCGCGAGCTGTGGGTCGAGGAGGACAAGCCCGCACTGGCCCGCGATTTGCCGCGTCTCACTGCCGATGAAGCCGATGTGTGCAAAAAATTGCGCACCCGCGTCTATGCCGGTGCCGTGGCGCAAGTGCGCCTCGAACAGGAACGCATCGCTTGGGACTGGGCGTGGCGGCAGATAGTGCGGTTCGTGCGCGACTGACGGCAGCCGGTTCATTATTTTCCGGATGCGTCCCAAGGATTGATGACCTTCAATCCGGCGGCGAGAAAGGGGCGCGTATCCCGTGTTGCGACGATGAGACCGTGCACGGCTGCGATCGCCGCGATGCAGGCATCCGCCATGCCGAGGGATTTCCCGGCAGCGAGCGCCTTGCCGCGAATCTCGGCATAGGCGATCGTGGCGGCGGCATCGAAGGGCAGGACGCGATCATCGAACAACGGCAGAATCTGCCGCGCCAAGCTTTGCGCTAGCCGCTCCTTGCGCTTGCCCTCGGGCAGCGCGGCGATGCCGAAACGCAATTCGGCCAGCGCGATCGTGGAAAGGTACAGCGTTTCCAACGGTTGCGCATCGAGCCAGGCGAGCACGTCCGGATTCGGGGCGGGCTTCAGCGGCTCGGATACGACATTGGTATCCAGCAGAATCATTCGAACTGGATCGGCTTGGTCGCTGATTTGTCACGCTTGATATCGAGTTTGACGCTGCCGGCCCTGCGGCCAATGGCGGCGAGCAGGGAGCCTAGTTTGATGCGCTCGGGAGGCGCGACCGTGGTCTTGAGGATTTCGCGAATCTCGGCTTCCGTGCTGTGGCCGTGGCGCGCCGCACGCATTTTCAGGGCACGGTGTGTAGCTTCGGGAAGGTTGCGGATTGTGATGGCAGACATGGGTTTTCGGCAACGAAACAACATGGGTGACATCATTCTATGCCCGCTGATATCAAGCCGCAAATCCGGCATGTTCGGCGTGACAACCGAACGTGCCGGATCAATATTTGCCGAAACTTCACGCCATCGCCTCGTACAAGGGCAGAGTCAGGAACTCAGGGAAGTTCTTCGACAATGCCATCTCCACGAAGATCGTCGCGGCCTGATCGTAGGTCGCGGCGTTTTCGCCCTCGGCGGTGACGGTGGCCTTGACCTTGGCCAGTTCCTCGGGAATCAGCGCGCGCACGAGCGCGGCGTCGACCTTGCGGCCGTCGTCGAGCACGCCCTTGTCGCTGACCACCCATTGCCAGACCTGCGAGCGCGAAATCTCGGCGGTCGCGGCATCTTCCATGAGGTTGTGGATAGGCACGCAGCCGTTGCCGGCGAGCCAGCTGCCGAGATAGTGGATGCCGACATTGATGTTGTTGCGCAGTCCGGCTTCGGTGATCGGCGCCTCGGGCACGAAGTTGAGGAAGGCTGCCGCGACGATCTTCTCGTCGCGCTGCTTGCCCCACTGGTTTGGCGCATCGCCGAGTACGGTCACGAATTCTTCCATCGCGATATCGACCAACCCGGGGTGCGCGATCCAGCCGCCATCGAATCCGTCTTGCGCATCACGGCGTTTGTCGTGGCGTACGCCAGCCAGTGCCTTCTCGTTCGCCGCCGCATCGCCCTTGATCGGGATCAACGCGGCCATGCCGCCGATCGCCGGCGCGCCGCGCTTGTGGCAGGCCTGCACGAGAGCGAGCGCGTACGCGCGCATGAACGGTACTTCCATGTTGATCGCGGCGCGATTGGCGAGGCAGAAACCGGGCTTGTTCCTGAACTTTTTGATCGCACTGAAAATGTAGTCCCAGCGCCCGGCGTTGAGGCCGGCCGAGTGCTCGCGCAGTTCGTAGAGAATTTCTTCCATCTCAAACGTGGCTAGGATCGTTTCCAGCAACACGGTCGCCTTGATCGAGCCCTGCGCGATGCCGAGTTCGTTCTGCGCCATGACAAACACGTCATTCCACAGGCGCGCTTCGAGGTGGCTCTCCAGTTTCGGCAGGTAGTAGAACGGGCCGAAGCCGCGCGCGATCTGCTCTTTGGCGTTGTGGAAAAACACCAGAGCGAAATCGAAGATGCCGCCGGACACGCGCTGGCCGTCGACGCTCACGTGCTTCTCGTCGAGATGCCAGCCGCGCGGGCGGATTTGCAGCGTCGCGATCTGGTCGTTGAGCCTGTACGTCTTGCCGGCTTCATTGGTGAAACTGATCGTGCCGCGGATCGCGTCGTGCAGATTCACCTGGCCCTGAATCTGGTTGAACCAGTTCGGGCTGTTCGAATCCTCGAAGTCGGTCATGTACGAATCCGCGCCCGAGTTGAACGCGTTGATGATCATCTTGC
>JAFEFR010000416.1 GCA_018240485.1 Pseudomonadota bacterium
CACACCGCCTATCTCGACGCCGGCGCGGATATGGTCGAAACAAACACGTTCAACTCGACCACGCTCAGCCAGGCCGACTATCACCTCGAACATCTCGCTTACGAACTCAATCGCGAAGGTGCACGCATCGCACGCGAATGCTGCGATGCCGCCGAAGCCAAAACCCCCGACAAGCCACGCTTCGTCATCGGCGTGCTCGGCCCGACCAGTCGCACGGCATCGATTTCACCCGACGTCAACAACCCGGGCTTTCGCAATGTGACCTTCGAAGAACTCGACACGGCGTATCGCGAAGCCACGCGCGGGCTGCTCGACGGCGGCGCCGACGTGATCATGGTCGAAACGATTTTCGACACGCTCAATGCGAAAGCTGCGCTTTATGCGATCGGTCGTGAATTCGAACGCCGCGGCGCTCGCGTGCCGATCATGATTTCGGGCACGATCACCGACTTGTCCGGCCGCACGCTGTCCGGCCAAACCGCCGAGGCGTTTTACTACGCGCTGCGCCACGCGCAGCCGCTGTCGATCGGGCTCAACTGCGCGCTCGGCGCGACCGAATTGCGCCAATATGTCGAAGCGTTGTCGAACATCGCCGAATGCCATGTGTCGACGCATCCGAATGCGGGGCTGCCCAACGCCTTCGCCGAGTACGACGAAACCCCCGAGCAAATGGCCAGAACCGTCGGCGAATTCGCCACCAGCGGCCTGGTCAATTTCGTCGGCGGCTGTTGCGGCACGACGCCTGCCCACATCGCCGCGATTGCGCAGGCGGTAGGCGGCATCGCGCCGCGTACGGTACCGCATGCCCAAGCGCCGGGCGCCTGAAATCCCACATTTCGCCGTTTTCGCGGGCGCGGAAATGGCGACAAAAGAAATTCGACCATGAACACACTTCCCCGCTACACCCGCCTGTCCGGCCTCGAACCGTTCGTCATCACGCCCGACCTGTTGTTCGTCAACGTCGGCGAGCGCACGAACGTCACCGGCTCGGCCAAGTTCAAAAAATTGATCAAGGAAGATCGCTACGAAGAAGCGGTCGAGGTCGCGCGCCAGCAGGTGGAAAACGGCGCCCAGATTCTCGATGTGAACATGGATGAGGGCTTGCTCGACGCTGAAGCGGCGATGGTGAAGTTTCTGAACCTGATCGCCGCCGAGCCCGACATCGCCAAGATTCCGGTGATGGTCGATTCCTCCAAATGGAGCGTGATCGAAGCGGGACTCAAGTGCCTGCAAGGCAAGGGCGTGGTCAATTCGATCTCGCTCAAGGAAGGCGAAGAGCCGTTTCTCGCGCAGGCGCGAAAAATTCTGGCCTACGGCGCGGCGACGGTGGTGATGGCGTTCGACGAACAAGGCCAGGCCGACTCGGTGGCGCGGCGACTGGAGATCTGCGAGCGCTCGTACAAGCTGCTCACGGAAAAGGTCGGCTTTCCGCCCGAAGACATCATTTTCGATTCCAACATCTTCCCGATCGCGACCGGCATCGAGGAACACGCCGACAATGCGGTCAACTTCATCGAGGCGGCGAAGGAATTGAAGCGCCGTTTCCCCCTGTCGCACCTGTCCGGCGGCGTCTCCAACGTGTCGTTCTCGTTCCGCGGCAACGATGCGGTGCGCGAGGCGATCCACAGCGTGTTTCTCTACCATGCGATCAAGGCCGGCATGGACATGGGCATCGTCAATGCGGGCCAGCTCGCCATCTACGACGAGTTGGAACCCGAATTGCGCGAGCGCGTCGAGGACGTGGTGCTGAACCGCCGCGCGGACGCCACCGAGCGGCTGATGGAGATCGCCGACAAGCACAAAAAGGGCGCGCGCGCGCAGGACAACGGCAATGCGCTCGCCTGGCGCGACCTCACGGTGGCCAAGCGCCTGGAACACGCGCTGGTGCACGGCATCGACCAGTTCGTGGTCGAAGACACCGAAGAAATCCGCAAAACCGTGGCGCGCACCCTGGACGTGATCGAAGGCCCGCTGATGGACGGCATGAACGTGGTCGGCGATCTGTTCGGCGCCGGCAAGATGTTCCTGCCGCAGGTGGTGAAATCCGCGCGCGTGATGAAAAAAGCCGTCGCGTATCTACTGCCGTTCATGGAAGAAGAAAAAAAACGCAGCGGCAACACCAGCAAGTCCAACGGCAAGATCGTCATGGCCACGGTCAAGGGCGACGTACACGACATCGGAAAGAACATCGTCGGTGTGGTGCTTGGCTGCAACAACTTCGAGGTGGTCGATCTCGGCGTGATGGTGCCGACGCAGAAAATTCTCGACACCGCCATCGCCGAGAAAGCCGACATGATCGGCGTCTCCGGATTGATTACGCCGTCGCTGGAAGAAATGGCCCACGTCGCCAAGGAAATGAAGCGGCAAAACTTCAAGATTCCGCTGCTGATCGGCGGCGCGACGACCTCGCGCGCGCACACCGCGATCAAGATCGAACCGAACTACGAAACGGCTTGCGTGTGGGTCAAGGACGCCTCGCGCGCGGTGGGCGTGGCGCAGTCGTTGGTGTCGAAGGAACTGGTCGACGACTTCCTCGCCAAGGTACGCGCCGAGTACGCCGACGTGCGCGAGCGCCACAAGCATCGCGGCCCCGGCAAGAAGCTGGTGACGCTGGAGCACGCGCGTGGCAATCGCTTCACTCGCGACTGGGCGAACTACGCTCCGCCGCAGCCGTGCAAGCCCGGCATTACCGTGTTCGACGACTACCCACTCGCCGAGTTGCGCGACACGATCGACTGGACGCCGTTCTTCCAGGCCTGGGAACTCGCCGGCCACTACCCCACCATTCTGACCGACGAAATCGTCGGCGCACAGGCCAGCGAGCTGTTTGCCGATGCGCAAAAAATGCTGGACAAGATCATCGCCGAAAAGTGGCTGAAGGCGCGCGCGGTGATCGGTTTCTGGCCGGCCGTCAATGTCATGGACGACGTCGAAATCTACACCGACGATACCCGCAGCACGCCGCTGGCCACGCTGCACCATCTGCGCCAGCAGGCCGACAAACCGGTGGAGCGTCCCAATCTGTGCCTGGCCGATTTCATCGCGCCGAAGGAATTCGGCAAACCCGATTGGATCGGCGGCTTTGCGGTCACCGCAGGTATCGGCATCGAGCGGCATCTCGAACGCTTCCGGGTCGAGATGGACGACTATTCCTCGATCATCCTGAAAGCGCTGGCCGACCGCCTCGCCGAAGCGTTCGCCGAGCGCATGCATCAGCGCGTGCGCCGCGAATTCTGGGGCTTCGCGCCGAACGAAAATCTCGACAACGACGCCTTGATCGCCGAGCAATACCAGGGCATCCGCCCTGCCCCCGGCTACCCGGCTTGTCCCGATCACACCGAAAAAACCACCTTGTTCAAGTTGCTCGATGCAACGAAGAACGCCGGAATCGAATTGACCGAAGGTTTCGCGATGTATCCGGCTGCGGCCGTCTCCGGCTGGTATTTCTCACACCCGGACAGCCAGTATTTCGTGCTCGGTCGCATCAGCCGCGAGCAAGTCGAGGACTACGCCAAACGCAAGGACTGGACGCTGGCCGAAGCCGAGCGCTGGCTTGCGCCCAATCTCGACTACGATCCCGACTGACGATCATCGTCACGCCTCGTCGTGCTCGCCCGTGCTCAAGTCGCGGTGGCGCAGGTGCGCGTAGACGTTGTAGAACGACACAAACATCGGGAACGCGGTCTGGATGATGCCGACCGAATCGTTCTTGCCCCAGATGAAATAGGCCAGCGTCAACACGCTGCCGGTGACGGACAGGTACCAGAACATCATCGGCACGGTCACGCGCTTCAACTTTTTCGTCGCGTAGAACTGCACGAACCAGCGCGCGGTGAACAACATCGTGCCGAGAAACCCGACCAGTTTCCAGCCGGTAACGGCCACCTTGAACAGGTGAAATACATGCAAGTGAAACAGAACCTGGTCCATATGGCCGACCGTGCTTTGAACAGAAAGGAGCGCGGATTTTAACAAGCCAACGCGACATGTGCCCGGAGAAGACACAAGCGTGACCGCTCGTGCGTCGTTGCGCCCGGGTGCGTGAGCCAATTTTTCCGCCTTTACGCTCTACCGTGTAGAGGCAGCAGTGCGGCACCGCAAGCAACTCAGTCGGCACGCGTTCGCAGCCCGTGAATCCCGGATTCCCCACGGAGAACGCTGCATGCCGTCGCGCCCCTTGTTTCGATTGACACATCGTTTCTGCGCTGTCATTCCCGCCGCAGCGATACTGCTCGGCACCTTTGCCCCCGCCTCGGCGCAAACCATCACCACCGTGGCCGGTGGCGCCGTCTGCGACAACGCGAGTGCGCTGGCCGTTGCGGTTGCACCCGGCGGCACGGTGAGCGATGCCGCGGGCAATCTCTACGTTGCCGCGCTCACATCGCACGCCGTATGCAAGATCACGCCGAGCGGCGCGATCAGTCGCGTCGCAGGCACCGGCACAGCGGGTTTCAGTGGCGACGGCGGCGCGGCGACAGCCGCACAGTTGAACTACCCGAACCACGTCGCGCTCGACGCGAGCGGCAATTTGTACATCGCCGACAGCAGCAACTATCGTGTGCGCAAGGTCACGCCGACCGGCGTCATCAGCACCGTCGCAGGTGGCGGTGCGGGCGGCGACGGCGGCCCTGCCATATCGGCGTATCTCGATCATCCATCCGGGCTTGCCATCGACAGCAGCGGAAATTTGTTCATCGCCGAGACCGTTAGCCATCGCATTCGCAAGGTCACACCAACAGGAGTCATCAGCACCATAGCCGGTACCGGCACGGCGGGCTACAACGGCGACGGCATCACCGCCACGACCGCGCAACTCAACAGCCCCTACGGCATTGCACTCGATGGCAGCGGCAACGTCTACGTGGCGGATCGCAGCAACCAGCGCGTGCGCATGGTGAGCACCACAGGCACCATCAGCACCATCGCTGGTACTGGCGCCTCGGGATTTTCCGGCGACGGCGCGGCAGCCACGGCAGCCCAGCTCAACATGCCGCACTCGGTCGCGCTCGATGCGAGCGGCAACATCTACATCGCCGACTGGCAGAACCAGCGCGTGCGCAAGATCACCAAGGTCGATGGAAAAATATCCACCCTCGCCGGAACCGGTGCGCAAGGTGGAGCTGGCGATGGCGGCCTTGCGAGCGCGGCGCAGCTCAACTACCCGCAGTCGTTGTCGCTCGACAGCACCGGCAACCTGTTCGTATCCGACTACAGCAACTACCGCGTGCGCAAGATCGCCGCGAACAATGCCAATATAACGACCGTGGTGGGCAATGGCTCACCCGGCTGGAGCGGTGACGGCGGCGCGGCGAGCGCAGCGCAACTCGGCACATACCTGCACATCGCCGTCGATGCGAGCGGCCAGATTTTCATTTCTGACAGTGACAACCACCGCATCCGCAAGGTGGCGAGCAACGGCACCATCAGCACGTTCGCGGGCACCGGCACGGCGGGTTCGAGCGGCGACGGCGGCCCGGCCAGCAGCGCGCAACTGAACGCGCCGGCGGGCATCGCATTCGATGCGTCGGGCAATCTCTACATCGTGGAGCAATCCGGTCATCGCGTGCGCAAAGTGGCAAGCGACGGCAGCATCAGCACGTTTGCCGGCAATGGCACGTTCGGCTTCGGCGGCGACGGCGCGGCAGCCACAGCGGCCAATCTCGCTTATCCGCAAGGCATTACCACCGATGCAAGCGGCAACGTGTACATCGCCGACACTATCAACCATCGAATCCGCAAAGTTGCCTCGGATGGCACGATCACGACCATCGCAGGCAATGGCACGCAAGGCTTTGGCGGCGACAACGGCGCGGCCGTCGCTGCGCAATTGAACGGTCCGAGAGCCGTGCGCATCGATGCTGACGACCACCTCGTCATCGCCGATACCGAAAACCATCGCGTGCGCAAAGTCAGTGGCAACGGCACTATCACCACTATCGCCGGCACCGGCACGCAAGGCTACAGCGGCGACGGCGCCGCGGCGACGAGCGCGCAATTGCTCCTGCCCAGCGGACTCGCCTTCAACCCAATGGGTGAGTTGAATATCACCGACTGGTATGTCCACTCAGTACGCAAGATTTCCCGCACTGGCATCATCGATCGCATCGTCGGCAGCGGCGGTGGCAACGCCGGTTTCGCAGGCGATGGTGGCCCAGCCATCAATGCGCTGCTGAACAGTCCGCACGACATCGCCTTTGACACCAACGGCAATCTGTACATCGCCGACGGCGCGAACCGCCGCATCCGCAAGGTAGTGCAGCCCTACACCAAGCGCGCTCCGAGTTTGCTGGTGAGTGGCCCCACAACCGCCGTGTACGGTGCCAGCATCACCATCTCGGTCACGATCGGCGGTGCCTATCTGCCCACGGGTACCGTGAACGTGTGCCGCGACGGCGATGTGGACCCAGATACCTTCTGCTGGCCAAACTTCGTTTTTCCGTGCAGCGCACTGGTGCTGGCCCCCACCGCAAACGCCGATGAATACACGGCCTCATGCACCACGTCCACAACGCCCGTCGGCACCCACCACTTCCCCGCGCTGTTCACGGGTGACGCGCGCAATGAGCGCAATGTCAATCTCATCGAGGTGACCATCTCCAAGGCACCGCAAATCATTACCGGTTTCCACGCGACGCCTGCGAGCCCGGCATTCACGCCGAACGGCAGCTTCACCGTGGCGGCTACGGGCGGCGGATCGAGTAGCCCGGTCACCTTCACCTCCACCGCGGCAAGTGTCTGCACAGTCAGCGGCAATCAAGTGACCATGCACGCCACCGGCACCTGCTCGCTGACGGCCAATCAACAAGGCGACAGCAATTATCTCGACGCCGCGCCCGTCACGTTGAATGTGCCCTTGGGCGCGCAAGCCACGACGACCACGCTGGCGGCAACCATCCCCAGTGTGTATGGCCAAAGCGTGACCCTGACCGCCAGTGTCGATGCGGCGACGGCAACGGGAACCATCACCTTCCGCGAAGGCGCAAGCGTTCTGTGTGCGGCGGTGGTCGTGAGCAACCACGCGGCAAGTTGCCCGCTACCCGCATCAGCACTCGATGTCGGCGGCCATGATTACATCGCGGTGTACAACGGCGATACGGACTACTCGGCAAGCACCAGCGCGCCGCTGCACCACACCGTGAACAAAGCCGCGACGGCACTCAGCGTGACCACGCTCGCACCAAGCACGATTACCCTCGGCCAGTCGGTCACGGTGACGAGCACGCTCGTTGCGCTGGCACCGGGCGCGGGCGCCCCGACCGGAACGATCACAATCAGCGATGGCGCGGCCACTTGCAGCTACGCAACGCCAGCGAGCGATCACTGCACGCTCACCCCTGCCGCGGTCGGCAACCGAACGCTCAGCGCCAACTATGCAGGCGATACTCATTTCCTCGCCAGCAATGCCAGCGCAACGTTGCAGGTCAATGCCACAGCGTCTGCAATAGCGACCCCGGCACCGATACTGTCGTGGTGGGCACTGCTGATGTTGATCGCCCTGCTCGCCGCGCTGACGCATAGAGCACGTGCCGGCATGTGATTCGCGGCAGCGCCCGGATGACAGCGTGTCATCCGGGCAAATGGCATGGCTCGGCGGTACGCGCACAGCGAACATCGCGCTCGCCTTTCCGCGCCGCACAAGAGTTCTGGTCGAGGACAGTTGTATTCTTGCCAAACGCGCCAAGATCGGCGGACACGAACCCTCGGAGGGCATATGCTGCAATTCAATCCCGGCCAGTTGTATTTTCTCGGGCGCGAAGCGAGCGATCGCCTGCAACAGGCGGCGAAACTCGGTCTGGAAGGTGGGGATCAAGCCTTCGACTTGACCATTCGCACGGTGCAATTCCATGTCGATGCGATGACGCGCCTGATGACGCAGACCTCACACGTCAAGGATTTGGCCGGGCTGCGTCAACTTTGGTCCGAGTTGTTCGAACTGATGCGCGAATCCATCGCCACGAGCAACGCCTCGCAGAAGAAGACGGTTGAAATGGCGCTCAAGGCGACCGAATTGTTCTACACCAACATCTTCGAACAAACATCGACGACCAAAGGCAGCCCGAAGTCGAAAACGGAAACCACCACCGCACCGACGCCATCGCGGACGGCGCGAGGCGGCAAGAAGTAGCGCATCGGGCAGCGAGTATGCCAGCAGGCCATTACAGCGCCAGCGAGCGAACGATGTCGCGCAACCTGCGCACCAGATCCGCCTCGAACCACGGATTGCGCACACACCATGGCTGATTGCGCGGCGAGGGATGCGGCAACGGCAGGAAGCCGAGCGGCAGATACAGCTTCCATGCCTTGACCGTCTCGCCCAGAGTAGCCTCGCAGCGTTGCGCCAAATAATATTTTTGCGCATGGCGACCGACCAATATGGTCAATTCGACGTTCGGCAGAAGCGCATTCAATCTCGCGTGCCAACACGGCGCGCATTCAGGTCGCGGCGGCAGATCGCCGGAGGCGCCCCGCCCCGGATAACAAAACCCCATGGGCATGATGGCGACCTTGCGTGCGTCGTAGAACTGCTCCGGCGAAAGGCCGAGCCAGTCGCGCAAACGACGCCCCGATGCATCGTTCCACGGAATGCCTGTCTCGTGGACTTTCTTTCCCGGCGCCTGACCGACGATGCGCAGCCGTGCCGCAGCATGGGCTTGCAACACGGGGCGTGGCCCATACGGCAAATGGGCGGCACAAAGGCTGCACGCACGAACTTCATTGAGCAATTGCGGCAATGTCTGGCGCATCGCTCAACAACCTCAGTGCCGCAAACGCAAATCGAACCCACGCATCCTCACGCGCGCGCGGCAAGCCACTCGTGAATCGCCGTTGGCACTTCGCGCTGGGCTCGCCCGGAAACGTAGATTCCGATATGGCCGCCGCGAAACGCCAACTCGGTGTAATCCTCGGTGCCAATCAGTCCGCGCAACGCGCGCGATGCACCGGGCGGAACGAGATGATCCTGCTCGGCGAAGATGTTCAGCACTGGAACATCGAGGTTCTTCAGTTCCACCGATTTCCTGCCGATCTTCAATCCGCCGTTGACCAGCTTGTTGCCCTGATAAAAATCCTTGATGAACTGTCGGAACGCCGCACCGGCTTGATCGGGGCTGTCGAAAATCCATTTTTCCATGCGCAGGAAATTTTCCAGCTCGACCTTGTCGTCGAGGATGTCGACCAAGCCAATGTATTTCTGCTGATTCAAGCGCACCGGCTTGAGCATCAGATAGCAGTAATTCATCAAGTCGGCCGGCACGTTGCCAAGCGTGTCGACGAACAGGTCGACGTCGAGATGCCGCACCCAGTTCGACAGCATGTTGTCGGGCGTCTGGAAATCGACCGGCGTCACCATCGTGATCAAGTTGCGGATTTTTTCCGGATAGATCGAGGTGAAGCACAGGCTGAACGCGCCGCCCTGGCAAATGCCGAGCAAATTGATCTTGTCGAGTTTGTGGCGCTTGGCGACGACATCGACGCATCGCTTGATGTAGCCGTTGATGTAGTCGTCGAGGCCGAGATGCTTGTCGGAGGCATCGGGATAGCCCCAGTCGATCAGGTACACATCCTCGCCGAGCGCGAGCAGATTCTTGACCAGCGAACGATCGTCCTGCAGATCGACCATGTATGGGCGATTGACCAGCGCGTAGCTGATGAGGATCGGCACTTTCGCAGTCGGCTTGTGCGGACCACTGAAGCGGTACAGCACGAGTTTGTCTTCGCGATAAACCTCTTCCTTCTCGGTCGCGCCATAGTGCACGTCATCGAGCGTACGCAGCACCTTCATGCCGGCAGCGATCTTTTGCTGAAATTTCTGCGCCTCTTCGAAGGCTTTCTGCGGGGCGATGCGGATCGGGTTCATGAAACCTTGCCTCTAGATGATTCGTCATGTCGGCGAAAGCCGGCATCCGGTTTTGTCTGCCGCGCATGAAGCACAAACCGGAATTCAGCGTACCTTGCGAAGGCGAGCAAAAACTACTACTTCTTGCCGCCTTTTCTTGTCAGCCTGTCGCCTTTGCTGGGTTGCGCCATCTGCGCCGCCTTGGCGCGCCGCGCCTTCGGTTTGTCGTTGATCCTGCGACGCATCGCGGCGACCGCATCAGCAAAGGAATTCGACTTCGCCTTGCCCAGACCCTCATCGATCGGACGCGGGCGCACCACGGCGACGGGTGTGCGCGACTTCGCTGGCGCAGCGCGACGTTGCACGGGTTTCGCCGCAGACCGCGATACTGTCGCAGACGGCGCCGCCGGGCTGACCGCGGCAACCGAGGCGGTCGCATGCAGCGTAGCGCTCTTCGCACTCGTCTGTGCCAGTGACTTCCTCAACGCAGCAACCTCGCTGCGTAGATTGGCAAGTTCCTCACCGAGCGCGCCAGCGTCGCCCGAAGCACTGTCATCGCGCAGCTCGCGACGCAAATCGTGAACTTGCTTGCTCAGGCTGTCCAACTCGCTGCGCGTCGGCATGCCGAATTCACGACTCATGCGCTCGACATCGATCTGGATCTGTTTGCGCACATGCATTTGCGCGTTGGCCAAGTCGCCGTAAGCGCGACTGAATTCCTCCGACAGGGCAACCTCGGCGTAGGCATCTTCCATCGCATCGACCCACACATCGTACAGCGCCTTGAGCGAATCGATCGTACGTCCCGGTTCGCCACGTTCGGCGAGTTTTCCTTCGAACAATTCATTGCCGCGTTGCGCAGCCTTCAACATGAGACGGTTGTACTCGCGCAACGCCTGCTGATATTCGAAAAAAGCCAGGGCCGTGCGTTGATGGTGCTCCTGATGCTCTCGCGCGAGACCAAACGCAGGCACGCGCAACCACGAGAGTCCCTCATTGCGCATTTGCTCGATATAGGGCGCAAACGCCGCCGGCAATTCCGCGAATCCCCGCGCGCCCTTGCCAACCACATCGCGCAACGCTTTCGCGAATGGATGCGCTACCGGGTCGAATCCTGGAATATTCATGCCTCCCGCGCCACGCGCGGTATCGAACCACGCCTGTGCCGGACTATCGATGTTCGCAGCGGTGGGCGCGGCACCCAACAACGACTGCATCATCGCCATGTATCCCTTTGCACTCTCGATCAGGCGCTCGGATGTCTCGTTCTGTTTGCCCGCATCGGCAAACGTGCGAGCCCAGGATCCCAATCCTTCCTGCCACGCTGGCTGCGCACTGGACGCTGGTGCAGCAAACACGTTGAATGGTGGGAGCCCGCCCATTTGCGCACCAGCACTCGTCTGTCCTTGCGGAAAATTGTGCGTGAAATCGGACCACGCATTGAGATACTGGCGCTGCAGCGCACTCCAGTCTTTCAGCCAGTCGTTGGTGCTTTTATCGTCGTTCATGCGCGCCACTCCGGAGGAGTCCGAATGCTAGCACGCGTCTGCATCCATCGCATTACGCATGCCGGTCCATGGGCGTAATGCCGCGACAGACGATGCGCTATTGCTGCAAACGGTCTTCCGCAATCGTTACTTCGGATGACTTGCGCAAAATTTCCAGGAATCCGCGCACGGCATCGTTCGAATATTCCTGCGCGAGCTGATTGCGTGCGGCTTCCTTCGACTTGACGTCGAATTTGGAAGCGTCGGCATCCTTGACCGCGGTCAATGCAACCAATGCATACGCATCATTGGCCAGAGCCACCTCGGCGATCGTCGGTTTGTCTGCCGCCGCCGGGCGCGAGAGCTTGAACACTTCGGCAACCAGGCGGCCATCGAGATTGGCGGCGTTTCTACCGATGTCTTTCTCTTGCGCGACACTCACTTTGGCCAATGCGGCGATTTGCTCGAGCGTCTCGCCCTTCTGCATGCGCGCGTACAGCGTATCGACCCGCTCCTTTGCCTGCGTGGAAATTTGCTCGGCAATCAATTTGCCCCGAATTTCCTCGCGCACCTGATCGAGCGGTTTCTGTGTCGGCTTTTCATGCTGGTCGACATGCACGAACGCGACGTGATTCTGGCCCAGAGCGATGGCGTCCGAGGTATTGCCTTCGGTAAGCACGTTCGGCGAGAACGCGGCCTTGAGCACCGCCGGATTCGCGGCAATACCCTCACCGCCGGCATGCGTGAACATCGCCGTCTTCTGCACAGGAAGATCGAACGTCTTGGCCACGTTGGTCAACGACGGGTCGTTACCGAGCGCATCGACGAGCTTGCCCGCCAATTCGCTGTAACGGCGTTCGTTTTCGGTCTCCATATACTGCTTGGCCAACTCGGGCTTGGCTTCCTCGAACGATTTGACCTTGCCCTCGCGAATATCGCGCACTTGAATGAGGTGATAGCCTTCGGGAGACAGAACAGGGGCGGAAATATCGCCCTTCTTCATCGCCCACAAGGCATCCTCGAAGGCAGGATCGGTCAAGCCTTTTTCCAGCCATCCAAGATCGCCGCCCTGCGCTTTCGAGCCCAGATCGTCCGACTTTTCTTTCGCGATGGTCGCAAAATCCTTGCCGGCCCGAAGTTCCGCTTCGATCGCCTGCGCTTTGGCGAGCGCCGCTTTCTGCTCGTCGGCATTCGCGTTCTTGCCAACCTTGATAAGAATGTGCGATGCCTCGCGCTGCTCCGGCGAGGTGAATTTCGCCTTGTCCGTCTCGTAACGCTGCTTGAGCGTCGCATCATCGACCACGAGATCAGCCTTCATTTTCGCCGCATCGAGTTCGACGTAATCGAGCGAAATTTTCTCCGGCGTCATGAACTCGCTGCCGTGCTCTTTGTAATATTTCTCGATATCCGCATCGGCGATCTTGACTGCGTCGTCGGAGGGCTTTTCGAGTTTCATGTAGCTGAAATCGCGCGTCTGATCGCGCAACTTGAGATAGGTATCGACGGCGGCATTCGTCACCACGCTGCTCTGCGCGAGACTCACGGGGAGCTGGCGCGTTGCCAGATCCTTGATCACGTCGTCCTGAAACGAAGCTGCCGTGCGTCCGGCCGCCTGCAAACGCATGCGGTACAAATCCGGGTCGAATTTGCCATCGGTCTGAAAGGCCGGGATGGACTGAATGGACTCTCGCACCTGGGCTATCGGAACCATGACGCCAAGCTTCTCATTGGCACTCGCGAGAAGTTGCTCGTTGATCAACTGATCGAGCACCTGGCGCTTGCGCTCTGGCGTATCGAACGTCGCCGCATCGAACTGCGCGCCGAAGGCTTGCTGCATCTGCGAGCGAAACCGATTGTAGGCATCGCGGAATTGATCCTGCCCGATTTCCTTGCCGTTCACTTTCGCAACGAACGTTTCGTTCTTCGGGCTCATGTACTGCTCGATACCGAAGAAACCACCGAAAACGATCGTGATGACGCCGAGAAGGATCTTGGCCGCGACACCGGAAAACTTGTCGTGCAATGTCTGCAACATGGAGAACACGCTCTGCTTGAGATGTTCGGCCGCCTACGGCCGGATTTTGGAGCCTCCACCGCCGCAGGCGACGGCAAAAGCATTCGCAAATAAAACAAAGGCGCCTTGCGGCGCCCTTGTGAGCAAATGGCGGAGTGGACGGGACTCGAACCCGCGACCCCCGGCGTGACAGGCCGGTATTCTAACCAGCTGAACTACCACTCCGCGCTAACTGTCGGAACCCGGCACGGCACACACGCCGGATCCCCATTTTTCTGCCGCTACGAGTGGTGCACCCGCATCGAGTTTGGTGGGTGCTGAGGGTTTCGAACCCCCGACCCTCGCCTTGTAAGGGCGACGCTCTACCGCTGAGCTAAGCACCCTTGACTGGCGAGCCGCTTAGTTTAGAGCATCCTTGAGTGCTTTGCCAGCCTTGAACGACGGATTTTTCGAGGCCTTGATCTTGATCGTTGCACCCGTGCGCGGGTTGCGACCCGTGCGTGCGGCGCGCTTGCGCGCAAGGAAGGTACCGAAGCCGACCAGCGCAACGCTGTCGCCCTTCTTCAGCGCCTTCGTGATTACTTCGATGACGGCTTCGAGGGCACGAGCCGCATCGGCCTTGCTCAATTCGGCCGAGTCGGCCACGGCACTGACGAAATCACCCTTGTTCATTGTCTCTATCTCCCGAGTGGAATTGGCGAGCGCTCGCCATGTTTTGGTAATCGAAACCAGTGGAAATTTTCGGACAAGCAGCCGAGTGGATTTTGGACAGCTTGCCTCGTCATGCTGCGTCGTCCTCGCCACACAAGGAAACAAGGACTGCTTGAAACGCGGCGGGGACTTTATACCAGCCCATCCCACCCCGCGCAACTTCAATTGTGACGGGCTTTTCAGCGAATTCAGGCAAGCCGGATGACGCACTGCGATTTGTGCATCCTGCCTTGACAGCTCACGGAGAAAAGTCCGCGCCGACAACCACACCGATGCCTTCAATGCGCGCGGGGTTGCGCCACGCCGGCGGTGTCCTCTGTTGCAGTTTCGGACACCGCGCCTTGCGCACCATCGGCTTCGATCGCTCGCGGCGCAAGCGGTCGTTCGAGGGCGATATCCAGGACCTCGTCGATCCAGCGAACCGGCCGTATATTGAGCGATTCGGTGACATTCTTCGGAATGTCCACCAGATCCTTTTCGTTCTCCTCCGGAATGATCACCGTTTCGATACCGCCACGATGTGCTGCGAGCAGCTTTTCCTTGAGCCCGCCGATCGGCAATACGCGACCACGCAAGGTGATTTCGCCGGTCATCGCAACCTCGGATCGCACCGGCACACGGGTCAGCGCAGAAACCAGCGCCGTGCACATGCCAATGCCGGCTGACGGGCCATCTTTCGGCGTCGCCCCTTCCGGCACATGGATGTGGATATCGTATTTCTGATGGAAATCCGCCTCGATGCCAAGCCGCTCCGTACGCGCACGCACAACCGACAGCGCAGCCTGAATCGACTCCTTCATGACATCGCCGAGTTGCCCCGTGTTCACCAGCCGCCCCTTGCCGGGCATGATGGATGCCTCGATGCTGAGCAGATCGCCGCCGACCGAAGTCCAGGCCAAGCCCGTGACCAGACCGACTTCATTTTGCTGCTCCTTGCGCCCGAACTGGAACTTCTGCGCCCCCAGATAACGGGCGAGGTTCTTGCTGTCGACCATCACTTTGCCGCGCTTCTTCTCGCTTTTACCGCTCGTTTTCGCTTTGTCCGCAGCGAGGGTCAGCTCGGTCACCACCTTGCGGCAAATTTTCGCAATCTCGCGTTCGAGATTGCGCACGCCCGATTCGCGCGTGTAATACCGAATCATGTCCCGAACCGCTTCGGTTTTGATCGCGATTTCCTCGGGACGCAAGCCATTCGCCTTGACCTGCTTCGGCAGCAGATAGCGCTCGGCGATATTGATTTTTTCCTCTTCGGTATAACCGGGAATACGGATCACCTCCATGCGATCGAGCAGCGGTCCGGGGATGTTCAGCGAATTCGCCGTGGCAATGAACATGATCTCCGACAAATCGAAGTCGACTTCGAGATAGTGATCGTTGAAGGCATGGTTTTGCTCGGGATCGAGCACTTCGAGCAACGCCGAAGACGGATCGCCGCGAAAGTCCATCGACATCTTGTCGATTTCGTCGAGAACGAACAGCGGATTCTTTGTGCCGACCTTGTTGAGGTTCTGGATCAACCGCCCCGGCATCGAGCCGATATAGGTGCGACGATGGCCGCGAATCTCGGCCTCGTCGCGTACGCCGCCAAGCGACATGCGCACGAACTTGCGCCCCGTGGCTTTTGCGATCGACTGACCAAGCGAGGTCTTGCCTACGCCGGGTGGGCCAACCAGGCACAAAATCGGGCCCTTCATTTTCTTCACGCGCGACTGCACGGCAAGATACTCGACGATGCGCTCCTTGACCTTATCCAGGCCAAAATGGTCGACATCGAGCACTTCTTCGGCAGCCTTCAAATTCTTGCGCACTTTGCTGCGCTTCTTCCACGGCGCCCCGACCAGCCAGTCGACGTAATTTCGCACCACCGTCGCCTCGGCCGACATTGGCGGCATTTGCTTGAGCTTGTTCAACTCGGCACGCGCTTTCTTCTCGACCGGCGGCGGCATGCCGGCTTTGCCGATCTTCTTGGCCAACTCCTCGACTTCGTTCGGCGCATCCTCGCCTTCGCCCAGTTCCTTCTGGATCGCTTTCATCTGTTCGTTGAGATAGTACTCGCGCTGGCTTTTCTCCATCTGCGACTTGACCCGACCGCGGATGCGCTTCTCGATTTGCTGCACGTCGATTTCGCCATCGACGAAACCCATGAGCATTTCCAGACGGTCGGCAACGTCTGCGGTTTCCAGAATGCGCTGCTTGTCCTGCAAACGAACCGAAAGATGGCCCGCGATGGTGTCGGCAATGCGACTGGCATCGTCGATTCCAGACAGGGTGGCAAGCAGTTCCGGTGGAATCTTGCGGTTCAATTTGACGAATTGCTCGAACATCGACACCAGCGAGCGCGAAACGATTTCGATCTCACGCGCCTCACGCGTGTAAAGCGATTCGAGCGCGCGCGCATAGCCGGTCATGATGCCGTCGCGCTCGGAGAAACTGGAAACCTCCGCGCGCATCACGCCTTCAACCAGTACCTTGATCGTGCCGTCGGGCAACTTCAACAGCTGCAATACGGTGGCGACCGTGCCGATCGAATACAGATCGCCCACTTGCGGATCGTCGATGTCGGGGCTGCGCTGCGCCACGAGCAGGATGCGTTTGTCGCCCTCCATCGCCAGATCGAGCGCGCGCATGGATTTTTCGCGCCCAACGAACAAGGGAATGACCATATGCGGATACACCACCACATCGCGCAGCGGCAGTACCGGCAGTTCGTTGATGTTGGAAAGGTGCGGCTGGATCGGCGGATTCGAAGCGCGACTGGTCATGGTGTTTCCTGAAAACGGCCTCGCCCCCACCAAACCCAAGTTTGGCGGTTGGGGACGGAACGAGGGTGCCGCTTGACGGCTATCGCGTCAAGCGGACATCGCGGCGAGGCACGATTGCCTCAACCTGCGCCCATCGCACGATAACACCATGTGAGCAAAGGGCCGAAAAACAAGCCCATGAACAACAGCGCGACGCCATTGATGGACAAAAGCCAGCGCAAGGGCACGTCCGCCGGCAGTTCGAGCGCTTTCTTTTCCGTTGGCGCATCGAAGTACATGACCTTGACCACACGCAAGTAATAGAAGCAGCCGGCCACGGCACAGACGATCGCCACGAGCGCCAGCCAGAGGAATCCGGCATCGATCGTCGCCTTGAGAACGAGCAGTTTGGCGAAGAATCCCCACAGCGGCGGTACGCCGGCAAGCGAGAACATCGTCAGCAGCATCACGAATGCGTACCACGGGCTGCGCTGATGGAGCCCCTTGAAATCGTCGATGTCATCCGCCTCGAAGCCGACGCGCGACAACAGCAGAATCATACCGAACGCCACTGCCGTCATCAGTGCATAGCAGATCGCATAGAACATTGCCGCCGCATAACCCGAGGGCGTGGCGTCAAGCAAGCCGAGCAGGAGAAAACCCATGTGCGAGATGGTCGAATACGCGAGCATGCGTTTGATGTTGGTTTGCGCAATGGCGACCACATTGCCGATGACAAGCGATAATGCCGCAAGAATGGCCAGCATCAGGCTCCAGTGCGGCGCGAGCGCGCCCAATCCACTGTCGAGCAAACGATACGCCATGCCGAATGCCGCAAGCTTGGGCGCCGTGCTGACGAAAATCGTGACGGCCGTGGGCGAGCCTTCGTAGACATCCGGAAGCCACATGTGAAACGGCACCGCCCCGAACTTGAAGGCAATGCCGACGACAACGAAAACCAGTCCGAACAACAGCAGGCTCGGATGCCCGCCGACACCCGTATCGGCCAGATGTATCCGGGCCAGATCGAGCGAGCCGGTCGCGCCGTAGATCATGGACAACCCGTAAAGAAGCAGACCCGAGGCAAGCGCGCCCAGCACGAAGTACTTCATCGCCGCTTCCGTCGACAAGGAAGAATCCCGATTCAGTGCGACCAGCGCATACGAGGACAACGTGAGCAACTCCAGGCCCACGTAGATCATCACCAGGCTGCCGGCAGAAACCAGCAGCATCATGCCCAACGTGGCGAACAGGACAAGTTCGTAGAACTCGCCCACATGCAGCCTGCGATCCTTCAGATAGGTTCTCGCATAGGCAAGAATGGCGGCCACGATCAGCAGCATGAATATCTTGAGAAGCCGCGCTACCGCATCGTGCACGAACATGCCGGAAAAACCGACCGCGTCGGCACCACGGTCGATGACGACAAGAAGCAGCGTGGCGGCCACGGCACCGAACGACACCCAGTGCGTCACGTCGCGCTGCGTCGGTTTGACGAGCAGGTCGACCACGATCACCGCGCAAATCGCAAACAACAGAAATGCTTCGGGCAGGATCAATTGAAGGTCTTGAATGCTGAAAGGCATGTGTATTTCTCTGTTATCCGGCCTTGACCACGAGCAACTGATCGACGACGTGCCTGATCGAGGCATCCATCAGGTGCGTCAATGGCTCAGGCCAAACGCCCAGAGCCAGAACGGCGGCGGCGAAAGCGAGCAGCACGATCGTTTCGCGCGCATTGATGTCCTGCAACTTGGCGACATGTTCGTTGGCGACGTCGCCCCAAATGATGCGCTTGACCAACCACAACGTGTAGGCCGCGCCAATGATCAAGGTAAATGCAGCTCCTGCAGCGACCCACGGACTCATCGCAAAACTCGCCACGATGACCATGAACTCGCCGACAAAACCGCTGGTACCCGGCAAGCCGCAATTCGCCATCGAAAACAGTACCCAGAATGCAGCGAACCAGGGCATCGTGTTCACCACCCCGCCGTAATCACGAATCATGCGGCTATGCACGCGGTCGTAAAGCACGCCTACGCACGAGAACATCGCGCCGGAAACGAATCCGTGCGAAATCATCTGCACCATGGCACCGGATACACCAAGGTAGGCGCTGTCCTTGTCGCCGCTGGTGCGGGCCAGAGCCAGCGAGAGGAAGATGCCGAGCGTGACGAAGCCCATGTGCGAAACCGACGAGTAGGCGATCAATTTTTTCATGTCCTCCTGCACGAGCGCGACATAGCCGACATAGATGATCGCGATCAACGACAGGGCGATGACCACCCATGCAAGCGCCTGACTGGCATCCGGCACGATCGGCAGCGAGAAACGCAGGAATCCGTAGCCGCCGATTTTCAGCATGATTGCGGCAAGGATCACCGAGCCGCCGGTCGGCGCCTCGACGTGCGCGTCCGGCAACCAGGTATGCACTGGCCACATCGGCACCTTGATCGCAAACCCCAACAGGAAGGCGAAGAACAGCCAGGTCTGCTCGCGCAGGGTCAGCGGCAAGGCGGCGAGTTGCGCCATGTCCCAGGTATGCACCTGCAGAAACAGATAGATCAGGCCGATCAACATGAAGATCGAGCCAAAGAATGTATACAAAAAGAATTTCAACGTCGCATAGACGCGACGCGGGCCACCCCAGACACCGATGATGATGAACATCGGAATGAGCATGCCCTCGAAGAGCACATAGAACAGCAGCGCATCCATGGCGCAGAACACGCCGATCATCAGGCCTTCGAGAACGAGAAAAGCCGCCAGGTACTGATTGACCTTGTCGCGCACCGAACTCCATGCGCCGATCACGACGAGCGGGGTGACGAACGTGGTCAAAACGATCAGTGCAACTGAAATGCCGTCGACGCCGAGGTGATAACTCGCGCCGATTGCCGCGATCCAGCGATGCTGTTCGATGAACTGCATCGTTCCCGCGTCCGCATCGTAGCCGACCAGCAGCGGGATGCTGACAAGGAAGGTTGCGACGGCCACGGCCAACGCCGCCCATCGCGCCTCACCACCACGATGCGTGCCCAAGGCGAGCACGGCGAAACCGCCGACGATCGGCAGCCAAATCAGGATGCTCAACAACGATTGCATCATTCCCGTATTCCCGTTTTCCGTTCTTGCCGCATCGTTCCCGCACTGCGCGGCTCCGGCATTTCAAACCTTCGCACCAGCAACTCGACTACCTCTGTGCGTACCTGCACACGCGGCACAAAAACTATTTTCCAACCACCCACCACAAGCCACCGAGCAGAAACACGAGGCCCAGAATCATCGCGAACGCATAGGTATACAAATAACCGGTTTGTATCCATCGCACCGTCGCCGCGATGCGGCCGACGCCGGCCGATGTGCCATCAATCAGCACATTGTCGATTACCCCGACATCGCCGCCCTTCCACAGGGCGCGGCCTAGCGCGATGCTGCCGCGCGCGAACACGGCCTGGTAAATTTCGTCGATCCAGTACTTGTTGACCAGTACGCTGTAGATCGGTTTCAGCGCAGCCTTGAACTTCGCCGTGATTGCGGGGTTGAACAGCCAAATGTAGGTGGCGACGACGAAACCGGCAAATGCGATCCAGAACGGCGGCTGGGCGAACCCGTGCAACACCATCGCCAATGGGCCATGGAACTCGCTGCTCAGTTCTTTCAATACATCGTTGCGCTCGGCCACGTGAATCGCGCCGCCAAACCAGTCGCCGAACACCATCGGCCCCACCGTCGACCAGCCGATCAACACCGACGGAATCGCCAACAGGATCAACGGCAACGTGATCACCCATGGCGATTCCTGTGGCGCGTGAGCGAGGTGACCCGACTCGTGGTGACCGTGATCGTCATGACCGTGGTGCATGTCGACGACGAAGCGCTCGGCGCCGTGGAAGGTTTTGTACAGCAAGCGGAAGCTGTACAGCGCGGTCACGAACACGCCAGCCATCACACAGAAGTACGCGTAACTGCCGACCCAGCCACGATGCGCCTCGCCAACGGCCTCGATGATCGCATCCTTGGAAAAGAAACCGGCGAATCCCGGCGCACCGGCGAGCGCGAGTGAGCCCAGCCACATCGTGATCCAGGTGATCGGCATGTACTTGCGCAGGCCGCCCATGTAGCGCATGTCCTGCTCGTGATGCATGGCAACGATGACTGAGCCTGCACCCAAGAACAACAGCGCCTTGAAAAAGGCGTGTGTCATCAGGTGATAAACGCCGCCGGCGTAGGCGGATACGCCGAGCGCGACGGTCATGTAGCCGAGCTGCGACAGAGTCGAATAGGCGACGACGCGCTTGATGTCGTTCTGCACGATGCCGATCAAGCCAGTAAACAACGCCGTCGTCGCGCCGAGGAACAGCACCACGGACAGCGCGGTTTCGCTCAACTCGAACAGCGGCGACATGCGTGCAACCATGAAAATACCGGCGGTGACCATCGTCGCCGCGTGAATCAGTGCGGAAATGGGGGTCGGGCCTTCCATCGAATCCGGCAGCCAGACATGCAGCGGAACCTGTGCCGATTTGCCCATCGCGCCGACGAACAAACACAGACAGATGACGGTTGCCGCAGACCACGGCGTGCCGCCGACGAGATCGAGCGTCTTGCCGACCAGCGAATCGCTGTGCGCGAACACGGTCGCGTAGTCGAAGGAATGGAAGAAATACAGCACCCCCGCGATGCCGAGCAGAAACCCGAAGTCGCCGACGCGATTGACGAGAAACGCCTTCATGTTGGCGAAGATCGCGCTGGGCCGCTTGAACCAGAAGCCGATCAACAGATACGAAACCAACCCCACCGCTTCCCAGCCGAAGAACAGCTGCAGGAAGTTGTTGCTCATCACCAGCATCAGCATCGAAAAGGTGAACAACGCAATGTAGGCGAAAAAGCGCTGATACCCCGGGTCTTCATCCATGTAGCCGATCGTGTAGATGTGCACCATCAACGACACGAAGGTAACGACAACCATCATCATCGCAGTGAGCTTGTCGACGAGGAAGCCGATATGTGCCGAGATGCCGCCAACCTGGAACCAGGTGTAGAGATTGGCGTTGTATGGTTCCGCTCCATCCCAGGCGAGTTGAAAGAGCACGTGGAACGACAACGCACAGGACAAGGCGACGCCGGCGATCGTGACCGTATGCGCGCCGATGCGGCCGACCTGATTGCGCAACAGCCCCGCGACCAATGCGCCGAACAGCGGCGCAAGCGCGATGACGAGCAAGACGGTGGGATTCAGTGACATGCCAGTCAACCCTTCATGCTGTCGATTTCGCCGACGTTGATCGTGGCGCGGTTGCGGAACAGGGCGACCAGAATCGCGAGGCCGATCGCCGACTCCGCTGCCGCCACGGTGAGAATGAAGAACACGAATACCTGCCCGTCCACATTGCCGAGAAACCGCGAAAACGCGACGAAGTTCGTATTGACCGCGAGCAGCATCAACTCGATCGACATCAACAACACGATGATGTTCTTGCGGTTGATGAAGATGCCGGCCACGGAAATGCAGAACAGAATCGTGCCGAGCACGATGTAATGCGACAGCGTGATCATGCCGTGGGCGCTCCCTTGTTGACGCTTTCCATCTTGACGATGCGAATGCGCTCGCTCGGCTTGACCGCAACCTGCCCGGATGGATTTTGCGATTTCACGCCGACGCGGTGGCGCAGGGTCAAGGTAACCGCCGCAATCAGTGCGACGGTCAAAATCACCGCGGCGACTTCGAACGGCAGCAGGAATCGACCGAACAAGGCCTTGCCAAGCCATGCCGTGTTCTCCCCCGCCGCAGGGTCGACCGGCAGGGCTTGCGCCGCCAACGACTTGACGCCGATGAGAGCAAGCATTTCAACCAACATCGCCGCAGCGACCAAGGCGCCGACGGGCAGGTAACGCACGAAACCTTCGCGCACCGATTCCGCTTTGATGTCGAGCATCATCACCACAAACAGGAACAACACCATGACGGCGCCGACGTAAACAAGCACGAGCGCAACCGCAAGAAACTCCGCCTGCAACAACAGCCACAATGCCGATGCGGTAAAGAAGGAAAGCACAAGCAACAACGCGGCATGCACGGAATTCTTTACCGTGATGACGCCGAGCGCGGCGACCGTCAGCACAGCGGCGAACATGTAGAACAGGATCAATTCAAAGCTCATGCTCACCTCACCGATACATCGCGTCTTGCGCGCGCGCGGCAGCAATTTGGGATTCGAAGCGATCGCCGATGGCGAGCAGCTTCGGTTTGTCGACGACATTCTCGCCGCGCTTCTCGAAGTGGTATTCGTGGATGTTGGTCTCGACGATCGAATCGACCGGACAGCTCTCCTCGCAGAAGCCGCAGTAGATGCACTTGAACAGGTCGATGTCGTAGCGCGTCGTGCGGCGCGTGCCGTCGGCGCGTTGCTCGGAGTCGATCGTGATCGCCAGCGCCGGGCACACGGCTTCGCACAGCTTGCAGGCAATGCAGCGCTCCTCGCCGTTCGGATAACGGCGCAGTGCGTGCAGGCCGCGGAAACGATTCGACTGCGGAATCTTCTCCATCGGGTAGCGCATCGTGTACTTCGGCTTGAACATGTACTTGCCGGTCAGCGCGAGGCCCTTGAGCAGCTCGAGCAGAAACAGGCTTCTGAAATAGCGAACGACAGCGGTCATCTTGATTACACCTTGCCCGGGCCGACGATGTTGAAGTACACAAGGCAGCCCGCGACGAGCACCCACACGATCGTGATCGGCACGAAGACTTTCCAGCCCAGACGCATGATCTGGTCGTAGCGGTAGCGCGGGAACGCGGCGCGGAACCAAAGGTAAAGGAAGGCAAAGCCGAAGGCTTTGACAAACAGCCACCACCAGCCCGGCGCGCCGAGAACGGGCACGGCCACCGGGAAGATCGAGTTCCAGCCGCCGAGGAACAGCACCGAGGCGAGAAACGAAATCAGGATCATGTTCGCGTATTCGGTGAGGAAGAACACCGCGAACGGCGCGCCCGAATACTCGACGTGGAAGCCGGCGACGATTTCCGACTCGCCCTCGGCGACGTCGAACGGCGCGCGATTGGTTTCCGCCACGCCGGAGATGAAGTAGATGATGAACAGCGGAAACAACGGCAGCCAGAACCCGTTGAAAATGCCCCAGTTGCCCGACTGCGCGCGCACGATCTCGGACAGGTTCAAGCTGCCCGCGCAGATCAGCACGCCGACCAGCGCCATGCCCATCGCGATTTCGTAGGACACCACCTGCGCGGCCGAACGCATCGCGCCGAGCATCGCGTACTTCGAGTTCGACGACCAGCCGGCGAGGATGATGCCGTAGACGCCGAGCGAGGTCATCGCGAGCAGATACAACAAACCCGCATTGACGTCGGCGAGCACGGCCTTGTCGTCGAACGGCACCACCGCCCAGGCCGCGAACGCCGGCACGAGCGCGATCAAGGGTGCAACGACGAACAGGAATTTGCTCGCCGACTGCGGCATGAAGTATTCCTTCAGCAGCAGCTTGAACACGTCGGCGAAGGTCTGCGCGAGACCCGCCGGGCCGACACTGTTCGGCCCCATGCGCACATGCATCCAGCCGAGCACCTTGCGCTCCCACCAGACGTAGAGCGCGACCGAAAGAATCACCGGCACCGCGATCGCGAGGATGCAGAGCACCAGCCAGACGACGAGGCCGCCGACGCCGAACGTCGAGACGAGCGGATCGTGAACCCAGGAATGGAAGAAGTTGGAAAGCACGCCGTCAGGCCCTCGCTATCGTCAGTGCGCCGCCATTGCCCGGCAGCGCGCGCGTCTGTTTCCAGGTTTTTTCGATCCAGGCACCGCCGCGCGGCACCGCGCGCGTCACCACGACCGGCAGTTCCACCACGGCCGCACCGGCACTGACTTTCGCTCTGCCGCCGTTGCTCAAACCGAGCGCTAACGCGTCTTCGGGATGCAGGCCGAGTGAACACTCGCCCGTAAGCGGATGTGCCTGCAATGCGGGCGAGCGACGCAGCACGGCGTCGCTGCGATAAATCGGCACGGTCGCAATGCGCTCGAACGTCTTTACCCCCCCTCCCACCGGGGAAG
>JAFEFR010000417.1 GCA_018240485.1 Pseudomonadota bacterium
CAACGGCACGATGCGCAGTTCGCCGTAGTCGGCCTCGTTGAGCGGGCCGCTTTCGCCGCCCTGCTCGCCGGTGTAGAGCTTGTTGCGCGACAGGAAACTCATGTTGAAGCCCTGTTCCAGGGTAAAAGTACACGTTTTCCCGGCCTGTGCCGCGAACGTGGCCGCGGTGGACAGGTCTTTCGCGACGCTGTGCGGCATCACGAGCGGCGCCTTCTGCTGTGGTTCGCCATCGCAGGCGATCGCGAGCATCTTCACCGCGGCGGTGATGCCGGTGTTGATCGGGCCGTGCCGGTTGTCGTAGCCGAGACGCAGCTGATAGCGGCCGCCGCGCTTCGCCGTCCACGCGCGCGGCCAGGCGCCGCCGACCTCGTCGAACTGGCCGAGGCGGACGATCGGACCCGGCAGTGATTCGAGTTCGGTCGAGGGATCCACGCGCGTGGTCCACAGGCTTTGCAATGCCGGCGTATCGGCGATCTCGATGCTTTTCAGCGCCTGCTCGCCGCCGGGCTTCCAGGTCTGGACGAGTTTGCCGTCGAGCCAGAAGCGCACGGGCGCGTGACTGCCGTCGGCGATCCGCGGCGCGGTCGGTACGATCTCGGGCGTGTCGGGGGCGAACTGCGGCGCGCTCAGCTTCAGCGCGGCGGAATCGGCGTGGATGCCGCGCAACGTGATGCGGGTCAGCCTGCCTTTTGTTTCCGCTTTGTCGGCGACGAGCAGGTTGGCATCCTTTGCCAAGTCGTGCGGCTGCGCCAGAACGATGGTGCGGTTGGCCAAATGCAGCGCGATCGTGGCGTCCTTGCCGAACAGCATCGGCGCCAGTTCGACCGGAATCTTCGGTTCGATGCGCTCGCCGTCGACGCCGAACACGCCCTCGGTCACCGCGTCGAGCATCGCCGCGATCGACCAGAGCTGGCGCGGCGAGTTGACCACGGGGCCGCTCCACTTGCCGTCCTCGACATGGATCGCGCCGCTGGTCAGCTCGTAGTTCTCGTAGTTCGAGCCGGACAGCGCCGCGCCCTGCAGGATCGAGCGCAGCTCGTGGGCGATGCGGTTCGCGTCGTCGAGCTTGCGTGCGGCGCGCAGCGCGTAGGCGCTGACGAACGGCCAGATCGCGCGGTTGTGGTAGATCGCGACATCGTGATGCTCCGGCCAGACCACCGGGCTGCCGGCCGGCCAGGTCGGGTAGTTCGCCAGCGCCCGGCGCGCGCGCGCGGGCGCGGGGATGTCGGCGAGGATCGCGAGCGCGGTGCCGAGCAGGTCGTAGGCCTCGATCGTCTGCGGGCCGTCGGCGGCGCCGATGTAGCTCATGTAGAGGCCGCGGTCCTTCGCGCCAGAAACGCGCATCGATCGCCGCACGCAATGCGTCGGCTTCACCCTGATACCGCGTCGCGGCCGCGGAATCGTCGCGCGATCTGGCCATCTTTACCGCCAGACGCAGCGCCTCGTAGTGGAGCACGTTGGTCGACAGCGCGAACGACTCGGCGATGAAGCGCACGTTCTTCTCGGTCCACACCGGATAGGTCTGCTCGCGCCAGTCGAGGAACGAGGTTTCGCCGCGATAGAGGCCGGTTTGCGCATCGAACGCGTACTGCCGGTCCTGCGCGAGCGTATCCCGCAACGCTTGCCAGGTCTTGCCGGCGAAGGCCTGGTCGGCGAGCAGGCCGCGCGCGCCGAGGAACCAGACGACGCGATCGGTCGAGACCGGCCAGCTGCCGCCGGAGCCGGTGTCCTGGACGACGTAGAGCCCCTGCGGCGCGGACGCTTCGCGCACGTCGGACAGCTTGAATTCGAGCGTGCGCCGCGCGCGCGCCGGATCGAGCCAGCCGAGCGCGAGGTCGATCGAATAGGCCGAATCGCGCGTCCACACGAACGGCCACTTCACGCCGGTGACGAAACAGTCGCAGGCGATCGGATTGCCGTGGTTGTAGTCCTCGTCGTTGACCTGTCTGGTTCGAGCTTGCGTCGCCTCGGTCTGTGCGAGCGCAAACAACGCATCCACGAGTGGGCTTGCGGTTTCGCTGCGCAGCGGCTGGGCGGCGATTTTGATCAGCTTGCCGTTGGCATCAAGGCGATAGCCTCCGCTTTCGCGGATGGCCTGCGCGTGACGTCCCTGGAATTCTATTTGGGTTTGCCAATTGCCTTGCGCACCGATCGACGTGGCGTCGGATACCGGAACAACCAGTATCGAGAGCAATAGGCTCGTCACTCTCGCGCAGGCGAGAATCCAGTTTTTTCTTTTTCGTTCCGAGAGGAAGCAAAAACTGGATTCTCGCCTGCGCAGGAATGACAGTTCCGGGGTTTGTTGCGCGGAATTTCTCATCATGTTTTCGTTCGCTCGATTCGTGCGAAGACCACAGCATACCCAGGCAACATCGTCGCGCCATGCTGCGCTCCCACGTTGCCGTTGCGCGGCCCGGGGCAGTCGATTTGGGTGAGTTGCAAGCCTTGCGGAATCGGTACGTTCGCCTCATCCATGCCGAGATTGAGCGCGACGAGCAAAATCTCGTCGTCGTGCGTGCGCGTGAACATCAGTACGGGCTCTGGGGCGTCGAGAAAACGGATGTCGCCCCATTGCAATGCAGCTTGCGTCTTGCGCCAGCGCAGGAAAGCGCGAAAGGCGTTGAGCGGCGAATCGGCGTCCGCCTCCTGGCGCGAGACCGCGCGCGCGCGATGTGTCGGTGGAATGGGCAGCCAGGCTTTCGGCGCATCGGTAAACCCGGCGCCGTTGCCTTCGGTCAGCCACGGCATCGGCGTGCGGCAGCCGTCGCGGCCCTTGAAGGTGGGCCAGAACGCGATGCCGTACGGATCCTGCAACGCCTCGAATGGCACCTCGGCCTCGGGCAGGCCGAGTTCCTCGCCCTGATAGATGCAGACCGAGCCGCGCAGCGAGCCGACCAGTGCGACCAGCAGTTTGACGAAGTCGGGCGCGGGCGTTGCGCCGCCCCAGCGGCTCGCCGCGCGCACGACATCGTGATTGGACACGGCCCAGCACGGCCAGCCCTCGTCGACCTTGGCTTCGAGCGTCTCGACCGTGCGCCGGATATAGCCGGCCGAGAAATCCTCGACCAGCAGCTCGAAACTGTAGCCCATGTGCAGGCGGCCGGCGCGCGTGTATTCGGCGGTGGTCGCGAGCGAGTCCTCGGAGGAGATCTCGCCGAGCGTCGCCGTGCCCGGATATTCGTCGGTCAGCCGGCGCAGTTCTTCGAGAAATCCGAGGTTCTCCGGCCGCGTGTTGTTGTACCAGTGGTACTGGAACGCATACGGATTGTCCGGCGAGAAGCCGCGGCCGACGCGCTTGTCGACCGGTTTGGCCGGATTGTCGCGCAGCTGCGTGTCGTGAAAGCAGAAGTTGATCGCGTCGAGGCGGAAGGCGTCGACGCCCTTGTCCAGCCAGAAGCGCAGGTTGGCCAGCGTCGCCGCGCGCACCTCGGGATTGTGGAAGTTCAGGTCCGGCTGCGCAGCGAGAAAGTTGTGCAGGTAGTACTGGCCGCGACGCGGTTCCCAGCGCCAGGCGACGCCGCCGAACAGGCTCATCCAGTTGTTCGGCGCGGTGCCGTCGGCGCGCGCATCGGCCCAGACGTACCAGTCGGCCTTGGCATTGGTGCGGTCCTCGCGGCTTGCGCGGAACCAGGCATGCGCGTTCGAGGTGTGGCTCAGCACCTGATCGATCATCACCTTGAGACCGAGCGCATGGGCGCGGGCGAGCAGGCGGTCGAAGTCGGCCATCGTGCCGAACAGCGGATCGACTTCGCGGTAGTCGGCGATGTCGTAGCCGAAATCGGCCATCGGCGAGGCGAAGAACGGGCTGATCCAGATTGCGTCGACGCCGAGGCTGGCGACGTAGTCGAGTTTTTCGATGATGCCGGGCAGGTCGCCGACGCCGTTGCCGTCGGTATCGAGGAAACTGCGCGGATAAATTTGGTAGATGACGGCGCCGCGCCACCAGGCTCGATCGGACATGTAACGGCTACTCCCTGTGACGGTCGCGAGTCGTGCGCGGCGCGTTCTGCTTGCCGGTAAAGCTTAGCGCGCGACATGTCGGCCGGAAGCAGCCTGCATACGTATTCGACGCACAAATGCGGCACCATCGCACCAAGCAGGCAGTTTGGGTGGGCCATGAGAGGGCTCGTGGTGACGCGGCAGCAGATCGCAGAAAGCGACACTGTGCGGCAAAAAACCACGTTGTCTCTTGCCCGAGTTGCATGCGCTCACTATCATTTGCGGGCTGTAATGGCGGGACACGCGATGACGCAGACGCTGCGAGCGGGTTCGAAGTCGATCAGATTGCCGATCCTGCCGCATCGGTCTTTGACGGGTACGGGTTTGTGTCTGTTCCTCGCCTTGCAGGGCGTAGCCATGGCGGTTTTTGCCGGATTGGCGGCGTGGTGCGGAGGGGTGTTTGCTCCGTATTTCGCATTGCTGGGTTGGGGTGTGTTGGCGTATGTGTTGAGCCGTGTCTGGCGCCGTAGCGCCGTCGGCGAGGTGATTACGCTGAACGTGTCGGGCCTGGAAGTCGCGCGTATGGGCGGTCCAGGGCCGTCGGTGCGGTTCCATCCCGGATGGGTGCGGGTGGCGTTGTTGCCGGGCCGTCATGTCGGATGGGCGAGCCGATTGCTGTTGCGCTCGCATGGACGCGAGGTGGAAGTCGGTCGATTCCTGACCGAGGCCGAACGCGTGCAACTGGCGCGACGGTTGAACGAAATGCTCGTGGTTGCCAAGCGTCAAGGCATGAGCGACTGATCAACTTTTGGGATGCGATGATGCGAAATATCGGCAAATGGGGGTTGGGCGCCGGGTTGACGGCGGGCTGGGCGGTGGCGTTCGCGGCGGCGCCCGAGCGCGTGCCGTGGCAGCTCAACATGCACCCGGGCGTGACCCAAAGCTCGCACGATGCTTACGATCTGCACATGCTCGCGTTGTGGATTTGCGTCGGCATCGGTTTGATCGTGTTCGGTGCGATGTTTTACGCGATGTTCGCGTTTCGCAAGTCCAAGGGTGCCGTGCCGGCGACGTGGTCGCACAACACGATCGCCGAGACGATCTGGACCGTCGTGCCGATCCTGCTGCTGGTCGCCATGGCGTGGCCGGCCACCAAGGTGCTGATCAACGAAGCCTATACCAACGAATCGCAGATGACGGTGAAGATCACCGGGTATCAGTGGAAGTGGGGCTACGACTACGTCAACTGGGGCGACAAGGCCTACCACGTGCATTTCATTTCCCGTCTCGATGAAAAAAGCGACCGCACGCGGCAATTGCGCTCCGGCCTGAATCCGGGCGACGTGAAGGATGCGCAGGGCGAGAACACCTACCTGATCGATGTCGACAAACCGCTGGTGCTGCCGACCAACACCAAGGTGCGTTTCGTCGTCACCGGCGACGATGTGATCCATTCCTGGTGGGTGCCGGCGCTGGGTTGGAAGTCCGACGCCATCCCCGGCATCATCAACGACACGTGGACCAACATCTCCGAGCCCGGCATCTACCGTGGCCAGTGCGCCGAGCTGTGCGGTCAGGATCACGGCTTCATGCCGATCGTGGTCAAGGCCGTGCCGCCGGAAGACTTCAAGAAGTGGCTCGACGAGCAAGAGGCGGCCCAGAATCCGCCCGCGCCCGCTGCGGCGCCCGTCGCCCAGCAAGGCGTCCCCTCCATGCCGTCGAACGGCTAAGCACCACACCGGAATTTTTGCGAGGCTTTCCACCATGGCCAACACCAGCGCTCACGCCGATCACCACGACGACCACGATCACAAGCCCGAAGGGTTTCTCGATCGCTGGTTGTTCACGACCAATCACAAGGACATCGGCACCCTGTACCTGATTTTCGCTTTCACGATGGTCATCATCGGGGCGGCGATGTCGGTCGTCATCCGTACCGAATTGGCGTCTCCGGGCCTGCAACATGTGCAGCCGTATTTCTTCAACCAGATGACGACGCTGCATGCGCTGGTGATGATCTTCGGCGCAGTCATGCCGGCCTTCGTCGGCCTCGCCAACTGGATGATTCCGTTGCAGATCGGCGCGCCGGACATGGCCTTGCCGCGCATGAACAACTGGTCGTTCTGGATCATGCCGTTCGCCTTCACCATGCTGCTCGGCACGCTGTTCATGCCCGGCGGCGGCCCGGCGGGCGGCTGGACCATGTATCCGCCGCTCGCGCTGCAAGGCGGCGCCTCGGTCGCGTTCATGGTGTTCGCCATCCACATGATGGGCATCTCCTCGATCATGGGCGCGATCAACATCATCGCGACCATTCTCAACATGCGCGCGCCGGGCGTGGATCTGCTCAAGATGCCGCTGTTCACCTGGTCCTGGCTGATTACGGCGTTCCTGCTGATCGCGGTCATGCCCGTGCTCGCGGGCGCGGTGACGATGCTGCTCACCGACAAATTCTTCGGCACCAGTTTCTTCAACGCCGCCGGCGGTGGCGACCCGGTGATGTACCAGCACATCTTCTGGTTCTTCGGCCACCCCGAGGTCTACATCATGATTTTGCCGGCGTTCGGCATCGTCTCGGAAATCATCCCGACCTTCAGCCGCAAGCCGCTGTTCGGCTATCAGGCGATGGTGTATGCCGTGGCCTCGATCGCCTTCCTGTCGTTCATCGTCTGGGCGCACCACATGTTCACCGTCGGCATGCCGCTCGGCGGCGAGCTGTTCTTCATGTACGCCACCATGCTGATTGCCATTCCGACCGGCGTGAAGATTTTCAACTGGGTCTCCACCATGTGGCAGGGCTCGATCAGTTTCGAGACGCCGATGCTGTGGGCGATCGGCTTCGTCGTGCTGTTCGCGATCGGCGGCTTCTCCGGCATCATGCTCGCGTTGGTGCCGGCCGACTTCCAGTACCACGACACCTACTTCGTCGTCGCCCACTTCCACTACGTGCTGGTCACCGGCGCGCTGTTTTCGATCATCGCCGCGATCTACTACTGGTGGCCGAAGTGGACCGGTCGCATGATCAACGAAACTTGGGGCAAGGTGCATTTCTGGTGGACGATGGTGTTCGTCAACCTCACCTTCTTCCCGCAGCACTTCCTCGGTCTGGCCGGCATGCCGCGCCGCATTCCGGACTACAACGTCGCCTTCGCCGACTGGAACCTCATTTCCTCCATCGGCGCCTTCGGCATGTTCGTCACGCCGTGGATGATGATCGCCATCTTCGCCATGTCGAAGAAGCAGGGCGCGATCGCGCCGCAGCGCCCGTGGGAAGGCGCGCATGGCCTGGAATGGGAAGTGCCTTCGCCGGCGCCGCACCACACCTTCACCAACCCGCCGGTGATCAAGCCAGGCATGCTCGCGCACGGCGATGTGACGCATTAGTGCGATCATCCGTGGCCGCGTATTTCAATAAAATCTTCCGCGTCCAAACACGCTGAATCGAACCGATGCAACACGTACCCGCCAATGATCTCGACCGCCGCCGCGCCGCCGCGCGCCGTACGGCGTGGATCGTCGCGGGCGTTGCGTTGGCGGTGTTCGTGTTGTTTCTGGGGCAGACGTTTCTGAGCGTGCATCGATGAGCGCGACGGGCGAGCAGAAGAAAAACGGGCGCGTGGTCAAGATCGCGCTGATCGTCTGCGTGGCCTCGTTCCTGTTCGGCTTCCGCGTGATGCCGCCGATTTATCGCATCGCCTGCGAGCACATCTTCGGCATCAAGTACGAGAACAAGGTGGCCGACGGCGCCAAGGTCGCGGCATTCAAGGAAGACGATGCGCGTCTCGTCGAAGTGCAGTTCGTCGGCAACGTCAACAGTGCGCTGAACTGGACATTCGCGCCCGAGGTGTTCAGCGTCAAGGTGCATCCGGGCGTGTTGACCGAAGCCTGGTTCGATGCGGCGAATCTCGCGCCGGACGCCATCGTCGGCAACGCCGTGCCGAGCATCGCGCCGAATCGTGCGTCGCTGTATTTCAACAAGACCGAATGTTTCTGTTTCACCGAGCAGACGCTCAAGGCCGGCGAGTCGCGGCGCATGCCGGTGCGCTTCATCGTCGATCCGAAGCTGCCGGCGGATATCCAGCAGCTCACCCTGTCGTATACTTTTTACACCAATGAAATCGCCACCAAGCGTCTGGCCGCACAGCCTGCCGCGGTGGGCCCCAACAGTTAGTTTTTTGCGCTCATCCCTGATCGCGAAGATCAAAAAGCGGCCGTTCGCGACCGCACTTTTCAATTAGAATCCGCCCGTTTCGACGTATTGGAAACCAGCCATGTCCGACGCAACCGCTCACGCAAATCCCGGCGTTTACTACGTCCCCCACGGTACCAAGTGGCCGATCGTCGGCTCGTTCGGCCTGCTGTTCACGCTCGGTGGCGCGGCGTTTTGGCTCAACGAGCACGCGGCCGGGCCGATGGTCATGGCCCTGGGGGTTGCGATCATCCTGTTCATGGTGTTCGGCTGGTTCGGCACGGTGATCCGCGAGTCGGTTGCCGGGGTTTACAACAAACAGGTCGATACCTCGTTCCGCATGGGCATGATGTGGTTCATTTTCTCCGAGGTGATGTTCTTCGCCGCCTTCTTCGGTGCGCTGTTCTATGCGCGCGCGCTGTCGGTGCCGTGGATCGGCGGTGAGGGCGATGGCGCGCTGACCAACTTCTTCTTGTGGAAAGGCTACGCGCCGGCGTGGCCGACCAACGGCCCCGAGAGCATCGGTGGTGCCTTTGAGACGATCCCGGCGTGGGGCGTGCCGTTGTTGAACACGCTGATCCTGTTGTCCTCGGGCGTGACGATCACCATCGCGCACCACGCGTTGCGCGCGGGCAAGCGCAAACCGCTGATGATTTTCCTCGGCTTGACGATTCTGCTCGGCTGCACCTTCCTGTGGTACCAGGCACACGAGTACATGGAGGCCTACAAGGAATTGAACCTCACGCTCGGTTCCGGCGTGTACGGCTCGACCTTCTTCATGCTCACCGGCTTCCACGGCCTGCATGTGACCTTGGGCACGATCATGCTGATCGTGATCTGGCTGCGTTGCGCACGTGGCCACTTCGACCGCGACCATCACTTCGGCTTCGAGGCCGTGGCGTGGTACTGGCACTTCGTCGACGTGGTGTGGCTCGGATTGTTCCTGTTCGTCTACGTGCTCTGACGCATCGCCTCCCCGCGAGGGAGGCGTTGAATCACCGCCCGAGATCGTGCGGCTGGATGATGCCGAGCCAGATGCCCAGGATCACGAGCAGAATCAACAGCACGGAAAGGCCGATGCGCCGCGTCAGCGCCTTCACCACGCGATCGCTGCCGCTTTTGTCCGTCATCATGTAATACAGGCCCGCGCCGAGGTTGTAGACGATGATGGCGAGGAACGCGACGATGATCAGTTTGGTCCACATGGCGAAAAGTCCGGTCGTGTCGATGATGGTGAGGGCACAGTATAGCGGCGCCACCATCGCCCTTCCTCCGTCATGACGACGCAGCATTGGCGTCGCCCGTCCTGGTTTGCGTTGTTGCTGACCCTCGCAAGTATCGCCGTGTTCGTGCGACTCGGCGTTTGGCAACTCGATCGCGGTGCCGAGGCTCAGCGCCTGCTCGCCGCATTCGCGGACGCGCCGAAAGCGGCCATCGAGGATTTCGCGGCGATGTCGGGCGTGCCATCGGAGAATCGTTTTCCGCATGTGCGCGTGCGCGGTCGCTTTCTGGCCGATCGTGGTTGGCTGCGCGACGAGCAGGTGCGCAACGGCACACTCGGCGTCGAAGTCTATGCGCCGTTCGTACCGACCGACGGCGGTGCGATTCTTCTGGTGGATCGCGGCTGGATCGCCTGGTCGCACCAGCGCGATACGCATCCGGAGCTGCCCCTCTTGCCGACAGAGGAGACCACGCTCGTCGGCGTCTACGCACCTTATCCGGGCAACGGTTTGCGCGTTGGCGGCAATGCGCTGACGCGTCAAACATCGTGGCCGAAGTTGACCCTGGCGATCGATGCGAAGGAAATTGCCGCGGATCTGGGGCGGCCACTGCGGCCGCGCGTACTGCTGCTCGACGCGGATTCGGCAACGAATTTCGTGCGCGAATGGACGCCGAGCATGATGTCTGCGGAGCGACATCGGGGTTACGCAGTCCAATGGTTTGCGTTCGCCGTTGTGGCGGCGGCGATTTTTCTCCTTCTACATCGCAAGAAAGCCCAAGAATAGGCGCCATGAGTCCGCATATCGACAACGACAAGGCCGTACACGCGGCGCGCAATCGCAATCGCTGGATGTTGATCGGCGTCGTAGCCGTGTTCATCGTGCCGATACTGTTCGCGATCGCGTTGCATCTCGGCGGATGGGAACCCAAAGGCACCAAGGCGAACGGCACGTTGATCGATCCGCCGAAACAAGTGGATGCGATCGCGATCACGATGGCCGATGGTGGGAAATTCGTCTGGCGCAACCCGCAATGGCAGTGGACATTGCTGGCACTTCCAGGCACGAACTGTCTGCAGCGATGCCGCGACGAACTGGCCGATCTCGTGCGCATGCGCGCCACGCTCGGGCGCAATGCCGAACGTTTGCGTCTGGTGTATCTCGGCCCGGCTTTGCCGGCGCCACTGCTGGCCGCCTTGGCGCCAGTGCAGGCCGGCAGCGACGATACGCGCGCGTTTGCCGACCTTGGTGCGCGGCGTGACGACGAGCTGGCCCTTGCCCTGGTCGATCCGGGCGGGTTTCTGATGATGCGCTATGCCGAAGGCTACGATCTGGGCGGGGTTCGTCGCGATTTGCCGAAGGTCGTGAAATGACGGGTGGAATTTCGCCACGCGCACCATCGCCACAGACTACGCGGATGACCGCGGATGGTGCAGAATGGGCCCGCGCCCGCGCCCGCGCTGGCGCGCGCCCATTCATGTCCGTTGCGACGGATCCGTTTTTCAGCGAAACAGCGTCATGAGAACAACCGGAATCGCGCGGCTTGCGTGGATCGCAACTGCCTTCGCCCTCGTCGTCATCGTCTTCGGCGCTTTCGTGCGGCTGTCGAATGCGGGTTTGTCGTGCCCGGACTGGCCAACCTGTTACGGCCAGATCACCTGGCCCAAGCACGAGGCCGACATCGCTTCGGCCAACGCGGCGTTTCCTGATCGTCCGGTCGAATCGGACAAGGCCTGGCGCGAACAGGTGCACCGGTTTCTGGCGGGCGGGTTGATCCTGACCACATTCGTGCTCGCGATCTGGGCATGGCGTCGCAGGCGCGATCTGCACAGTTTGGCAGTCGTTCCATTTGCGGCATCGATCGTCATCCTGTTTCAGGCCTTGCTCGGCATGTGGACGGTGACGTGGAAACTCAAACCGCTTGTCGTCATGGGGCACTTGCTCGGCGGCATGACCACGTTCGCGTTGCTCGCCTACACGGCGTTGAGTTTGAGCGTGCCGAGGATCGGCAATCCGCGGTTTTCCCTGATGGAGAAAGACAAACTCCAGCGTCTGACCGCCATTGGCCTCGGACTGGTCATCATGCAGATCGCGCTCGGCGGCTGGACCAGTTCGAATTACGCTGCGCTCGCCTGCGGGTTTGATTTCCCGACCTGTCTGGGCCAGTGGTGGCCAGCCAACATGGATTTCAGCGAAGCGTTCGTGCTCTGGCGCGGCATCGGCGTGAACTACGAAGGTGGCGTGCTCGACGGCACCGCACGCATCGCGATTCAACTCGTGCATCGCATCGGCGCGTTGATCGTGTTCGGACACATCGCCTTTGCCGTGTTGCCGCGCGCCGTGC
>JAFEFR010000418.1 GCA_018240485.1 Pseudomonadota bacterium
GAACACTCGCCCGTAAGCGGATGTGCCTGCAATGCGGGCGAGCGACGCAGCACGGCGTCGCTGCGATAAATCGGCACGGTCGCAATGCGCTCGAACGTCTTTACCCCCCCTCCCACCGGGGAAGTGGTTGGGGTGAGGGAGAAGCCTTCCACGGTTGCGGCGGAAGTGGTCGCTGGTGAGATCCTTCCCTCATCCGCCCTTCGGGTACCTTCCCCGGATGGGAGAAGGGAAGCAACGGCGGCGCGCACTTCGCCGAATTCGGTGAAACCAAAACCCTGCAATCCCAACGCCGCGCCGAGCGCGCGCAACACCTTCCACCCCGGTCGCGCGTCACCCGGCAGCTTCGCGCCCGCGGCGACGTTCTGCACGACGCCGTCGATGTTCACGTAGCTGCCGTCGACTTCCGGCGGCAGGCCCACCGGCAGCACGACTTGCGCGGTGCGCTTCACGCCGTTGCAGGCAAACGCGCCAATGTAGACGGCAAACGGCGCATTGTCGCGCGCGACATCGTAGGCGGCCGGCGAACTGGTGTCTTCGGCGCCGAGGTGATAGGTGATCAGCGCCTTGGCCGGCTGCGCGAGCAGTGCCGCGGCGTTGCGGCCGTTCGTGCGCGGCTGCGCGCCCATGCGCGCGAGTCCGATCGCGTTCGCGCCTTCGGCGAGTTCGTTGAACGCGCTGCCGGTCGCTTGTGCGAGGCATTTCGCGAGCGTGCGCAGCAGCGAGGCCTGGGCGTGATGCACGGCATCGTTGCCGAACACGAGCACCGAACCGTTTGCGTCGTGCAGCGCCTTCACCAATACGCGCTGCGCATCGGTCGGCTTCGCGGCATCGACGACCGCGGTGATATTTGCCGGCACATTCGCACCGACTTCACGAGCCGCCGCGACCAGCGCTGCGAGTTCGCCGGCCAGTTGCGACGGCAGGACGATGGCCTTGCCGCCGGGATGGAAGTCGAAATTGAAATCGTGATCGAGCGGATTCACCGCGAACACCTTCGCGCCACCCTTCCATGCCTTGCGGATTCGGTGTCCGAGCAGCGGCATTTCGTGACGCGGATTGCTGCCGATGAGCAGGATCGCCTTCGCTTTTTCGATCTGCGCGACCGGCATCTCGAACGTCGCGCCGGTCGGGCCGCCGGCGGCGAAATCCGCGACGCGCAGGCGATGGTCGATGCTGTCACTGCCGAGGCCGCGCACGATCTGCGCGAGCAGATGGCCTTCCTCGTTCGAGGCGAACGGCGCGACGAGCGCACCGACATCGGCGCCGTGTTGCTTCAAACCGGCGGCGGCGAAGGCGATCGCTTCTTCCCACGAGACTTCGACGAGTTCACCGTTCTTGCGCACAAGTGGTTTTGTCGCGCGGTCCTGCGCGTACAGGCCCTGGTGCGAGTAGCGGTCGCGGTCCGACAGCCAGCACTCGTTGATCGCCTCGTTGTCGCGCGGCACCGAGCGCAGCACTTCGCCGCGGCGCGTATGCAGCCACAGGTTCGAGCCGAGTGCGTCGTGGTAGCCGATGGATTCGCGCGCGATCAGTTCCCAAGCGCGCGCCTTGAAGCGGAACACCTTGTTGGTCAGCGCGCCAACCGGGCAAACATCGATGATATTGCCGCCGAGTTCCGAATCGATCGTCTTGCCGATGTAGGTTCCGATCTCCAAATGCTCGCCGCGGCCCATGCCGCCGAGTTCCGGGCTGCCAGCGACCTCAGTCATGAAGCGCACGCAGCGCGTGCACTGGATGCAGCGCGTCATCTCGGTTGCGATCAGCGGACCGAGATCCTCGTCGGGAACGACGCGCTTGCGCTCGACGAAGCGCGAGACCGAGCGGCCATAGCCCATCGACAGGTCCTGCAACTCGCATTCGCCGCCCTGGTCGCAGATCGGGCAGTCGAGCGGATGGTTGATGAGCAGGAACTCCATCACGTTGCGTTGTGCCGACAGCGCCTTCTGCGATGCCGTCTTGATTTTCATGCCCTCCGCGACCGGAGTCGCGCAGGCAGGCTGCGGCTTCGGCATCGGCTTGCCACCCATCTCGACCTCGACCATGCACATGCGGCAGTTCGCGGCGATCGGCAGCTTTTCGTGATAGCAGAAACGCGGGATCGGAATGCCGGCCTTGTCGGCGCCGGCGATGATCATTGAATTCTTCGGCACCTGCAGTGCCTTGCCGTCGATCTCGATATTGACGAGGTCACTGATCGGAGCGGGGGGCGGCGCGGCGGGGGCGGTCGGCTGCGCACTCATGCGGCGACTCCAGCGATCTGACTGATGGGCGCATCGACAATCGAGCGTCCGTTCTTGATGTAGTACTCGAACTCGGGCCAGAACTGGCGCAGGAAACCCTGTACTGGCCACGCCGCGGCTTCGCCGAACGCGCAGATCGTATGGCCTTCGATCTGGCCAGCCGCTGACTTCAGCATGTCGAGATCGCCGAGTTGGGCCTTGCCTTCGACGATGCGCGTGAGCATGCGATACATCCAACCCGTGCCTTCGCGGCACGGCGTGCACTGACCGCAGGACTCGGCGTAGTAGAAGCGGCTGATGCGCTGGCAGGCGCGCACCATGCAAGTGGTCTCGTCCATGACGATGACGGCGCCCGAACCGAGGCCCGAGCCGGCCTTCTGGATCGCGTCGTAGTCCATGGTCAGGTCCAGCATCGTCTCGGCTTTGAGCACCGGCATCGACGAACCGCCCGGAATGACCGCTTTCAACTTGTTGCCGTTACGCACGCCGCCGGCCATCTCGAGCAGGTCCTTGAACGGCGTACCCAGTTTGATTTCGTAGTTGCCGGGCTTGTTGACGTGGCCGGACACGGAAAAGATTTTCGGACCGCCATTGTTCGGCTTGCCCTGACTGAGAAACCACTCCGCGCCCTTGTTGAGGATCGTCGGCACCGAGGCGTAGGTTTCCGTGTTGTTGATCGTGGTCGGCTTGCCGTAGAGGCCGAATCCGGCCGGGAACGGCGGCTTGAAGCGCGGCTGGCCCTTCTTGCCTTCGAGCGATTCCATCAGCGCGGTTTCCTCGCCGCAGATGTAGGCGCCGGCGCCGAGCGCGGTATGGATATCGCAATCGATGCCGCTGCCGCCGATGTTCTTGCCGAGCAGGCCGGCCGCGTAGGCTTCCTTCAGCGCCGCCTCGAAATGCTCGAACGGCTCGTGGTGGAACTCGCCGCGCAGATAGTTGTAGGCGACGGTCGAACCGGTCGCATAGCAGGCGATCGCGAGCCCTTCGACGACGGCGTGGGGGTTGAAGCGCAGAATGTCGCGGTCCTTGCAGGTGCCCGGCTCGGACTCGTCCGAATTGCACAGGATGTATTTCTGCATCGCGCCTTTCGGCATGAACGACCATTTCAGACCAGTCGGGAAGCCTGCACCGCCGCGCCCGCGCAGTGAACTTTTCTTCAATTCATCGATGATCGACACCGGGTCGGGCTTGTCGGCGAGGATTTTCCTCCACGCCTTGTAGCCGTCGACTTGCAAATAGCTGTCCATCGACCAGGGCTGGTCGAAATGCAGCGTCGTGTAGACGACCTGGTGTTCCTGCGGTGCGGATCCAACTGCCATATTCGAGTATCTCAATCGCTTCTCTTTGCCGTCATTCCCGCGAACGCGGGAATCCATTTTCGTTTCTTGTTCTCGAAAGCAAGATCAAAATGGATTCCGGATTCCGCCTGCGGCGGCCCTGGAATGACGAGTGTTTATTTCAGTCCATCCAGAATCTTGTCCACCGACTCCGGCGTCAGCTTCTCGTGATAATGGCCGTTGACCACCATCATCGGCGCGCCGCAGCAGGCCGCGAGACATTCTTCTTCGTTTTTCAGGTAGACGCGGCCATCCGGCGTCGACTCGCCGACCTTGATGCCGAGCTTCGATTCGCAGTGCTTGAGAATCCCCTCGCCACCGTTGAGCCAGCACGAGATGTTCGTACACACGGCGACGTTGTTGCGCCCGACCGGCGTGGTCTCGAACATCGAGTAGAAGCTCGCGACCTCGTAGCCCCACACCGCCGGCAGGCCGAGATACTTCGTCACTGCCGTGATCAACTCATCGGTGAGAAATCCGCCGTTCTGTTCCTGCGCGGCGAACAGCGCCTGGATCAGCGCCGAGCGCTTGCGGTCGGGCGGAAACTTGGTCAGCCAATGGTCGATGTGATCGCGCGTGTGCTGGTTGAGCGCGACGAGCGGATCGACGTCCTTGACTTCGGCGTAGTGATTGGTTGCTTTCATCGATCGACTTCTCCGAAGACGAGATCGTAGGTGCCGATCATGGCGACGACGTCGGGCAGCATGTGGCCACGCACGATCGCATCCATCGACGACAGGTGCGCGAAGCCCGGCGCGCGCAGCTTGACCCGGAACGGCTTGTTCGCACCGTCGGAAATCAGGTAGCAGCCGAACTCGCCTTTCGGCGCCTCGACCGCGGCGTAGGTTTCGCCGGCGGGCACGCTGTAGCCTTCGCTGAACAGTTTGAAGTGGTGGATCAATGCTTCCATGTCGTCCTTCATTTCCTCGCGCTTGGGCGGCGCGACCTTGAAGTTACGCAGGATCACCTCGCCCGGATTCTTCTTCAGCCAGTCCACGCACTGCGCGATGATGCGATTGGACTGGCGCATTTCCTCGACGCGCACGAGGTAACGGTCGTAGCAGTCGCCTTGGACGCCGACCGGGATATCGAAATCCATGTTGGCGTACATCGCGTAGGGCTGCTTCTTGCGCAGGTCCCACTCGATGCCCGAGCCGCGCAGCATCGCGCCGGTCATGCCCCAGGCCAGCGCCTGCTCGGGCGGCACGACGCCGATGCCGACCGTGCGCTGTTTCCAGATGCGGTTGTCGGTCAGCAGCGTTTCGTATTCGTCGACCTTGCCCGGAAAATCCTTGGTGAACGCGTCGAGATAATCGAGCATCGAACCTTCGCGCCACTCGTTGCGACGCTTCAAGTCATCACCCTTGTGCCAGCGCGATTCCTTGTACTGCGGCATGCGCTCGGGCAGATCGCGATAGACCCCGCCGGGGCGGTAGTAGGTCGCGTGCATGCGCGCGCCCGACACCGCCTCGTACACGTCCATCAATTCCTCGCGCTCGCGGAACGCGTACAGGAACACCGCCATCGCGCCGAGATCGAGCGCGTTCGAGCCGATCCACATCAGGTGATTCAAGATGCGCGTGATCTCGTCGAACATCGTGCGGATGTACTGCGCGCGCACCGGCGCCTCGACGCCGAGCAGTTTTTCTATCGCGCGCACGTAGGCGTGCTCGTTGCACATCATCGACACGTAATCGAGCCGATCCATGTAGCCGATCGACTGGTTGAACGGCTTCGACTCGGCGAGCTTCTCGGTACCGCGATGCAGCAGGCCGACATGCGGATCGGCACGCTGGATCACCTCGCCGTCGAGTTCGAGCACGAGGCGCAGCACGCCGTGCGCCGCGGGATGCTGCGGGCCGAAGTTGATCGTGTAATTCTTGATTTCTTGCATTGTGGAAATGCGCCTGTCTACTTCGTCGCGGCGTTCGCCGCACCTTCCGCCCGCGCCTGGTCGTAGCGCGAATCGTCGCGCACGACGCGCGGCACGCCGACGCGCGGTTCGACACTGGTCACCGGCTCGTAGATCACGCGGCCGAGCGCCTCGTCGTAACGCACCTCGACATTGCCGATCAACGGGAAATCCTTGCGGAACGGATGACCCACGAAACCATAGTCGGTGAGGATGCGGCGCAGGTCCGGGTGGCCCTCGAAGACGATGCCGAACAGATCGAACGCCTCACGCTCGAACCAGTTCGCCCCGGGCCAGATGCCGGTCAGCGACGGCACGACAGGCAATGCGTCGTCGGCAGCGTGGCAGCGGATGCGCACGCGCTGGTTGTTCCTGATCGACAGCAACTGCGCGACAGCGGCGAAACGCTTGTGTCCGGCACCGACCAGTGGGCGATTCGACCACTGGAAACGACCGGGGCCCTCGCCTTCCACGCCGCGCGAGAAACCGGTCGACGACACGTCGGTCGTGTCCCACTCGGCCTGGCCGTAGCTCAGATAGTCCACGCCGCAGACATCGACGCACTGCTCGAAATGGAAATCGGCCTCGTCGCGCAGCGCCTGCGCGACCGCGAGCCAGTTTTCCGGCAACACCTCGACGATGGTTTCACCGAGCGACTCCGTCGCCGAAATGATCCTGGCGCCCAGTCGCGCGGCGATGCGCTGCGCCAGCGTGACCGGCGCCGCGGGAGCGGAGGTGGCGGGAGTGTCGGTCATGTGCGCGCGATGATGTTGCTATTGCCGACCTGCTTCTGCGGCGAATTGGCCGAAGCGATCTGCTTCTCGCCGATCGGGCTCGAGCGGCGAATCTTCTTCTGCAACTGCAGGATGCCGTAGACCAGCGCCTCGGCGGTCGGCGGACAGCCCGGCACGTAGACATCTACCGGCACGATGCGGTCGCAGCCGCGCACGACGGCGTAGGAATAGTGGTAGTAGCCGCCGCCGTTCGCGCACGAGCCCATCGAAATGACCCATTTCGGATCGGGCATCTGGTCATAGACGCGACGCAAGGCCGGCGCCATCTTGTTGACCAGCGTGCCGGCGACGATCATCACATCGGACTGGCGCGGGCTCGGGCGGAACACGACGCCGTAGCGGTCGAGATCCAGGCGCGCGGCACCCGCGTGCATCATCTCGACCGCGCAGCAGGCCAGGCCGAACGTCATCGGCCACATCGAGCCGGTGCGCGCCCAGTTGATCAGCGAGTCGAGCGAGGCGGTGACGAAACCGCGCTCGAGCAGCGGATTGCCCTCGCCCGGGCGCAGGATGTCCTCCACCGGCCCGGTCGCCACCGGGTTGGTAAACAGGCGCTTCTCGACGCTGGTATCCGTCACTCCCATTCGAGCGCTCCTTTTTTCCAGCAATACACGAAACCGAGCAGCAGCAGCGCAAGGAACATTGCCATCTCGACCAGGGCGACGAGTCCGATTTGCTTGAACACCACTGCCCACGGGAACAGGAATGCGATTTCCAGATCGAACAGAATGAACAAGATCGCGATCAGGTAATAGCGCACATCGAACGGCATGCGCGCGTCCTCGAATGCCTCGAATCCACATTCGTACGCTTCGGACTTTTCCTTCTTGGTGCTGCGTGGACCGAGTACGGCGCCGATCAGCAACAAAGCGACGCCGATTCCACCGGCGACCATGAGGAACAACAAAATCGGAAAATATTCAGCCAGCACGCAAAGTCTCCGCATCTCCCTGACGCACCGACGACCGCGCAAATGCGCGCAGTCCATCCGAAAAGCCATCGCCATCGACCCGACGACGCAGCGCCTGCAACGCGCGCGCCGGCCATTACCCGAGCCGCATCGCGACCCAAGATGGTTATGATAGTTCGCGCACCAAGTCTTTGCCAACGCTTGCGTGCGACATCGACTTGTGATCGCGGGCCTCTCCCCCACTGACGGCTTGCGGCCAACATGTATTCTTCGCCGGTTTTTCCCATTCGAGAGTCAGCCCATGCAACGTAAAAAAATCGTCGCCGGCAACTGGAAAATGCATGGCTCCCATGCGTTCGCACACGAACTGGTCGCCGCCATCGCGAGCGCGGCGGCACTCATCACGGCGGTCGAAATTGCCATCCTGCCTCCCAGCGTCTATCTGGCGGAACTCGTGCGCCGCCATACTGCCAAGCGGCTGATTTTCGGCGCCCAGGATGTCAGCGCGCACGAACCCGGCGCCTACACGGGCGAGGTTGCGGCGACCATGATTCACGACATCGGCGCCAGCCACACACTTGTCGGCCATTCCGAACGCCGCATATTGCATCGCGAAGACAACGCCTGCGTGGCAACGAAATTCGTCCGCGCGCAGTCCGCCGGACTGGTGCCGATCCTGTGTGTCGGCGAAACACTGGAGCAGCGCGATGATGGCCGCGCCTTCGCCGTCGTCGCCGAGCAATTGGGCGCTGTCCTGACCGCCGCCGGCATAGCGGCATTCGAAAATGCGATCGTCGCCTACGAACCCGTTTGGGCGATCGGTACGGGCCGCACCGCCACGCCTGCTCAAGCGCAAGAAATGCACGCCTTCATCCGTAGCAAAATCACGCAATTGGATGCTAGAATAGGCGGCTCGCTCCGTGTTCTTTACGGTGGTAGCGTCAAGCCGGGCAATGCCGTCGAACTGTTCGCGCAGGCGGACATCGACGGTGGATTGATTGGCGGCGCCTCCCTTGTAACCTCGGACTTCCTTGCGATTTGCGCTGCAGCGCAAGCGTGATTACCGGATTTCACACATGCTTCTCACCGTGTTCAACATCATCTATGTGCTCGTCGCGATCGCGATGACCATTCTCATCCTGCTTCAACGCGGAGCAGGCGCACAGGCCGGCTCCGGCTTCGGCGGCGGCGCTTCGGGCACCGTATTCGGCGCGCGCGGCGCGAGCAACTTTCTTTCGCGCAGCACGGCCATTCTTGCCACAACGTTCTTTCTGCTCAGCCTGGCGATGGCGTGGTATCTGAAGAACGCCGGCGAACTCAAGCCGACGGACGACCTTGGCGTCATGGGTGTGGCGACGGCGCCGAAGACCCCGCCAGCCTCGGGCGACATCCCTGCAGTACCTACGACCGGTCAAGCGGCGAGCGCCTCGCCCGAGGTTCCCACCGCCCCTGCCAGCGCCGCTCCCGTGACAGCCGTCGCGGCACCCGCCACGCAAGCAGAGTCGACTCCGGCACAGCCCGCCAGCAACAAGTCGACAGATCCGAAAAAGAAACCGGGAACGCACTAGCCTCTATGCCGCAGCCTGCCTAGCGGATATGATAGGCGGCTCGAATCGAAGGCTACGGTCAACCGTAGTCCGTGTCGCAAGAAAACAGTTGCCCAGGTGGCGGAATTGGTAGACGCACTACCTTGAGGTGGTAGCGCCGTAAGGTGTGGGGGTTCGAGTCCCCCCTTGGGCACCAATAACCAATCCGGACGCGTCCAG
>JAFEFR010000419.1 GCA_018240485.1 Pseudomonadota bacterium
GCCGGGTATGATGCCGCCATGACGCTCGCTCCCTCGATGTCGCCTCACGCCCGCAACCCCGCACTGGGGTTCGTCGCCCTGCTGCTGCTCGCGGTGCTGGTCTACGCCAGCGGCCTGTTCGGCGGTTTTCTGTTCGACGACTTTCCCGTGCTGGTGAACAACCCGGCCTTGCAAGCCCTCGGCACGCCCACGCAAAACTGGCTGGCGATTGCACTGTCGTCGGACAGCGGCATGTTGCGCCGGCCGATCAGCCTGCTCAGCTTCGGCCTCAATGTCGCAGCCTTCGGCATGAGCCCGTTGGCGTTCAAGCTGGTCAATCTCGGTATCCATCTGCTCAACGGCGGCGTGCTCTACGCCATTGCCCGCCGCCTGGCGCCACGCCTGCTGCCCACCGCCGCGGCGCACGCCGCCTCGGTCGCGCCCGCCGTCGCCCTGCTCGCCGCCGGGCTGTGGCTGCTGCATCCGCTGCAGGTGAGCAGCGTGCTCTATGTCGTGCAGCGCATGAACCTGCTGGCGACGCTGTTCACCCTTGCCGGCCTGCTTTGCTACGTCGATGCGCGCGAACGCGCGCTGCGCGGCGAGGCGGCGCTTCTCGGCGGTTTCGCCGGCCTGGGTTTGTTCGGCGTGCTGGCGGTGTTCAGCAAGGAAAACGGCGCGCTGATCGTGTTGTATGCCTTCGTCGTCGAAGCCATCGGCTATCGCTTCGCCGCACCGCAGCCCAGCCAGCGTCGCGCGCTCGGCGGCTTTTTCCTCGCCACCGTCGCTCTGCCATTGCTCGCGCTGCTGCTGTTTCTCGCCACGCACCCGCATTGGCTGCCTGACGCCTACGCCGCGCGTGCGTTCACCCTCGGCGAACGCCTGCTGACTCAGGCGCGGGTGATGTGCGATTACCTGCTGTGGATCGGGCTGCCGAATCCGGCCTGGATGGGGATGTTCCACGACGACATCGCGCTGTCCATCGGCCTGCTGAATCCGCCTTCGACGGCGGCGGCCATCGTCGTTCTGGCGGCGCTGGCCGCGGCCGCCTGGCGCTGGCGCCGCAGCCATCCCGGCATCGCTTTCGGCATTGCCTGGTTTCTGGTCGGCCACGCGATGGAATCGACGATTCTGCCGCTGGAGATGGTATTCGAGCACCGCAACTATTTGCCGATGGCGGGCCTGCTGCTCGGCCTGATCGCCACCCTCGCGCCCGCGCTGCGTGCCCACGTACCCGCGCGCGCGGCGAGTGGCATCGGGCTTGCCGTGTTGTCGGTATGCGCCAGCCTGACCGCCGTGCGCGCGGCGGATTGGGGCGACTCGCAACGCCTTGCCCTGGCCGATGCGCGGCATCATCCCGCCTCTTCACGCAGCCAGTTCGAAGCCGGCCGCGCCGTGCTCATCGCCGGCGCGCGGCAAACCCCGCGCGCGCAACTCGATGCCCAAGCGCTGCCGTATTTCGAAGCCGCCGCGCGACTCGACCCCGACGACATCGACGGCGCCATCGCCGCGCTGCTGATCCACGCCCGCCGCGAACCGGTGCCCACCGCACAACTCGCCGACCTCGGCGCCCGCTTGGGGAGAATCACGAACTACACCCGCGCCAACGCGTTTCTCGACATGCTGATTACCGCGAGCAACGAAAAACTGAACCTCACCACCCACGACCTCGCCGGCCTGGTCGACACCGCCATGGCCAACCCGCACCTCCCGCCCAAGGTGCGCGCCATGATCCTCAACAACGACGGCGCCTACCAGTTCAACATCGCGCACGACGCCCAAGCCGCCATCGGCCTGACCATGACCGCCGCCGCGACCGACCCAAGCAACCCCTACTTCCAGATCAACCTGACCAAGATCGCCCTCGCCGTAAACGACCACCCCACCGCGCGAGAACACCTCGCCATCGCCAAATCGCTGAACAAAACCGGCGCTTACACCTCGGAAATCGCCCGCCTCGAATCCCAACTCTAAAACCCAAAACGGGGTCAGGTTCACTTCTCGCCGCGGTGTCGCGCCGCACACGAAAAGTGAACCTGACCCCGTTTTGGGTTTTGTTGAGCCATTTTCCGACACGCCGACGCGGCGTATTCCGCTATTGCCGACACTGCGATCCGGCGACGATGCCAACATGGCTCGACTCCCCCGACTCGATCTCCCCGGCGTTCCGCAGCATGTGATCCAGCGCGGCAACAACCGGCTGCCGTGTTTCCTCGACGATATCGATCGCCAACGCTACTTGATGATGCTTGCCGACGCGCTCTCGCTCGGTGAATGCGTGCTGCACGCCTGGGTGCTGATGGACAACCATGTCCACCTGCTGATCACCCCACGACAAACCGGGGCAACCGCGCGCTTGATGCAACAGCTCGGACGCAACTACGTCGGCTGGTTCAATGCCCGGCACGGACGCACCGGCACGTTGTGGGAGGGACGCTACAAGGCCTGTTTGGTCGACAGTGCACGCTATGTGCTGAGCTGCTATCGATACATCGAACTCAACCCGGTACGCGCACGCATGGTGGTGGATGCGACGCGCTACCCGTGGTCGAGCTGTGCCGGCCACTGCGGGCTCGACACCCCGCGAGGGATCACGGCACATGCTGCCTACATCGCCTTGGGCGCCTCACCTGAAGAACGCGCAACAGCATACCGCCAACTGCTGGGCACACCACTCAGCGACGACGACCTTGCCGATATCCGCCTCTATCTCCAACAACAGCGAGCACTCGGCGACCGCGATTTTCACGCGATGGTCGAAGCCAAAACGCAACGCTTCGCCCGCGCGCGACCGGCGCATCGCCCATCACGTATAACGGGGTCAGGTTCAATTCTCGTCTCGCCACCGTGCGACAAAGCACAAATTTCGACGCACCAACGCGACGCACACGGCCCCGCGACAGCGAATTTGCCGATGCCGGGAGGGCAGAAGTGAACCTGACCCCGTTTTGACGTGACAAGTGGGCTGGGTTGGCTTACAAGGATGGCATGAAAATCGCCGCTCGTACGATTTGCCGGATCGTCAACTGCGTGCCGTGGGCATTCGTTGAGTCGTTGCAGCGGGGGGCTGCGGGACTCGGCTCGGTGCGCGCTTGCCGGTCGTCGATGGCAACGAATGCGGCACCTCGTCGCTGATGCTTGGCGATATCAAAAAAATTCGGGACATCCTCGCGCCGCACGAACGCCGCCAGTCCCTCGTCATGCTCGCCCTGGTCGTACTCATGGCGCTTGCGGAAACCGGGGGGGTCTTGTCGATCATGCCGTTCCTGGCGGTGTTGGGCCGCCCGGGTGTGATCCACGGCAATCCGCTGCTCGACGCGGTGTACCGGCACTTCGGCTTCACCTCCAGCCGCGACTTCCTGATGGCGCTGGGCTTCGCTTCCATCGTTGTCGTCATCGCATCGTCGTTGTTCAAGATGGTGACGCACCATTTGATCAACCGCTTCATCAATTTTCTGCGTCATTCCTTCAGCGTGCGGCTGTTGTCGCGATATCTGCGTCAGCCCTACGAGTTTTTCCTCGATCGCAACCCGGCGCAATTGAGTCGCAACGTGTTATCGGAGGCGGACATGCTGTTGTCGAATCTGATTCAGCCGTTTTCGCAACTGGTGGCGCAGGGTGTCGTCGTGCTGGCGATCACCTTGCTGGTGTTTTGGTACAAGCCCCTCATCGCAGCTTGCATCGTGGCAGCGGTCGGCACCCTGTACGGCATCATTTACAAGCTGGTGCGCAAGCGCCTCAATCGCGTCGGTGCGGAATCCCAGCGTGCCAACAGCGAACGCTTCCAGTCGTGCCACGAGGTGCTGGGCGGCATCAAGGATGTGAAAGTCGCGCACACCGCCACCGCCTACCTCGGGAAATTCGAGCACGCCTCGCGCGAATTTTCGCGCCATCTCGCCACCGGCGACACCCTCAGCACGTCGCCGCTGTACCTGGTCGAAGCGGTCGGCTACACGGGGCTGATCGCCATCGCCATGGTGCTGATGTTCAATCGCGGCGATATCGCCCAGGTGTTGCCGGCGCTCGGCATGTACGGCTTTGCCGCCTACCGCATGTTGCCGGCCATGCAGATCATGTACCGCGGTTTCGCCAAGCTGAGATTTTCCGCTGCTGCGCTGGATGCCATCCACCACGACCTGACCCTGCCGGAAAGCCCGCCCGCCCGCCCCGGCGCCGCGCTCGTGCCGCAACGGGAAATCCGCTTGCGCGACATCCGCTACGCCTACCCGTCCGCACCCGACAAACCCGTGCTGGATCATTTCAATCTGGTCGTGCCGGTCGGCACCAGCGTCGGTATCGTCGGCCGTACCGGTGCCGGCAAAAGCACCTTGATGGATATTCTTTTGGGGTTGCTGCAAGCGCAAGCCGGCGCATTGAGCGTGGACGATGTCGCCATCGATACACACAACGTGGCGGCGTGGCAACGCGCCATCGGCTACGTTCCGCAGCACATCTACCTGGCCGATGCCAGCGTCAAGGAAAACATCGCCTTCGGCGTCCACCCTGCCGATATCGACATGGTAGCAGTGGAGCGCGCCGCTCGCGCCGCACAGATTCACGATTTCGTCGTCAGCGAACTGCAGCACGGCTACGATACAGTGATCGGCGATCGCGGCATCCGCCTCTCCGGCGGACAGCGTCAACGCGTGGGCATTGCCCGTGCGCTGTATCGGGATCCGCCGGTTCTGTTTTTCGACGAAGCCACCAGCGCGCTCGACTCGCAAACCGAAGCGGCCTTGAACGATGCCATCCGCCATCTGTCGGGCGACAAGACCATCGTGGTGATCGCGCACAAGGAAACCTCGCTGCGCGACTGCGCGCAGATCGTCACCCTCGCCTCGGCCCGGTCGGCCACCGCCAGCACAGCGTCGTAGGCGAATGCCCCACACCCGCTACCCCAATCTGTTCATCGTGGGCGCGCCGAAATGCGGCACCACGGCGCTCAGCCATTACCTTGCCGGCCACCCGCAGGTTTTCATGTCCGAAACGGCGGGCATCAAGGAGCCTTATCACTTCGCTTCAGACCTCGGCTTCACCCATTTCGGCCCGATGATTTACGACGAGAGCGCCTATCTGCGGCTGTTCGACGACGCGCCACCGAGCGCCCGTTACCGGGGCGAGGCCTCCGCCGGCTACCTGCTTTCCAGGCAGGCCATCTCGCACATCGTTCGGCAATGCGAAGACCCGCGGTTCATCGTCATGTTGCACAATCCCGTCGACCTCGCGCACAGCCTGCACAACGAACACGTGAAAAGTTTCGGCGAATTCCCCGATTTCGAAACCTGCTGGCAACGGCAAGCGGCGCGATTGGAAGGCCGCAATCTACCGCCCCGTTTCCGCAATGGCGCCGCCCTGCAATATGGCGACATGGCAAAAATCGGCGCTCAGTTCGAACGTATGCTGGGCTGCGTCGATCCCCGCCACGTCCACGTCATCCTGTACGACGATTTCAGCACCGATACCGCAGGCACCTACGCCGCCGTGCTCGACTGGCTCGGGCTTGCTCACGACGGCAGAACCGAATTCGAGAAACTCAATCCCAGCATCACTTACCAATGGCCGCGCCTCGAGCACGCCTTGCGAAAAATCAGAACCCTGCGTCGCGCGCTTCGGCTTCCGGGTGGATTAGGCATCCATGCGTGGATCGACCGCCACAACAAACGATTGATGCGCGAACCGCTGCGGCCTCCGTTTCGGCGACAGTTGTGCGACTACTTCCGCGACGACGTGGCGTTGCTCTCGCGGCTGCTCGGGCGCGATTTGTCGCATTGGTTGAATTGATCCGGCTTGCGCTACGCTAGACGCATGAAGCAACCACCCTCGTTCGGGCGATGCCACTGAAAACCATCCGCACCCCAACCGATCTCGCCATCCATGGTGCGCCGCCCGCATTCGCTGAACCCGTGCATGTGGGCCGGCCAAACATCGGCGATCGCGATGCGTTTTTGAATCGCGTCGGGCAAATTCTCGACAACCACTGGCTGACCAACAACGGCCCGATGGTGCAAGAGTTCGAGCGCCGCATCGCGCAACACCTGGGCGTGAAGCATTGCGTGGCGATGTGCAACGGCACCATCGCACTGGAAATCGCGATTCGCGCGCTGGGGCTGAAAGGCGAAGTCATCGTGCCATCGTGGACTTTCGTCGCCACCGCGCACGCGCTGCACTGGCAAGGCATCACGCCGGTATTCGCCGATATCGACCCGGCCACGCACAACCTCGATCCGGACTCGGTGCGGCGCATGATCACGCCGCGCACCAGCGGCATCATCGGCGTACACCTGTGGGGGCGCGCCGCACCGGTCGAAGAACTTCAAGCCCTCGCCGACGAACACGGGCTGACGCTGATGTTCGATGCCGCGCATGCCTTCGGCAGCACGTACAAAGGTCAATCCATTGGCCGCTTTGGCAAATGCGAGGTGCTGAGTTTCCACGCCACCAAGGCGTTCAACACGATGGAAGGCGGTGCTGTCGTCACCCACGACGACGAACTCGCCGAAGCCATGCGCCTGATGCGCAACTTCGGATTTTCCGGCTACGACAACGTCGTCCACCCCGGCACCAACGGCAAGATGATCGAAGTCTGCGCGGCTATGGGCTTGGCGAACCTAGACAGCGTGGATGAGATCTTTGCGATCAACCGCCGCAATCATGCCGCCTACAAAGCCGCGCTGCGCGACGTACCCGGCATTCGCGTGCTCGACTACGCCGCGAGCGAACGCAACAGCCACCACTACATCGTGATCGAAGCGGATGAAACGTTTCCGGTTTCGCGCGACGACATCGTCGCCGCACTGCAAGCCGAGAACGTGCTGGCACGCAAGTATTTCTGGCCGGGCTGCCACAAGATGCAACCGTATCGCGACCTGTTTCCGCATGCGGGCATGATGCTGCCGAACACGGAGTCGCTGGCGGAAAAAATCATCGTGCTCCCCAATGGAGCAAGCGTGGACGATTCCGTGATCGGCGCGATCGGCGACGCGATCGGCGCGCTGCGACAACGCGAATGAACAAAATGGGTCACGCCACCGGCAAGGGGTATACGTGCACAACTTGATTCCAATGCGCGCTTATGTGGACGCCGGCCTGCACGAACGCGAACTGGCTACGCTCCACAGCGCCTGGCACTACGCCGCCTTGCGCCGCGACCTCATGGCGAATCGCGACTGGGTGCTCGTCAACCTGGCCGACCGCGAGGTTGTCATCCAGAACTTTGACGGTCACTTGAGCGCGTTTACCAATACCTGCCCGCACCGATTCAATGCGATTCGCAGCGGCGACTGTGGAAACGGCCCACTCATTTGCCCCTATCATCGTTGGAGCTTCGGCCACGATGGCGCCCCGACGGGCATTCCCTTCCGCGATTCCTTTCGAGATCTCGATTGCGAGAAGCTGAAACTCGACTGTTGGGACGTCGACACTTGCGGCGAGTTCGTCTTCGTTCGCCCGCATGCGGAAAATGGAGTCACTTTGCCCACATGGTTGGGAGCGCTTTCGCCTCGCCTGAAGACACTCAGCGAAGCGATGGACAAGGAATATGGACGCTTCCGACTCGACGTGCGGGCCAACTGGAAACTCGTGGTTCAGAACACGCTTGAATTCGACCACGTCTATTCCGTTCATCCCGAGACGTTCGGTGCTGTTGTGGCCCGCCGCCCCAGCCTTGCGGAAATCGACATGCCCATGCCACACGTAGGCTATCGAGCGAACTTGTCGCCTCCAGAACCTGCTCGAGCGATTCACAAACGCGTTGCCGCAGTGTTCGAACGCGCCGTCGTCGGCAATTCCTGCGAACACGAGCATCTCTCGCTGTTTCCACTCACGGCGATTGGGATACACCGTCGCGAAAGTATCGCGATTCTTCGCTATGTTCCAACGAGTCCAAGCCACACCATCATCGACACCCGATTGTTTTTGCCTCGCATCGCCGACATAACAGAGACAGAATCGGCGATGCTCGCCGCCTATTCTGAAGTCATGCTCGGATTTGCGCGCAGGCTCGGCGAGGAAGATCGCGACATCTGCGAGTCGGTACAACGTGGGGTAGCAAACTTGACGGGGCACCGCGGCATCTTCGGCCACGGCGAACGCATCGTGTGGGCTTTTCAGCGTGCCTACTGCGACTACATGAAATGCCATTCGCAGGGCCGTGATCTGTAAACCTGTAGCCTGCGTTGATGCGCAAGTTGGCCCCATCTCTTTACCGGCGCACAGCGGAAAGAAAGGGCGTGTCGTCGAATGGAGCGAGTGTGGCTGATTCCGTGATCGGCGCGATTCGAGACATCGTTCCAGTGTTCGCCCACAAGCAGAGCGTTTTTCTGCTCATTGCCGACGAATCAGATTGCCCATCACTCGCTTGCCGATCCGGATAAATGGCAGTTCGACAGTGCGGTGGACAATAGCACCGCACAAGTACGCACCGACCAAGGTGATGGTCAAAATAAACATGAATCTGCTGAACGATCCGAGGTCATGCAGCCACTGCGAGCGTGCGATCAGGTAACCGCATAGGCAAATGAAGAATCCATGGAACAGGTAGACACCATAGGACACGTCGGAGGCGAAGTTGACAACGCGCGAACCGATGACGCGCGCAAGAAACTTCGGCGTGCGTTGCTGCGCTTCAAGTTGGCCCAGCAAAACCATGCAACCCAATATCGACGGGGCAATGGCGGCATGTATCACATGCATCAAGGTGAAATTCCAGCGGACAATCGCATCCAGCAGCGTCAAGGCGAACGCAGCCGCCAGCGCGCCCGGTCTTCCGGATTCGAGGTACTCGGCCAGCAACATCCCCGCAAGAAAGAAATGCAGCTTCAGAAACAACAGTGAGGGCTCGGGAAAATTTGCGTAATGCTCCGCGAGGTATCCTGCCCCCACAGACAGTGTTCCGACGAACCAATAGCGCGCAACCGGCAGGCGCGCCTTGCGAACGAATGTGTAGATGAATGGGAATGCGGCATAGAACTGCATTTCCAGACTCAGGCTCCAATCGGGCAGCATGGAGGAAAGCGACCATTTCGGGAACAACCCAAACAGAAACGTGACATGCAGGATGACACCCTCCAGCGAGTACCTGAAGTGGCTGGGGTCGTACTTGCCGCCGGCAGGCCATACCGCAGGGTCAAGGGATTGCAGGCTCAGCGTGCCCTCGATCGACTGCGCAACGAAAATCATCGAAATGGCCAGCGCCAGGTAATACACCGGCGCAATCCTGAAGTATCGGCGCAGATAAAAGGACAAGCATCCTCGAAAGGACCCCAAGGGCTCGGACAGGGCGCGCCTGTTCGCGTTCGCCACCATCAGGCAGCCGGAAATCATCATGAACAGGTCGACCGCACTTTTGGTGTTGCGGTATGGCAGCCCGTGCCACCCTCCCCAGATCAGGCAGTGCCCCACGACGACCCAGGCCGCGGCCGCGGCGCGAAAAAATTTGATGAACCGATACTCATGCAACCGTGTCGTGGGGGTGCGATCCATGCTCATTTCGATCTGCCAGAGTCGGGTTATGGGCTCACGTCGCCTTCGTGAAAAAGCGTGGGCAAGTCGCGCGCGCCATGCAGTATACGGACGACACGCATGGATTCGGGCACGATTTCAAAGAAGATCACATACTGGCCATGCGCACAGGATCGGATGCCATCACCCAGTTCCAGGCGCAGGCGATACGCCGCGGGATTGTCGGCAATGCGCTTGCATTGTTCGCGCAGTTCGCCGATGAACGTAACGACACGATTCGGATTGTCTTGGGCGATGTAGTCGCCGATGGATTCAAGATCCTGCTCGGCCAGCGGCGCAAGAGTGACGCGCATCACCGCGTCTTGCCCTTGCCCATGGCCGTGTATTTCGCTTGCAGACGCCTGAAAACCGCATCGGCGGTTTTGCCTGGCCCACTGGCGCGCCCTGCGGCAATTTCGGCGCGCAGAGCCTCCAACTCCAGTCGCTTGCGCAGTTCGCTTTCTTCGAGGAGGCGCAAGCCGGCGCGCACGACCTCACTGGCGTTGTTGAAGCGCCCACTTTGCACCTGATCGCGCACAAAGGTCTCGAAATGTTGACTCAGGGCGACGCTGGTTGGCATGGCGAACCCCTACTTGTTAATAATAGTTATTATCTTCGTTCGAGCAGGCCAGGGCAAACGACCGCGGCGCACGCTGGCCGGGCTTCCACCGACATGCGAAGAGCCAGATCAGACGACTGCCTCGATGCCCTTGCGCTCGATCAAATTCAACAATTTGAGGGATGGGCCGCCAGGCTTCTTCTCGCCGATTTCCCATTTCTGCACCGTCGATACGCTCGTGTTCAACAGTGCCGCGAGCACCGACTGACTGACATGCAGACTTTCGCGCAATGCCTTGATCTTGCGTGCGCTCAAAGCTGGCACTTCGAGCTTGCACAACACCTCGAACTCGCCCATGCGCCGCTTGTCGATGAAGCCCAAGCGGTGCAGGTCGCTGGCGCCTTCGTACACCTGGTCAAGAATGCGGCTTTTACGTTTCGTCGCCATCCGTTATCTCCGTTAGCATGCCATCGACGCTGGCGAGTGCGATTTGCTTTTCATTCAGTGCCAGCAGCGATTGCGCGAAATTTTGCAAGGCGCCCAATTCCCGATCGTCGATGCTGTCGCGTTCGTTCTTCTCGAATCCGGACAGGAAGAACCAGCGATCCTTGTAGTGGGTCCCGACCAGCGTGCGCGTACTGCCGCGCTTGCCACGGCCTGGCAGGGCGACACGTTTCTTGACCACGTGGCCGCCGAGATCGGCGTCGATCAACCCGCGCTCCATTTCGGATACCGCTTCGCGCAGTGCAGTATCGGACAACCCACTCTTGCGCAACTACCGAACGAACACGCGCGTCAGAAGAATCCGACTCATGTCAAAAGTATATCACTAAGTGATATGCACGATAATTCCAACCGCATGCCCGTCGACAACCGGCGGCACCAGTACGGAAATCATCGCGCGGGCAGGTCAGCTGTCGAATGCCAAACTTCGCGCACTACGCGAACAAGAAGAACGCCATCCTAGGGAAACTCTGATTTCGCCATGCGGTCGAAGCATGACCTAATTGTGGGGTGCAAATGATGGCACAGCAGATGACCTTGGCAGCTCAGGCCGACGCGGGGTTCGAGCAACACCGCAAGGCGAC
>JAFEFR010000041.1 GCA_018240485.1 Pseudomonadota bacterium
ACATCAACTGGCGTGAATTCCGCCCACAAACTCCACTCCACCGTCTTGTACTGTCGCGCCGGATTTGAAGGCGAGTGCGCGCAGGAGATCACGGCGCATGCCGCCGCACACGGTCTGTTCGGGCATGTTCGCGCCCGCCGCGACAGCGCCTACGTGGAGTACGTCGCCCCGCCACCTTCGTCCGCGGATGCCTTGTCCGCCATCGCCGATCCACGTGCGCTGATCTTCGCCCGACAAGTGCTGCCGGCGTTCGCGTGGCTGCCCGATTTGCCGCCGCGCGACCGCCTCACGCCGATCCTGGACACCTTGCGCGCCAGCGAAACACGCTGGGCCGATGTGTTCGTCGAAGCGCCCGACACGAACGAAGGCAAGGCGCTCGCCCCCTTCTGCCGCAGTTTCGGCAACGCCCTGATCGGCGCGATGAAGCAGGCACGCCTGATCGATCCCGCGGCCCGTCACCGCCTGCACGCTTTTTTTCCCCAAAGCGACCGCACCTTTTTGTGTTCGGGTGACCCGACGCGGACCGTCCCCTGGCCTCAGGGTATTCCACGGTTGAAATTCCCACGCGAAGCGCCGAGTCGCTCGACGCTCAAACTCGACGAGGCGTTTCTGGTGCTGCTCGACGAGGGCGAACGCGAGCGCTGGCTGAAACCCGGCATGAGCGCGGTCGATCTCGGCGCGGCACCGGGCGGCTGGACCTGGCAGCTCGTACGTCGTTCGCTTCGGGTTGCCGCCGTGGACAACGGGCCGATGGATGCGGCACTGATGGATTCCGGCCTCGTCACCCATGTGCGCGCCGACGGTTTTCGCTGGCGGCCGCAGAACTCCGTCGACTGGCTGGTTTGCGACATGGTCGAACAGCCACGCCGCGTCGCCGCGCTGATCGCACAGTGGCTGGGGGAAGGCTTGTGCCGCCACGCGATCTTCAACCTCAAACTGCCGATGAAAAAACGCTACGAGGAAACGCAACTGTGTCTCGACCTGCTGCGCGACGCGCTCGGCGCCAAGGCCGACGTTCGTGCCAAGCAGCTTTATCACGACCGTGAAGAAATTACCGTCTTCGCGCGAACGCGATAAGGTTGGGAACCTGATCCACATCAGTGCCTGCGCCTGAGCATCGCACTGCCGGCAACGGTCAACAGACCAAGCAGCATCGCCGTGGCCCACGGCCCCAACCATGGCGCGGGTACGGCGGATAGCGACATCGACCAGGCACCGGCGGCCGAACTGACCGCATTCGCGATGTTGGGGCCGTAATTGTCCGCAGTACAGACGTTGCCACTTACCGCGAAACATTTCCAACCGGTATTGGCATAGTCGCCCACTGGCGGTGAATAAGGCCGGTACCCGACGTTCAGAAAATTGATGTAGTTGTTTACCCCCGGCACCGTCTGCCACAGTTCGAGGTCGATGACCGTGCCCGAATAGATCGGCACGCCGGAAGCATCCGT
>JAFEFR010000420.1 GCA_018240485.1 Pseudomonadota bacterium
GTTATGCCCCCAACCTCAAGGAGAACACCATGATGCTCAGATCGCTAACGATGGCTTCTTGCTTTGCTCTTTTAGCAGGATGTGCCAACATCTCACCGGATCCAAAGATTGTCACCGATGCAGTCACGTTTACGAACTTCAATAAAACGTTTTGGAATGTTTCTGATTCTGTAAAGATAGGCAGTGTTGTTCGATTTGAGAAAGGTGAAGGCAACTTCATCGTTGCGGTTAAATACTCTGATTTCATCGCAAAAAGTTTGCCACAGGACAAAATTGACTCAACAAGAGATTTGGATCAAAGCATCGTCTTCGACGATTCTAAATCCTTTGAACTCGCGATCGACCTCATCAAGCCATTCGGCGGACCTTCAATCAAGCTCGATGGATCGGCAGTTGGCGCCAAGTACGGCTCAGGAAAAACCGCGAAGCTATCATTTAAAGATGTCGCAGTTCAGCAGATAGACCACCTTCCTCTTCTGATGCATATTCAAAATCTTGATACTCAAAAAAAGGATACCGAGGGCGCTGAACTATTTAATCAAATCAACATCGATGGAAAACGGACTCAAACGAACCATGCAAGCGCAAAGTATTGGATAGTCACCAAGGTATTCACGCCCAAAGAAGTTGAATGGTCAGTTAATGAGAAATCAGAGGCTGGGCTAAACTTCGACTGCAATTTCGTCGGAGTCAAGTGCGGCAAGCTTTCTTTGGGCACCAAGGACTCCGGCGGATCGGAAGCCAAAGGAGGAAAGACTTTGTACGTTGTCCTGAAACCGTTCTTTACTGAGAATGGCGTTATTAGAATTGATAGCACCATTCAAGCTACACGTTCCGTCAATGCATCTTGATGGCTAATGCATAACACTTCCGTCGAGAGGGACCGCCCACAAGCTGCGCTTGTGGGTTCCCTTCGCGGCTTCGCCGCTGCGGCGGCCCCTCACGTCAAACGTTAGAGCCTATGACAAACACTATCCCGCTGAATGAAAAGCTGCGCAAAGAACTGGATGCGCTTGAGAACCGTCTCAGCAAAACTGAAGAAAAGTACGGCGATAAGCCACATTGGTATAAACAGTCATATGGCGATAGACGGTTAAAGAAAATCCAAAGAAAAATTGATCACGCGAAAGACGCGCTAAAGTCAGAAGAGTTGCGGCAAGATCTAGAAGCGCGCCTTGCCAAAACGTATCCTGAAGTGACTAAAGCACGTCAAACTAGGCTCTAACTAGTCGCTCAAGCGGACGGCTGCTGGTCGGTTGTAGTACTATCATGCTTATCGCGGCATCCGCCGCTTAGCTCCAGCGTTAGGCCGCACCCGCCAGCCTCTGGCATATCCTACTTTCGGCACTCCAGCTACAGCAGATTTCGCTGGTTAACTTGCACAATGAATCATTCGGGAGATGATCGTGGTCAAGAAGATTCTGATCGGTATGGCTGCATTCGCGATTCTTTGCGCTATAGCCGGTGCCGGCTACTCATTCGGCAAGCACTTGTCGCAGCTGGACAACCGCACCAGCGCCCAGGTCGAACCATCGGCACCATAGTCTGCGGCCTAACAATTCCGTAGGAGACTCCCCTGTCAACTCCGCGCGCAAGACGCTCTTGCCTTGAGCTTTCAGGCGTTTCGCTGATGACGCTTTTTGCTCTTGCTCTCTCTACCGCTATCCGCGCCACGCGGGGATTCAAACGTAAGTCAGACGGCAATTCCGTAGTCGGTCTTGTGGCATCGATGTCGCCGATGCGGACCTGGGTAAAAACCGCGACCGCAGACCTCATTCGTTCATCGGTATCGTCGATGGCCTGAGGATCAATCAGTCCACCATTTGGACGTCCGAACAGTTAGTCAGGTTCTCTGCGGGTGGGTCCAACCCGTTGTTACCTCGTGGCGCTGACGGTGAAACAAAACCTTGGCTCAAGCGACTTGTGCCCCCCGGTGACAACGGCGGCATCGGCAGTGGTCGGGCCGACGCCGGCGATGTGACGCAGGTGCTGGCAGTGCGCGTAGGCGTCGATGCGTGTATCGCACGCGCTCAGCGCCGCGCGCACCTGTGCCCAGTGGTCGCTCAGCGCGTGCAGCAATTGCTAGAACTCGCCCGGCAGTTCGCCGTGCGCATCCAGATCGGCCAATAGCTCATTCTTTGACGTAGTCATTGTGTCTCCGGATCAGGCGGCAGTTTCATGCCTGTGGCCCGTTTATACAAAATCCAGGACACTCTCCTATGGCGCGCATCGCAGCTGCGAAGCATGCGCAAAAACTCAGGCACTTGCCACCGGTTCGCCCACGCCAACCCAGAACCGCAACAGCAGCGCCGCGACAAACGCACAACCCGACCCGAAGGCGAATGCCACGGATGGCGATGCATCGGACCAGAGCCAGCCAAACAGCAATGACGCCGGCAGCAAGGCGATGCCGACGACAAGGTTGTACCAGCCAAACGCCGTGCCTGCCTGAAGTTTTGGCACCATGTCGGCAACCAGTGCCTTCTCCGCACCCTCGGTTGCGGCGAGAAACACTCCGTAGGCGGCGAACATCGGCCAGAGCAGCCAGGCTGCGGTCGGCAGCAGACCAAAGGCGAGATACAGCACGGCATAGACCAGCCAGCCGCCGACGATGAGCGTACGACGATCGAATCGATCGGAAAGACCAGACATCGGCGTGGACAGCATGGCCGCAACGAGCGACACAAGCGCCCAAATCATCGGTACTTGCGCATCGGCCAACCCCAACTCCTTCGCTCGCAACAACAGGAACATGTTCGACGAGTTGCCGAGCATGAACAGTGCGAGCACGATCAGATAGCGACGAAAGCGCAAGGGAAATTCGCGCAGATGCCAAGTGAAACGCACTACGTTTGGCGGCCGCTCGACATCAGGCTCTTCGATCGCCAGCGCGAGCCACACCACGATCACGGCCGGCACAATGGCCGCAAGCAATACCTGACGCATCGGCAATCCGAATTCGAGCAGCGCGGCGGCAGCGAGTGGACCGATCACCGCACCGGCATTGTCCATCGCCCGATGCAGACCGAATGCGAGTCCGCGTTGATCTGCGCCGATGCTGTGCACCAGCATCGCGTCGCGTGGCGCGCTGCGCAGCCCTTTTCCGACACGGTCGGCGAAGCGGAAGAGGAGTACGCCGAACCAACTCGATGCGAATGCGATCATCGGTCGTGCGACACCGGCAATAGCATACCCGGCGACCACCCATGACTTGGTTTTGCGGCTGCGGTCCGCGAGCACACCCGCGGCGAGCTTGAGCAGGCTAGCTACGGCTTCGGCGATGCCTTCGATCAGCCCGAGCGTCTTGGGACCTGCCATCAGCACGCTGGTCAAATACAGCGGCACGAGCGGATAAATCATGTTGCTGGCCGAGTCGTTGGCCAGGCTGATCAGACCGAGCAACCAGACAGTGCGTGGTAGGCGGCGAATGGCGGCCAGCATTTTCCTCCTTCGTTCGTGACGCGATCAACCTTCGTGCATAGCATACTTTGCTTCGAATCCGCTGAAGCAAACGCCCGCTTAGACATTATCATTGCGGCAACCCTCCCAGCCTCCCGTCCCCGCAATGCCGAATCAAGACGCCTGCCGTCACGCCGAAATCCTCGACAACGCCGATCCGTTGCGCGCGCTGCGTGCAAAGTTCCTGATCCCGCGACACGGTGATCGCGATCAACTCTATTTCTGCGGCAACTCGCTCGGCCTGCAACCGCGCGGCGCGCGTGCGCATGTCGAGGAAGTGCTCGACAAATGGGCGCACGAGGCAGTCGAAGGCCACTTCACTGGGCAGGCGCAGTGGATGCCGTATCACGAACTGGTGCGCGAGCCACTCGCGCGCGTGGTCGGTGCCGAACCACTCGAAGTCGTCGCGATGAATTCGCTGACCGCGAACCTGCATTTGCTGATGGTGAGTTTCTATCGGCCGACCTGCGAGCGCCCCGCGATTTTGATGGAAGCCGGCGCGTTTCCGTCCGATCGTTACGCGCTCGAATCGCAGGTGCGTTTCCACGGCTTCGACCCGGCGAGGGATTTGATCGAACTCGAACCCGATGAAGCCGATGGCACGTTCTCGATGGCCGCCATCGCGAGTGCGATCGAGCGTCACGGCCCGCGCCTCGCTCTCGTGCTCTGGCCCGGTGTGCAATATCGCACGGGCCAGGCATTCGATCTCGGCGACATCGCCCGCCTGGCACATGCGCAAGGCGCTATCGCCGGCTTCGATCTCGCCCACGCGGCCGGCAACCTGCCGCTGCGTCTGCACGACGACAATGCCGACTTCGCCGTGTGGTGCCACTACAAATATCTGAACTCCGGTCCCGGCGCGGTGGCCGGCGCCTTCGTCCATGCGCGCCATGCGCACACCACGCGACCACGCTTCGCCGGTTGGTGGGGGCATGAGCAGACGACGCGTTTCCAAATGGGGCCGCAGTTCGAACCGAGCGCCGGGGCCGATGGCTGGCAGCTCAGCAATCCGCCGATCCTCGGCCTCGCCCCGCTGCGTGCCTCGCTTGAACTGTTCGATGAAGTCGGCATGACGGCACTGCGCGAGAAATCGGTGCGGCTCACCGACTATCTCGATGCATCGATCCGTGCGCACCTCGCCGATGTTCTGTCGATCGTGACGCCCGCGCAGGCCGAGCGCCGCGGCTGCCAATTGTCGTTGCGCGTACACGGCGGCCGCGCGCGCGGACGCGAGCTGTTCGAATACCTCGGCGCGCGCGGCATCCTCGGCGATTGGCGCGAGCCGGATGTGATCCGCATTTCGCCTGCGCCGCTGTACAACCGTTATGCCGACGTCGCCGGATTCGTCGATGCCGTGGAGGGTTGGCGCGATGGCCGCTGAACGTCGCATCACCCTGATCGGCGCGGGTCTTGCGGGCGCGTTGCTGGCACGCTTGCTGGCACTGCGCGGTTGGCAGGTCGAGGTCTACGAAAAGCGCGGCGATCCGCGCCTTGCCGGCTATCAAGGCGGGCGTTCGATCAACCTTGCGCTCGCCGAACGCGGTCGCCACGCGCTGCGCCTCGCGCAGGCCGACGATGCGGTCATGGCCCACGCCGTGATGATGCGCGGGCGCATGGTGCATCCGCTGCATGGGGATGTGAATCTGCAACGCTATGGTCGCGACGATTCAGAAGTGATCTGGTCGGTGCATCGAGGCGAGTTGAACATCACCCTGCTCGAACTTGCCGAGCAAGCCGGGGCGAAGTTGCACTTCGACCGGCGTCTGGATCGGGTCGATTTCGACGCACAAACAGTGCATTTCATCGACGATGGAAATGGGCACTCACACAGCATTTTCTTTCAGACTCTGATCGGTTGCGACGGCGCGGGTTCGGCGTTGCGCGGCGCCATCGGCAAGGCGCTCGATATCGGCGAGCGCGTCGAATTTCTCGATCACGGCTACAAGGAACTCGTCATTCCGCCGACTATCGACGGGCGTTTTCGGATTGAGCCGAACGCGCTGCACATCTGGCCGCGCGGCAACTACATGTGCATCGCGTTGCCGAACGACGAGAAGACATTCACGGTCACGTTGTTCATGCCGCACAAGGGTGGTGCAACCATCGAAGATCCAGGCTTCGACACGATCTGCACGCCGCAAGAAGCGCGCGCCTTCTTCGAGCGCGACTTCGCCGACGCGCTGCCGCTAATGCCCGAACTCGAACGCGACTGGGCGCGCAATCCAGAAAGTACGCTGGCGACGCTGCATCTCGAACGCTGGCATCTCGACCGCCGAGCGCTGGTGATCGGCGACGCGGCGCACGCGATGGTGCCCTTCCACGGCCAGGGCATGAATTGCGCATTCGAGGACTGCGCCGCACTGGCGCAACATCTCGATGCACACGCCGATTTTGGCGACGCGTTCGCCGCGTTCGAAGCCGAGCGCAAACCGAACGCGCGTGCGATCCAGCAGATGGCATTGGAAAATTATCTCGAAATGCGCGATCGCGTCGACGATGCCGACTACCGCCTGCAACGCGAACTGGAGTTGCGCCTGCAACAGCGTCACCCCGACGTATTCGTACCGCACTACACAATGGTCAGTTTCCTGCGCGTGCCCTACGCGGTTGCGCTCGCGCGCAGCGAAATCCAGCACGGCATCCTGCTTCGCGCCACGCGCGGCAAACACACGCTGGATCAAATCGATTGGCCTGCCGTCGATGGCGATGTCGTTGCACGTCTGGCCCGATTGCCCACGACGCGGTAACGCTCACGATCCGCTTCACCACAGAAGGCATGAACCAAAAGCGGACGAGCGATCGGCACGCGTTGCCGGACAGCGATCAGCTTGCAACGTTGCCGATTCGATGCCGCTTCAGGAAAACAAAAAGGTCATGCTGCACACCAGCGCATAGGCGATCAGGCCGGCCACGGGAATCGTCAACAACCACGCCCACACCATGCGTTCGATGATCGTCCATTTGACGGTGTTCGGGTTCTTTGCCACCCCCACGCCCATGATTGCGGCGGAAATATTGTGCGTCGTCGACACCGGCATCCCCACCGAGGAAGCGGCGATGATGACCGCCGCCGAACTCGCCTCGGCGGCGAAACCGTTGATCGGATGCAGCTTGACCAACTTGTGGCCGAGCGTTTTGATGATGCGCCATCCGCCCGCGGCCGTACCCGCCGCCATGGTCAATGCGCAGACAAGTTTGATCCACAACGCAACCTCGAACGACTTTGCCGCACTCTGCTCCACCCGCAGGAAATGCAGAAACGAAGGCAGATGATCGAGCGTGCCCGCGCTGGTTGCGCCGGCCAATGCCAAAGCAATGATGCCCATGGTTTTCTGCGCATCGTTCATGCCGTGCGAAAGCCCCATCGCGCTGGCCGACAAAATCTGCGCCTTGCCGAAAAAGGCATTGACGAATTTGGGCCTGCCGAACTGGCTTATCCACGGATTCGAGCGCGACCCGAGCCATGAGATCAACGCGAACAAGCCGCCCATGACCAAAATGCCCAACAAAAAACCGCCCAGCGGCGACGTAAGCATCGGCAGAACGACCTTGGGCCACAATCCCTTGCCGTCCCACCAGTGCGCACCGGCTTGGCTCCAGATCAACGCATGCCAATTGTTGTGGGCTCCCGCCAGCGCCGCACCGCACAAGCCACCGACCAGCGCATGCGAAGAACTCGACGGCAACCCCCACCACCAGGTGATGAGATTCCAAATGGTTGCGGCAAGCAAGGCGCAAATCAACAACTGCGGAGTCACATTGACGATGCCGGAATCGATCAATCCCGACGAAATCGTCTTGGCCACCGCCGTGCCCCACAGCGCGCCGATGAGATTCGTGCCCGCAGCGAGCAACACGGCCTGCCCGGGGCTGAGCACCTTGGTCGCCACGACTGTGGCGATCGAATTCGCCGTGTCGTGAAAACCGTTGATGTACTCGAATACAAGCGCGATGAGAATCACTGCCAGGACGAGCATCAAAGTCACGCCACTCTCCCGGTCAGGAATTCTTCAAGGCGATGGCATAAACGACATTGCCCGCGTCACGACAACGGTCGATCGCCTTTTCGAGCATCTCGAACAGGTCTTTTCTAAGCAACAGGCGAGCAACGTCATTTTCCTTGACGAACAAGTCGCGGTAGAGATCGAGAATCAAACGGTCGGCCTCACCCTCGATCGCCTGCATGCGATCGTTGAGCGCCTTCATCTTGTCGAGCGGCATGCCTTTTCGCAGAAGACCGACCATCTCGGCAACCACGGCACAACCGTTCTCGAGCATGATCGCACGCGATTCGAAATCGACATCCATGATCTGCGCCGCAAACAGCGCATAGCGCTCGGCGAATTTTTCGATCGTCTTCGGGATTTTGTACAACGCCGCCGACAGGGCTTCGATGTCTTCGCGCTCGAGTGCCGTGACGAACGTGTTGACCAGTTCGGCGCTGATTTCGTTGAAAACCTGTTTTTCGCGTCGTCGCGCTACTCGAAACTCGTCCAGCGACGGATTCGGCGTCTTCTGTCGCGACAAGGCAATCAATGCTTGTGCGCTTTGACGCGCGGCCTCGGCACTGGCTTCGAGCAAGCCGTAGAACTTGTCGCCTTTGCCAAAAATGGTTTGCAATGAAAACATGGGATATGCCCCGCAGGATTGGCCGCGAGTTTACCGTTTCCAGCGTGATCTCGGGAATGGGAAAACAATAATTCCCCCTCATCGATGCTGCGGTGAGAATGCTCATGGTCGCGACCAAGGTCATTTGTTCCCGCGATCCGCGCGTTTTTCCCGGACGTGCCAGTGCCGAGGAGGCGAATTTGCTCCACACCCTGGCTACCGCCGCCAGTCTCGATCAAAAGAAACCGATCGATACCGGACAGGGGGATGTCACCATCGCTGCTACCGTGGATGCCGGTGCAGGACACGCTCGACGCCGCGTCCCGGCAGGCAACGATGTTTGTTGTTGGTGTTGTCGGGCGTCACTTCGCATGTGCTCGCCTCCCGTTTGCCGGGATTTGTGCGTAGAAGGATCAAGTACGCGGGACAGCGATTGCATTGCCGCAATGCACATGGATTACGCCGAAGCCTGTCGTTACCATGCCTCGACCATCCGGAGACTTCCATGCACTCATTGCCGACCGCCGCCCTCGCTATTGCCGTCACGCTTGCCTTGTCTGCCCATGCCGCCGAAGCCGACAAAACCACAGCGACAGCCGACATCAAGACGATTCACTGCGGTCATTTGATCGATACCGCTGCCGGCAAACTGCTTGGAGAATCGACTATCGTGATCGAAGGCGCGCGCATCAAGGAAATCCGGGCAGGCAACGCGACCGTGACCGGTGCGAAGCAGGCCATCGACTTGCCGACCAGCACCTGCCTGCCCGGCCTGATCGACAGCCACGTGCACTTGACCATGGAGTTCAGTCCGACGACCTACAGCGACAAGTTCCGCCTCAACGTGGCCGACTTCGCGATCCGCAGCACGGTGTACGCCAGGCGCACGCTCGATGCTGGCTTCACCACCGTGCGCAACCTCGCCGACATCGACAACGAATCGATCGCACTGCGCAATGCGATCAACGCCGGCATCGTCCCCGGCCCGCGCATCTTCACCGCCGGCAAGGCCATCGGCTCGACCGGCGGCCATGCCGACTCCACCGACGGCTACCGCAAGGATCTCGCCGGCGATCCCGGCCCGAAGGACGGCATCATCAACTCGCCCGAAGACGCGTGGAAGGCCGTTCGCCAGCACTACAAGGACGGTGCCGACGCCATCAAGATCATGCCTTCGGGCGGCGTGCTCGACGAAAGCACCAGCGTCGACAACGCGCAGATGACGATCGAGGAAATCAAGGCCGTCGTCGCCGCCGCGCACGACTACGGCTTCACCGTCGCCGCACACGCGCACGGCGCCGAGGGCATTCGCCGCGCCATCCTTGGGGGCGTGGATTCGATCGAGCACGGCACCTACATGGACGACGCCGACATGAAACTGGCCAAGGAACACGGCACCTGGCTCGTGCCGACGATCATCGCCGGCAAGACGGCGGAGGAAATGGCGAACAAGCCCGGCGTGTACCCGCCGCAGATCGCGACCAAGGCCCGGCTGGTCGGGCCGATCATCCAGGCCACCGCCGGCAAGGCGTACAAGGCGGGGGTGAAGATCGCCTTCGGCACCGATGCGGGCGTGTATCCGCACGGCAACAACGCCAGGGAATTCGAATATATGGTCGAAGCCGGCATGCCGCCGATGTTCGCCATTCAGGCCGCCACCCTGCATGCCGCACAACTTCTGAAGCAGAACAAAGATCTCGGCAGCATCGCCGCAGGCAAGTATGCCGATGTGATTGCCGTGCCGGGTAACCCGCTCGACGATATCAAACTCATGCAAAAAGTCGACTTCGTGATGAAGGCGGGCGAGCGTTACAAATAAATCGTTCCGGCTGCCGTTCGATTCCGCCGCTTGGCGCCGACGTTCGGCGCAAACGGCCCCTACCCGCGCAAATTTTTTTCGCCGACACTCGCCGATGATGTCAGGTTTGCGCACGCAATGACGTAACCCTCCTGTGCAGGGGTTTTGCACAGGAGTCCAGCATGAAGTCGCCGTCGATTTTCGTTTTCCGCTCCGCACGCACTGTGGCGCTTGCGGGTTCGCTCTGCATCACGCTCGCCGCAGCGACGGCTCACGCCGACTGTCCGCCCGGCACGATGCCGGATCCACATTTCGATCCGTCGAGTCCGGCGGCACGAGCGCACCCGCAACGCTGCGTGCCAGCGCCAAAGCCGCCCACGGACCGATACATCGGCCCGGCCAATTCGCAATACGATCACACTGCCCACGCGCACGCACAAACCCCGATGCAACAAGACCGCAGCACGATCAAGCCGAATCCCGGCGCCCCGATCGAGCGCACGAACGACTCGGCGAATGCACGCGGCATCATCTTCGTCGGCGGCAAGAATGCGATCAACTCGCAGCCCGTTCCGCCCGGCCATTCGGCGCTCAATACGCAACCGATTCCGCCCGGCCATTCGGCGCTGAATACGCAACCGATTCCGCCGGGGCACGCACCCCACCCGAACGATCCGTTCGAGAAAACCGGCGGTCATTGAGTGCGGGGGCTTGCCGCCTCGGGTTCGTCGTGTCGGTTCCTTGCGCGACTGCGGCGCCATTGCCGCTACCGCAGCGTACCGCGCAAGAAGCATGCAATCCATTGGAGCCACAGCATGAATCACATCCGTGCCACCCCGTTCCACTGCGTCGTGGCAAGCCTCATTGCCGCTCTCGCGTGCGTCGCATCCGCGCAGGCGCAAGGTAACGCCTGCCAAGTGCTGACCGATGCCGTCGTCAAACAACTCCAGACACCGCATCACGGCACGATGACGACGACCATCGACGGCAAAGTGCGTCGTAGCGAGTTCATCACGACAGCCTCCACGCGCTATCTGCTCGTCGGCGACAAGTGGACCTCGCATCCCATCGATGTGAAGAAGGAAGCCGACGAAACCGCCGCGGCGATGAAGGCGCGCTCGCAAACCTGCCAGCGCCTCGGAGAGGAAACGCTGGCAGGTCAGGCGGCCACCGTCTACGCCGTACACAGCAACGACGCCGACTCGGATTCCAAAGTATGGATTGGAAACGCCAGCGGCCTCGTGCTGGGTCAAGACATGAACCTCGATGACACCGGCAAACCGACGCGCAACGGTACGAGCATCCGCTACGACTACGTCAACGTGCAGCCACCGAAGATGTGAGGACAAAGCGAAGCGGATGCGCTCCGCAATGACGGCAACCCGGCAATGACGGAAAACGAGATGGGCGCGCCGCGATGGCGGCGCAGCACATTCGACCCGACAGCGCCGAGCAATACAACCCGACCCAAACGTTGGAAATCTCATGACGACGACCTCCAAACTCGCTTGCCGCATCGCGACGATGCTCGCCTTGCTGCTCACCGCCCCCATCGCCGCGCAGGCCGACGTACTCGTCGGCGCGGGTTCGACCGTGCATTTCGCCGATGCGCAGGTCGATCTAGGCTGCGGCAATCTCATCGTCAATGGCAGCGCCGATACGGCCTCGGCCACGCTCGCTCATGTCGCAAGCTTCGCGTTGAACGGCGGCGCGTTCGCCCTCGGCGGCGGCACGCTCTCACTCGGCGGCGATTTTTCCAACGCCGGCGCATTCACGCCCGGCACGGGCAATGTCGCGCTCACCGATGCCTGCGGCAGCGGCACGTCGACGTTCGCTGGCGCGAGCCATTTCTATGCGCTGTCGATCGCGACGACGAGCGGCAAACTGACGATCTTCCCGGTCGGCCTCGCGCAGAACGTGGCGCATGCGCTGAGCTTGCAGGGCGTGGCAGCAAACCTGCTGCGTATCGCCAGCTCCACCGCGGGCCAACAGGGTGTGCTCGCGCTCGCCCCCGGCGCCACGCAAAGCGTTGCCTACGTCGATGCGCGCGACAACCTCGCCAGCGTGACGCCGATTGCACCCGGCGCAGCCTCGCTTTACCAGTCCATCAACAGCGGCAATCTCACGCATTGGTTCGATATCAACGGCGGTGGCGGCAACACCGCGGTGCCGACGCCCATGCTGGGATCGCTCGCCTTGCTGTTGCTTGCCGCACTGATGGCGGCCTGCGCCTGGAAGCGATCCTGGCGAGCGTAGGCGTACGCGATTGCCGCGCCATTGCAACGCGCTTGCGGCGGCAGTGGCAAGCAACCGGACTACCGTTTTCGCGGGAACGCCCCGCAAAGAAGCAAGTCAACCATCCCCCTCCAAGGAATAGCCCATGTCACCTCGCATCATCACACGTAGCCTGACCCTCGCCCTGACCGCGCTCATCGGCGCACCGGCATACGCCGCCGACGTGGTGGTTCAACCAATTTCAGGCAGCGGCTTTGCGGTCAAGGATTCGACCGGCACCCAATTGCGTTTGCGCGTCGACGAAAACGGCAACATCGTCATGCCCGTGCTGGTCAACGGTGCGCAGCAGAACCTGCCCGTGTGCGTCGGCAGCGGCGGCCAGATCGGGCCGTGCGTACCGGGCAGCAGCGGTTCATCGTTCACGCTGCCGTATGCCGGCGCCACGAGCAGCGCCGCGGCCGCATTTGCGGTCACCAGCAGCGGCGGCGATGCGCTGAACGGCTTCACCAATCAGGCTGGCAACAGCGGCGTGTATGGCAACAACACCGGCGGCGGCAAGGGCGTGTTCGGCGTCAGCACCTCGGGCAACGGCATCGAAGGCGGCAGCACCACCGGCAGCGGCGTGAAGGGCGCCACCAAGGGCGCGAGCGGCCAGTCCGGCGTCGCCGGCGTGTGGGGCGACAGCCATGACGTCAACGGCGTATGGGGCAGCAGCGTCTTCGCCGATGGCGTGCACGGGCAGAGCGGGACATTCAGTGGCGTGTTCGGCGAGAGCACTCAAGGTGCCGGCGTCTGGGGCGAAGGCAAAGCGAACGATGGGATTCACGGTCACACCAGCAACG
>JAFEFR010000042.1 GCA_018240485.1 Pseudomonadota bacterium
GATTCGCTGCCACCCTACGACGTGCTCGATGCGATTCTGCTGCGCTACGTCGATCAGGAGCAGTCGCGCGAGGACATCGTGCGCGCGGGCTACAGCGCCGACGTCGTCGACATGATCGTGCGCCTGGTGCGCATCAACGAGTGGAAACGGCATCAGGCCGCACCGGGCCCGAAGGTCTCGCGCCGCGCGTTCGGCCGCGAGCGGCGCTATCCGATCACATCGGGCTGGCGCTGAGAGCACCCATAGCGATTTTTAGGCATGAAAAAGGCCGCAGATGCGGCCTTTTTCGAGTCTTCCACGGTGAGCGGAATTATTTCAGCTTCGCATCTGCGCGGAGTTGTTCTGCCTTGTCGGTCTTTTCCCACGAGAACGTGGTGTAGGACTCGCCGTTGGCCAGTTTGACCTGCTGCGGGGTACGGCCGAAGTGGCCGTAGGCGGCGGTTTGCTGGTACATCGGGTGGATCAGATCGAGCATCTTGATGATGCCGTAGGGGCGCAGGTCGAAATGCTTGCGGATCAGTTTCTCGATTTTGTCATCGCTGATCTTGCCGGTGCCGAATGTGGTCACCGAAATGCTGGTCGGTGCGGCGACGCCGATCGCGTAGCTGACCTGGATTTCGCAGCGATCGGCGAGGCCAGCGGCGACGATGTTCTTGGCAACGTAGCGCGCGGCATACGCGGCCGAGCGGTCGACCTTGGACGGATCCTTGCCCGAGAATGCGCCGCCACCGTGGCGGGCCCAACCGCCATAGGTGTCGACGATGATCTTGCGGCCGGTCAAGCCGCAGTCGCCGACCGGGCCGCCGATCACGAACTTGCCGGTCGGGTTGATGTGGAACTTGGTGCCCTTGTGCAGCCATTTTGCCGGCAGCACCGGGTTCAGGATTTCTTCGCGCACGCCGGCGATGAGGTCCTTCTGCTTGACCGACGGGTCGTGCTGGGTGGAGAGCACCACGGCATCGATGGCGACAGCTTTGCCATTCTCGTAGCGCAGCGTGACCTGCGATTTCGCATCCGGGCGCAGCCATTTGAGCTTGCCCTTCTTGCGCACCTTCGCCTGTTGCTCTACGAGGCGGTGCGAGTAGTGGATCGCCGCCGGCATGTAGTCGCGCGTTTCGTTGGTCGCATAGCCGAACATCAGGCCCTGATCGCCCGCGCCCTGTTCTTCCGGCGACTTGCGATCCACGCCCTGATTGATGTCCGGCGACTGCTTGCCGATCAGATTGAGCACGCCGCAGGTGGCGCCGTCGAAGCCGACGTCGGAGGAGTTGTAGCCGATGTCGAGGATGACCTTGCGCGTCAGCGCTTCCAGATCGATCCACGCACTGGTGGTGACTTCGCCGGCGACGATGGCCACGCCCGTCTTCACCAGCGTCTCGCAGGCGACGCGCGCGCGCTTGTCCTGAGCGAGGATGGCGTCGAGCACGGCGTCGGAAATCTGATCGGCGACCTTGTCCGGATGGCCTTCGGACACCGATTCGGAGGTGAACAGGTAGTTGCTCATGGGTGTTTATATCCTTTGATTCGGATGGAAAGATGCAAGCCGCGCATGATACACCGACTGACGCTCGTTTGCAGCGCGGATGAAGGCGTTCGCGAGTGGCGTTCAGGCTGTGTTGATATGGACGTTTAGATGGCTAATTGAAGAAACACATTCCTTGACTGACCGTCGATGGCGAATCGTAATGGTGAAATCGTCGACGGAATGGCGTTTCCCGACGGTCGAGGTCGATTGTGCGGCTGCGGCTTTACATGACGGCGAATCTCGATATCCTGCCTTTTTGAGGCGGCACCGAAAGATGAGTTCTCGTCACATTGTACTAACCTCGCATCCCGACAGCCGCAACCAGGCGGAGCCGATCCACTGGGGGGCGCCGACGCCCAAGCAACGTGGGCCGATTATCGCCTCGCTGACCGATCCAGCCAAACGCAACGTCATCGGCACGCACTCGGGAGCCTACGCCGTCTACCGCGCCCTGGCGATCGCGTCGGGCCGCCTTGACCGCGGCCACCGCCCCGACCTGACCAATACTGCGCCGGCCGATGCGATCGGTCCGCATGCACCGTGGTGGGGAAAGAATGCCGATGGTGCGGACAAGATCGTCTCGCTCGATCCATGGGGGCACATGGTGGCGACGGCATTTGCCGAGGAGATCGCCGCCGGCGTCGACATCCGGCCCACGATCGCGGTGACGCGCGCGCACATCAACATGCCCGAATTGAAAGACGCCATCGTGGCCGGTCGGCTCAAGGCGGACGGGCACATCCTCGCCGCGAACGGCGATGTGAAAGTGACCAAGGCGGCGGTCGATCCGGTCTGGTATCTGCCGGGCATCGCACAGCGCTTCGGCATCAAGGAATCGGATCTGCGTCGCGGCCTGTTCGAGCAGACCGGCGGCATGTTTCCCGAACTCGTCACGCGTTCGGATCTGCACGTCTTCCTGCCGCCGATCGGCGGCATGACGCTGTACGTCTTCGGCGACATCAATCAGCTTGGCAAGCCGGAAACGAAAGTCGCTTGTCGCGTACACGACGAGTGCAACGGCTCGGATGTGTTCGGCTCGGACATCTGCACCTGCCGCCCATACCTCGCGCATGGCATCGAGGTCTGCATCGAGATGGCGCAACAGGGCGGTGTCGGGCTCGTCGTCTACAACCGCAAGGAAGGTCGTGCGCTCGGCGAGGTGACCAAGTTCCTCGTCTACAACGCGCGCAAACGCCAGGAAGGCGGTGATCGTGCCGAAACCTATTTTGCGCGTACCGAGTGCGTAGCCGGGGTGCAGGACATGCGCTTCCAAGAGCTGATGCCCGACGTGTTCCACTGGCTCGGCATCACCCGCATCGACCGTTGGGCGTCGATGAGCAACATGAAACACGGCGCGTTGACCGAGCAGGGCATCGAGGTGGTCGAGCGCGTGGCGATTCCCGACGAACTGATTCCGCAGGATGCGCGCGTGGAGATGGATGCGAAAGTCGCTGCCGGTTATTTCAGCACCGAAGCGGCGCCCGACATGAATGAACTGGCCAAGGCCAAGGGGCGTGGGCTCAATGAATAGCGAGGAAGGATCGGCGGGGGGCGGGAATCGGGAGCGCGAATCCGCATTGAAACTGCTCAGCGCCACCGCCGTACGCGAGCGCTGCGCGCGGATCATGGCGGCGGCAGAGGCGGGCAAAACGCCGCACTTTGCCTGGCACGAAGACAAGCTCGACGCCTGCGCTGACTACGTGCTTGGCGTGATGCGCAAACGCTTCCCCGATCTCAACGTGCCGATCCACAGCCGTCGCCGCCATTTCGAGGCCGGCGGCATTGACCGCTGGGGCGAGCTGGTGGCGAAGCAGGGCTTGTCCGGAGCCGAGCATGCGCACGAGCGCGCGCGCATCGGCATCGACCTGACCATCCCGAGCGTGCTGCTCGATGCCGGCGCGGGCGCGGCGTGGGAGTACTACGACGAAGCCCACCACAAGGGCTTTTCGCGCTCGGAAGGGCTCGGCGTCGCCAGTTTCGACATGTTCGTCAACGGCGCATTCGCTACCGACAAGAGCGTGCCTCTGCGCAGCGATGCGGCGGCGCTGATACGGATCGCGACCGACGATGTCGAGCATGGCTTTCAAGTCGATGCGTTGAATCCGCTGGTCGGCGTCGAAGGTCGCGTGAATTTGCTGCGCCGGC
>JAFEFR010000043.1 GCA_018240485.1 Pseudomonadota bacterium
CGTCGGCGCGGCGCGGTCGTAACCGGCGACACGCGCGCCGTGCGCGGCGAACAGCCGGACAATCGCCGCACCGATGCCGCCCGCCGCGCCGGTGACGATCGCGCGCTTGCCGTTCAAACGCCGAGCGGAAGTCGGATTGGAGTCCACGCGGTGCTCCCCATCTTGAATCATGTCAATGCGCCGATGCGGCCGATGGCGCATCGAGCACCGGCGTATCGCGCAGCGTCGCCTGGGCATGAGCGACGCCATCGCGATCGAAAACGATCAGCTCGTTGGCGTCGGGTTTCAACCATGCACCGGGGACATACAGCGTGCGTTGCGGGCCGATGTTCCAATGCCGGCCAAGCGGGTTGCCGTTGAGCCAGACGAAACCTTTGTTCCAGCCCTGCATATCCAGAAACGTATCGGCTGCTGCATCGCCCGATTTCGCCGCGTCGAAGTGGCCGCGATAAAAACACGGCGCTGCCGTACACGGCTCCTTCGTGTAGTGAAAATTCGCTGCGTCGTCGAGCGGCAACGTGTGGATTTTCCAGTCGTGCAACGCGACGCCGTCGAGGGTGACGCGGCCCACGATGCCCTTGCGCTCCTCGCGTATCGCCTTGGTGAAATTGATGCGACCCATGTTTTCCACGAGGATGTCGAGCACGCTACCCGCCCGTGCCGCAATTGTCAGATGTGCCGATTTGAGGCGGCGATCGAGCGTACCAACCGTTTTGCCGTCGACATAGATGCTGGCGTAATCGTGCAGTCCGTCGATGGCCAGATCGCCGCCGCCTGTGAGCGTGGTGCGATACAGAATGTAACCGTGGGACTGATCGAGGCCTTCCATCGTTTTCAGGTCGTGCGAGAGCACGGGTGCGGGCAGGTTGTTCCACAGCGAGGCGGATTCGGGCAACGCCACCGCGCCGAGGGATTGTGGCGGCGGTATGGCCGGCACCGGCGGCGGCGACGTGCCGGTTGCTTTCGCGATCGTGTCGCGGAACAGAAAATATTTGGCTGTGGGACGACCGCTTTCGTCGAGACCGACGTCGTAATCGTAGCTCGTCACTGTGGGTTCGTAGCCGTTGCCGCCCGAATTGGCGCCGCTCATCCAGCCAAAGCTCGTGCCGCCATGAAACATGTACAGACTCAGCGAATAGCCTTGGCCGATCATCCAGGCAATGTCTGCGGCTTCCTTTTTCGCATCGCTGACATGATGGCGTTCACCCCAGTGATCGAACCAGCCATCCCAGTATTCGCCGCTCATGTAGGGCCCCTGCGGACGCAGACGGCGCACCTTGGCGAATTCCTTTTGCGCATCGCCCGTACCGAGATTGACGGCGGCAGGCAGTTCGGGCAGCGAGCCCTTTTTCATGTTGTCGGCACTGTCCGCCGTGTACAGCAGGCTTTGGCCGAAGCCTGCATCGACGAGCGCGCGATGGATGTCTTCCATGTAGGCGCGATCGGAGTCGAAGCTGCCGTATTCGTTTTCGACTTGCACGGCGACGATCGGGCCGCCGTTGGCGTATTGCAGCGGCGCCAACTC
>JAFEFR010000044.1 GCA_018240485.1 Pseudomonadota bacterium
CACGACCGCATCTAAGTTATCGGTGCACGCAACGGCACCTCGGCTGGCCTGACCTCCCTCAGGCCCAGCCCTCGAAGGCCGGTCCCTCCCCAGATCCGCCTTCGAACCCGGCCCCGGAAGCTCCCCCTAGGCTTCCGGGGCTTTTTTATGCTTGGATTTCCAAGGCCACGACGTGTGTGCCGACGCAGCGGGACTTCGACAAGCGTACGCTGCCCCGCCGGAAAAACAGGGTGCATCAAAGCGCACCCCGCTGGCCGCACTACAGGTTCTTGATCAACTCATCGCCGAACTGCGAGCACTTCACTTCGGTCGCGCCATCCATCAGGCGGGCGAAGTCGTAGGTCACCTTCTTGTTGGCGATGGCCTTGTCCATGGCCGCGATGATCGCGTCAGCCGCCTCGGTCCAGCCCATGTAGCGCAGCATCATCTCGCCGGACAGGATCACCGAGCCCGGATTGACCTTGTCGAGACCGGCGTACTTCGGCGCGGTGCCGTGGGTAGCTTCGAACACGGCGTGGCCGGTCAGGTAGTTGACGTTGCCGCCCGGCGCGATACCGATCCCGCCGACCTGTGCTGCGAGCGCGTCCGACAAATAGTCACCGTTGAGGTTGAGCGTGGCGATCACGTCGAACTCGTCCGGGCGGGTCAGCACCTGCTGCAGGGTGATGTCGGCAATCGCATCCTTGATCAGCACCTTGCCCGCGGCGAGCGCGGCCTTCTGCTCGGTGTTGGCGGCGGCTTCGCCCTGCGCGGCCTTGGTCTTCTCCCAGGTCTCCCAGGTGTAGGTTTGGTTGCCGAAGAATTTCTCGGCGACCTCGTAGCCCCAGTTGCGGAACGCGCCTTCGGTGAACTTCATGATGTTGCCCTTGTGGACAATCGTCACCGACTTGCGCTTGTTCGCAATCGCGTAGCTGATCGCGCTGTGCACGAGGCGCTCGGTGCCGAGCTGGCTGACCGGCTTGATGCCGATGCCGACTTCCACGCCCACCTCGCGATGCGGCATGCCGATACCCTCGAGCTGCTTCTGCCACGCTTGCGCCTTCGCAGCCGTGCCGAAACGGATCTTGTCGAACGCTTTCGGGTCGTTCTGGGCGATGAAGTCGAGCAGCTTCTGCGCGCCCTCGCTGCCCGCCGCGTATTCGATGCCGGCGTAGATGTCCTCGGTGTTCTCGCGGAAGATCACCATGTCGACCGATTCCGGTTTTTTCACCGGCGAGGGCACGCCCTTGAACCAGCGCACCGGGCGCAGGCAGACGTACAAATCCAGCATCTGGCGCAGGGCGACGTTGAGCGAACGGATGCCACCGCCGACCGGCGTGGTCAGCGGGCCCTTGATCGAGACCAGATACTCGCGGCAGGCGTCGACGGTCGAGTTCGGCAACCAGGTGCCGAATTGATTGTTCGACTTCTCGCCCGCAAACACTTCCAACCAGTGAATTTTGCGCTGGCCGCCATAGGCTTTGGCCACCGCCGCATCGAGCACGCGCACCGAAGCGCGCCAGATGTCAGCGCCAGTGCCGTCGCCCTCGATGAACGGGATGATCGGATTGTTCGGCACATTGAGCTTGCCGTTCTGGATCGAAATCTTGGCGCCGCCGGCGGGCGCAGTGTAGGTGGGTTCGCTCAAGGGAATCTCCGCAGTGCTGGTGAAGGAAGACGGGATCGAAAGTCGTTTAGTCTAACCGATGGGCGCAGCGGCGGGCATTCCGCCATCATCGATGGCGCTCCCAACCCGCCTTGTTTCACAACGACGGCATCGGACGCGGGCCGTCGCAAAACGCGAATTGCATCACGCTCGCGTTCGGCGCATGATCGCCGCGCCATAGCGTTCGGATCGTCGGTCGGGAGGGACCATGGTCTTCAATTCGCTCACGTTCGTCGTGTTCTTCGCCTGCGTGCTGGTGTTGCACAACCTGCCGCTGTCCTGGACCACGAAAAAGGTCAACCTGCTGATCGCGAGTTACCTGTTCTACTCGGCGTGGAACCCGCCGTTCGTGATCCTGCTGTGGGTGTCGACCGTGGTCGACTGGTATGCCGCGCAAGGCCTGGTCAAGGCGCGGCGCGAACCCGCGCGCCATGCCTGGATGCTGCTCTCGGTCGTCGCCAACCTCGGCATGCTCGGCTACTTCAAGTACGGCCAGTTCCTGCTCGACAACTTCGGCGCGCTGCTGGGCACGCTCGGCATCGCCTGGCAGCCGGCGCATTACGACATCGTGCTGCCGGTCGGCATCTCGTTCTACACGTTCGCGACGATGTCGTACACGCTCGATGTGTATCTGCGCCGCGCCGCGCCCGCGAACAACCTGCTCGACTACGCGCTGTTCGTGACCTTCTTCCCGCACCTGGTCGCCGGGCCGATCATGCGCCCGACCGAACTCGTGCCGCAGTTCGAGCAGCCGCGCAAGGCGAGCGGCGACCAGCTGCGTTTCGGCCTCGCGCTGATGACGCTGGGCCTGTTCAACAAGATCGTGCTCGCCGACAGCTTTCTCTCGCGCGTCGCCGAGCGCGTCTACGACGGCGACAAGGTTCCCGGCATGCTCGACGCATGGGCGGCGACGCTCGCATTCAGCGGCCAGATTTTCTGCGACTTCGCCGGCTATTCGACCACCGCGATCGGCGCCGCGCTCTGCCTCGGCTTCGCGATGCCGGACAACTTCCGTTTCCCGTATGCGGCGATCGGCTTTTCCGACTTCTGGCGACGCTGGCACATCACGCTGTCGTCGTGGCTGCGCGACTATCTTTACATCCCGCTCGGCGGCAATCGCCACGGCGAGCGCCGCACCTATGCCGCGCTGATGACGACGATGTTGCTCGGCGGTCTCTGGCACGGCGCGAGCTGGACCTTCGTCGTCTGGGGCGGACTGCATGGGCTCTACCTCGCCATCGAACGCTTCCTGCGTGCGCGCTTCACCGCCTACCGGCCCGGCCCGGCCCGGCCATGCTCGCGGCGTTGGGCCTGCTGACGTTCGCGCTGGTCAACGTCACCTGGGTATTCTTCCGCGCCAAGACCTTCGACAAAGCCTGGAGCGTGTTGCGCGGCATGCTCGGCACCAATGCGGCGAGCAAACCGATCCTGCCGATGTTCGGCCTGCTCGTCGTCGCCGTGATCGTCGGCAGCATCGTGCTCACGCACTGGTACATGCGCGGCCGCACGCTCGAGTCCGTCGTCGCGCGCGCGCACCCGGCGACGGTGGGCACGGTATGGGCGCTGCTCGCGTTCGCCATCGTCATCGCGCAGGGATCCGGCGCCGCATTCATCTACTTCCAGTTCTGAGGTGCGCGCATGAGCCTCGATTCGCGAACCCAACCCGGCGGCGCCGACGGCTATGCGCGCCAGACCGCCGCCGACCGGCCGGGCGTGGCGCAGCCCGTACCCGTGCGCCCGCTGCCGGCACAGCCGTGGAGCCGGATCCTGCCGTTCGCCATCGTCCTGTTCGCGCTGATGCTCGCGGCCTGGGAGTGGCACTGGCGCGCGTTCGGTGTGACGCCGGGCATGCGCAACACCGACGGCCTGTGGGCGATCCAGCGCCGCCGCATCGACCACGGCGAAGGCAACGCCACCGTGTTGACCGGCGCGTCGCGCGTGTACTTCGACGTGCAGTTGCCGGTCTGGGAAAAGCTCGCCGGAGAACGGCCGATCCAGCTCGCGTATGAAGGCACGACGCCGCTGGTCTATCTGGACGATCTCGCCGCCGATGCGAACTTCACCGGTCGCGTGCTGATCGGCGTCGCGCCCGATGTGTTTTTCACCGGCTTCGCCTATCGCGGCACGGCGGCGAAGTACGCGCACAAGGAGTCGCCATCGCAACGCATTGGCCAGTGGCTGTCGATGCGTTTCGTCGAGCCCTATTTTGCGTTCTACGATCCCGACTACGCGCTCGAGACCGTGCTCGCGCGCCAGCCATGGCCGCAACGGCCCGGCCGACCCGCCCGTCTCGACGTGCGCAAGCTGTCCGAGACCGCCGCGGACCGCAACACGCATCTGTGGAGCAAGGTCGACACCGACCCGGCGTATCGCGCGCTCGCGCGCCAGATCTGGCGCCAGGATTTCGTGCCGTCCGAGGACGATCCGCCGCCGCAAAAACTCAAACAGATGATCGCGGACGAAATCGCCCGCGCGGCGAAGGACGTGGCGGCGCTGCGCGCACGCGGCGTCAAGGTATTGTTCGTACGCTCGCCGAGCGATGGCGAATATCTGGAGTTCGAGAACAAACTGTTTCCGCGCGAGCAAACCTGGGACGCGCTGCGCGGCGACCGGCGCGCCGGGCATCCATTTCCAGGACTACCCGGAACTCATCACCAAAACTGGAACCTGCCGGAATGGTCGCATCTGGCGCCGGCCGATGCCGAGCGTTACACCGCCGCGCTGTACACGATCATCGAACGCGATTTCTGGCCGCGGCACGACCAGCGCCAGACCGAACGCTAGATCGCGTCGGCGCTGCCATCGCGCTTGCTCAACTGTGACCGCTCGCATCAAGTTCGGCTTGCGTCTCCTCGGGAGATTCGAGTTTGTCGCCGAGCAGGCGGCGCACGAATACGTAGAAAATCGGGATGAACAGCAGGCCGAAGAACGTGGCGAACAGCATGCCGCCGATCACGCCGGTGCCGATCGCGTGGCGCGAGTTGGCGCCGGCGCCGGTCGAGATCGCGAGCGGAAACACGCCGAGGATGAAGGCGAACGAGGTCATCAGGATCGGCCGCAGGCGCAGGCGTGCCGCATCGATCACCGCCGCAGCGAGGTGCCGGCCGGCCTTCTGCTCGGCCACGGCGAACTCGACGATCAGGATCGCGTTCTTCGCCGCCAGACCGATGATGGTGATAATGCCGATCTTGAAGTACACGTCGTTGGTCAAGCCGCGCGCCCAGGTGAACAGCACCGCTCCGAGCACGCCGAGCGGCACGACCAGCAACACCGACACCGGAATCGACCAGCTCTCGTAGAGTGCGGCGAGGCACAGGAACACGATCAGGATCGACAGCGCGTACAGGATCGGCGCCTGGTTGCCCGAGATGATTTCCTGCAACGACTGGCCGGCCCAGTCGTAGCCGAAGCCCGCCGGCAGATCGTTCTTGATGATGTCCTGCATCACGGTCATGGCTTCGCCCGAGCTGCGCCCCGTCGCTGGCGAACCGACGATCTCGATCGCCGAGTAGCCGTTGTAGCGCACCAGATTGGGCGAACCCTGCATCCATTGCGTGGAGACGACGTTCGACAGGGGAATCATCGCCGGCAAAGTGGCCGTGCCGGTACCAGTCGTCACGGTCTCGGTCTGCGTTGAACTCGGCACATAGAAGCGGTTGAGTGCGTCGGGGCTCATGCGGAACGGTGCATCGGCCTGCATGTTCACGCGCTGCACGCGCCCCTGGTAGAAAAAGTCGTTGACGTAGACCGGCGCGAGCATGAGCTGGATGGCCGTATAGACGTCCGTCAACGACAAACCCATCGCCTGCGCCTGGATACGATCGACCTTCATGTTCAACTGCGTGGTATCAGGCAGGCCATTGGCGCGCACGCCGGTCAGCAGACTCGCTTCCGTGGCAGCCTTGGCGATCAGGGTGTTTTGCGCCTTCACGAGTGCGTCGTGACCTTCGCCGCCGCGGTCCTGCAGATACATGTCGAAGCCGCCGAACTGACCCAGACCCTGGATCGTCGGCAAGTTGACGACGAAGGCCTGTGCGTCCGGCATGCTCACGAACAGCGCGCCGTTGAGCTGCTGGATCAGCTGCGCCGCCGTGTCTTTGCGTTGGTCCCACGGTTTGAAACGAATGAAGGCCATGCCAACGTTTTCGCCGCTGCCGACAAAGCTGAACCCCGATATCGCCACTATGCCGTCGACCTCGGGGTTCTTGCGCACCGTCGCATCGAGCTGCGCCATGACCTTGTTCGTGCGTTCGATGCTGGCGCCGTTCGGCAGGGTCACGATCGCCATCGCATAACCCTGGTCCTCCTCGGGCACGAAACTCGACGGCAACGCGACGAAGCGCCAGGCGCAGAAGATCGCAACCACCGCGAACAGCAGCATCCAGCGCGGCATGTGCCGCACCGCGGCGAACACATGCCCGCTGTAGGTGTTCTGCACCCGTTCGAACGTGCGGTTGAACCAGCGGAAGAAAGCGTTTTTCTTCGTCTCGTGCGCGGGCGCGAGCAGGCTGGCACACAGCGCCGGCGTGAACGCGAGCGCGAGGAACGCGGAGAACGCGGTGGACAAGGCGATGGTCAGACAGAACTGGCGGTAGATCGCGCCGACCGAGCCGGACTGCAACGCGCTCGGGATGAACACCGCCATCAGCACGACCGCGATCGCGACGACCGCGCCGGAAATCTGTTCCATCGCCTTGCGTGTCGCCTCCTTCGGCGACAGGCGCTCCTCGTCCATGATGCGTTCGACGTTCTCGATGACCACGATCGCGTCGTCGACGACGATGCCGATGACCAGCACCATGCCGAACAGCGAGAGCTGGTTGATCGTGAACCCGACCATCCACATGCCGAGAAAGCCGCCCATCAGCGCCACCGGAATGACCAGCAGGGCGATGATGGTCATGCGCAGGTTCTGCAGGAACACGAGCATGACCAGAAACACGAGAATGATCGCCTCGATCAGGGTCTGCACGACCTCCTCGACCGAGATCTGGATGAACTGCGTCGTATCGTACGGGCTGAACCACGACACGCCATGCGGAAAACTGGCCTGCAATTCGTTCATGCGGTTTTTCACCGCCTTGGCCACGGCCAGCGCATTCGCTCCGGTCAGGAGCTGCACGGCGAAGCCGGCGACCGGCTGCCCGTTGTAGCTGACGTTGTGGCCGTAGGCGAACGGGCCGAGCTCGACCCGGGCGACATCCTTCAAGCGAACGGCGCTGCCGTCGCCATTGACGCGCAGCACGATGTTCTCGAACTCCGCGGGCGAGGTGAATCGCCCCTCGGCGATCACGGTGGCGGAGAACCCGTTGCCGGGTACGGCCGGTTCCGCGCCGAGCGAGCCGGCGGCGATCTGCACGTTCTGGCCCTGCACTGCGGCCATGGCCTGCGCGGCGGAGAGATGGTAGCCGCGCAGCTTGTCGGCGTTGAGCCAGATGCGCATCGCGTATTCGCTGCCGAACTGCATGACGCTGCCGACGCCTTCGACGCGCTGGATCTGCGGCAGCACCTGCGCGGCGAGCAGGTTGTTCAGCGCATAGGAATCGTTGCTGCCATCGTCGGACTTGAGCATGCCGACCATCAGAAAGCCCGAGTTTGCCTTGGACACGACAATGCCCTGCTGGGTCACCTCGCTGGGCAGGCGCGGTGTCGCCAGCGAGACCTTGTTCTGCGTCTGCACCTGGGCGATGTCGGGATCGGTACCGGGATCGAAGGTCAGCGTGATCTGTGCCGAGCCGCTCGAACTCGACGACGAGCTGAAGTAGGTCAGATGGTCGATGCCGGTCAGCTGCTGCTCGATGACCTGGGTCACGGTCTTTTCCACCGTGCTCGCGTCGGCGCCCTGGTAGGTGGCGCTGACGACGACCTGCGGCGGAGCGATCGCCGGATACGATTCGATGCCGAGATTGTTGATCGCGACGATGCCGCCGAGCGTGATCAGGATGGCGACGACCCAGGCGAAAATCGGCCGGTCAATGAAGAAATTGGGCATGGAAAGTGTTTCCTTTTGCGCTCGTCCCGGATCGCGAAGCTCGCTGACGGCCATCCCTGGTCGCCCGATTCGATGAATGCTCGATCAGTGCGCTGCCGCCGCAACACCACTGGCGGGCGCCGGCTGCCACGGCGTGGCCTTGGCGGGCTTGCCGGGCGTCACCTTCTGCAGGCCGCTGACGATGATCTGGTCACCATCGGCCAGCCCATCGGTCACGATCCAGTTGTCGCCGCGCAAGGTATCCGCCTTGATCCGCTTCTGCGCCACCTTGCCGTCCGCACCGACGACAAGCAGGTACGCACCATTGGTATCGCGTTGCAATGCACTTTGCGACACCAGCCAAACGTGCTTGAGCGTGCCCAAGGTCAGGCGGACATTGACGAACTGACCCGGCAACAGGCGATGCTGCGGATTCGGCACGATTCCGCGCAGGCTCACCGCACCGGTCGCGGCATCGACCATCTGGTCGGAGAAGTCGAGTGTGCCCGAAACGGCGTAGGCGCTTCCGTCGGGCAACAGCAGGTCGATCTTCGCCTTGTTCTGCTCGGAAAGGTCGACGCTGCCGGCCGCAGCCGCGGCACGCAGGCTGTCGAGTTCGCCGACCGCCTGGGTGAAATTCACGTAGAGCGGGTCGATCTGGTCGACGCGGGCCAGCAGGGTCGCCTCGCTCTGGCCGACCAACGCGCCCTCGGTCACCTGCTGTTGGCCCGAGCGGCCGGAAATCGGCGCGGTGACGTTGGCGTAGCCGAGGTTGATCTTGGCCGTCTCGACATTGGCCCGCGCCTGCTGCACGGCGGCGGCGGCGGTGCGCTCGGCGGCGATCGCGTTGTCGACGTCGCTCTTCGACAGCAGTCCCTTGGCGCCGACCGAGCGCGCGCGCTCCGCGGCGACATGGTTGTTCGTGTACGTCGCTTGCGCCGAGGCGAGATTGGCCAGCTGTACGTTGAGCGCGGCGCGCAGCGGCGCCGGGTCGATTTCGAACATGGCCTGGCCCTCCTTGACGTCGCTGCCTTCGGTATAAACACGTTTGAGCAGCACGCCGGCGACGCGCGCACGCACGTCGGCGCTGCGCGTGGCGGACAGGCGCCCGACCAGATCTTGCGTCAACGGCACGCTTCCGGACTTAGCTTCAACCACGCCGACTTCGGGCGGTGGCACAGTCTGTTGCGGCTGCAGGGAGCTGCCGCAGCCGGTAACGAGAAGGGTGGCGGCAACAACCGCCAGGGAACGCACAGAGATCAGGGGCATGGGAGCCTCGTTACGGTGTGGAACGGCAGAAGACCTGCCATGAAACTCACGTGAATTCGGTGAGATGGCAAGTCTACAAACGCCATTATTGTACCTGCCGGTATGCAAAAAAGCACTTTCCCCGTGTCTTCGACCCGATGTGGCGATCAGGGCGATTGCGCCATTTTCTCAGCGTAGAGGTTGCCGTCAATGGCGATGGCCGCTGGCGAGGTATTCGCGACTCTGCATTTCGATCAGGCGGCTTTCGGTGCGCGCGAACTCGAACTTCAGGCGCCGGCCGCGATACAGCTCGGCGATCTCCACCGCGGCCGAGAGCACGAGGTTGACGCCGCGGTCGTAGAACTCGTCGACGAGATTGACGAAGCGCCTTGCGGCGTCTTCGCTCGCGGAAAAATCGACGAACTGCGGCACGTTCGACACGAGCACGGTATGGAAGCTTTCGCCGATTTCGATGTAGTCGGCGACCGCGCGCGGGCCCTCGCACAGCGCGGCGAATTCGAACCAGACTGCGCCATCGCTGACACGCTTGAGCGCAATGTCGCGACCGTTGATGTCCAGCGACTCGGGGCCGGCGGCCGCAGGCGCGGCGGCTCGGGCAACCTCGGCGAACACCGAAGCGAGGCGTGCTTCCGCCGCGTCGCCGAGCGGCGTGAAGTAGACGCCGGCCTGGGTCAATGCGCGCAGGCGATAGTCCTGTTGCGCATCGAGGCCGACGATCTCGCAGTGGTTCTCGAGCAGTTCGATCGCGGGCAGGAAGCGTTCGCGTTGCAGACCGTCCTTGTAGAGCTGCTTCGGTACGATGTTCGAGGTGGTGACCAGGGTGACGCCGCGCGCGAACAGATGCTTCAACAAACTGCCGAGGATCATCGCGTCGCCGATGTCGGTGACGAAGAACTCGTCGAGGCAGAACACGCGCGCCTCGGCAGCGAAGTGCGCGGCGACCGCGACGAGCGGATCCTCGTGGCCCTTGAGCTTGTTCAATTCCGCATGCACTTCCTGCATGAAGCGATGGAAGTGCCGGCGCAGTTTGGCCTCGATCGGCAGCGCCTCGAAGAACAGGTCGACGAGAAAGGTCTTGCCGCGCCCGACCGCGCCGTACAGATAGAGTCCGCGCACCGGCGGCGTCGCGCGCAGGCGTTGCCACCAGCGTGTATTTTCCGCGGCGATGAGTTCGGCGTGGATACGATCCAGATGCTCGAGCACCACGCGCTGCGCCGGATCGTCCTGCCAGTGTCCGGCCGCAACACCGAGCGCATACCGCATGCCGGGCGTTGCGCCCGAAATGTCATCGGCCCGTGTGCTCATGTGTGTGGGTGAGTTGCCAACGGCGGCAGATTCGCCCGCAGCCGATCCTGCACCGTGTTGCGCAATTCGATCAGCCGCCCGTGGAAAAAGTGGCCCGTATCGGCAAAGCGCACGAGGTCGGGCGGCGGTTGCATCGAGGCGGCGAAGGCATACACCGCGCTCGGGTCGACCACTTCATCGGCTTCGCCCTGAACCACGAGCCAAGGGCAGGTCGGCAATGTCATCGCGTGGAAATCCCATTTCGTCACCGCCGGCGCAATGGCGATCAATTGGCGTACGGGCCGTTGGCCGGCAACGCGTGTGGCGACGTAGCTGCCGAAGGAAAACCCGCCCATCCACAACGCATCGTGCGGACGCACGCTTTGCACCCAGCGCACGACGGCGAGCGCGTCCTCGGTCTCGCCGACACCGTCATCGAACGTGCCTTGCGAAGTGCCGACGCCGCGAAAATTGAAGCGCACCGTCGCAAGCCCGATCTCCCGCAGCGCGCGTTCGAGCGTGGTCACGACTTTGTTCGTCATCGTGCCGCCCTGCAGCGGATGCGGATGACAGAGGACAGCCACGCCCGCCCGCGCCACATCGACCGCCGGCACATCGCACGCCACATCAAGTGCGCCCGCGGGGCCGGGCAAACTGAAACACGAAGCGGTGGCGGGAAACCGGTCGGGTGCCGACGTGGGAAAAATACTCATGGGTGCGCGCATGATAGCCGATGCCTGTGGCGCATCGGCACGCGAACGAGTGCAAGTGAGCGGTGCCCGATGGCCTTCGCTACGTTCGTCGATCCAAATCCGCGCGCAACGCCTTGGCCTGAGCGGTCAGGTTGCGAGTGGCTGCGAGCAGGTCGCGAAGGCGATCGACGTAAGCGGCAAACATGGGGCGAAGCTGGCCGGCTTCGTCGTAAAAAACCGCGGGATCGGCGCCCAGCGGAAAAATCTGCGTTTCGGTATAGGCCGCATATCGAACGTAGCGTTCGCCGAGGGATTCCTGGCGGTTGTAGAACCTCGCCAGCTGAAAAAGCAGATCCGGCTTCAGCGCGCGCGCGGCGCCGGTGGCGATGACGCTGTCCCAGATACGGGTGGGCGGTCGTTCGGCGTTGTCTTCGCGAAATATCGGCAGGGCGGGGCGTTCATGCCGTGCGATCGCCGCATCGAAAGCGGCCAACTTCGCCTGCGCTTCGTTCTCGAATGCCGCGTTGTGTCGCAGCACATCGTCGAGAGTGGGGGCGAGCGCGGCGAGGATACTGGATCGATAGTCGGCTTCTTCCCGGTCCCGGCGCACGCTCTCCAGCGCGAATGCCGCGGTGACACCGATGAAGACGATGACGATCTCGAATACGAGCTTGTGGATCGAGGCGCGGTGCCGGGAGTATTTTTCCACGATCCACATTCGCAACGATGCCATCGTCGGCCCCCGGTGTGCGACGGTTGCCGGCAGTCAACCTGCCGGCCAAACACTCACTTCACGCCCTCACTTCACTTGCGACATCATCCACTCGACCGTGGCCTTGACCTGGGCATCGTTCAGCGAGGGATTGCCGCCGCGTGCCGGCATCACGCCCTTTTTGCCCGTGAAGCCGTCGATCGCATGCTTGAGCAGGGTGTCTTCGCCTTGAGCGAGGCGCGGCGCCCATTCGGCCTTGTTGCTGATGACCGGTGCGCCCGTCGCCGCATTTTCGTGGCAGGTGTGGCAGAGATTGCCGAAGATGGTCTTGCCGTCGGTGGTGCCGCCGTAGGCCACTTGCGATGCGGCAGCCTTGGCCGCCGCTTCCTGCGCTGCCGCGAGCGCGGCACGACCGGTGTCGCCGGCATACACGCCGGCAACCGGGGCGATGCGCTGTTCCACTTCTTCGGTGTGCGCCGGATTGATCGGCGGCGGATTTTTCGAATACAGATACAGCGCCACGCCGATCAAAAAGAACATGACCAGCACGAGAAAGCCGATCACCATCGAGAAATGCTTGAGGAAGGTACGGTCGGTGTCGGTAACGGGATTGGTCACGGGTCAGCACCTGTAGAAACCGGCCATCGCAGGCCGGAGGGGTCGATTCGCGCAGCAATGAGCCACGTACAAGGCCGCAAAGTATAGCGACGCGGCGCTTCATGCGAAAGACGCACGGACATCGATGCTGGTACCGAGGCCCGTAGCTCCCGACATCGTCGAATGCGCAAGGCAAGCAGCCGGCCGCAGCCGGTCACGTGATGGTGGCGAATCGGTCGCCGGGCATGCTGTACGTGGGATATAAACTAAGTCCAACTCGTCGCTGGAGACGGTTTTGCCTTCCTTCCTCGTTTTTGGTGCCAGTGGCATGGTCGGCGATTTTTTGTTGCCGCCGCTGGGCAAACACGGCCCCGTGCTTGCCATCAGCCGCAATGCGCGGGTAACAGTTCAAGCCGAAGCGGGAATTCAATGGCAGTGCGGCGATCTGGGCGGCGAAATGCCGCCGCTGCCGGCATGCGACGTCGTGTTCAGTCTGGGCCCCCTTGATGCCTTTTCGGCATGGTTCGCGCGCGCCGCCCCCGCGAGCGTGCGGCGAGTCGTCGCACTGGGCTCGATGAGCGCGGAAAGCAAGCGCGATTCGGTCGACGCAACCGAGCGAGCCTTGAGCGAGCGCTTGTGCCACGCCGAGACTCAGTTGATGGAAGCCGCGCGTGCGCGTCGCGTCGGCTGCACGATTTTCCGCTCGACCCTCATCTACGGCAGTGGCCGCGATCGCAGCCTGGCGCCGATCGCGCGCTGGGCGCGGCGCTGGCGCGTCCTGCCGATCCCGCGCGGTGCGGCGGGGTTGCGCCAACCCGTGCATGCCCGCGATCTCGCCGCCGCCTGTCTTGCCGTGGCCGACAATGAATCCACATATGGAAAAATATACCCAATGGGTGGTGGCGAGCGACTGCGTTTCGACGACATGCTCCGGCGAATCGCGCTCGGGCCACCGCGCCTGGCCTGGCCTTTGCCGATACCACTGCCTCTTCTGCGCGCGCTCGCGCGTGGGCGCGTGGGGGCCGGTGCGCTCGCGCGCCTGACCGCACCGCTGATTGCCGACAATTCGGCGGCAGCGCGCGATTTCGGCTACGCGCCATGCGCTTTCCGCGCACAAGATGCGCTCGTCGCGCAAAGCTGTCGTCGTCCGATTGACGACGGCGAAAGCAAAGGAGAAGATGCCTGCGGGGACGAAGGGGACGCCGCATGATCAATCGAATCTCATCGTGGATTGACGTGGAAAGTTCCACTCGCACGTTCGATACAGGAAGAAGCCCGCCGCCATGCCGGCGTTTGTTGCGTCGCGGCAAGCCGAGCCGTGAAGTTATCGGCATAATCGTCAAAACAAGCGTTTGAATTTTCGCCACCAGCCCAGCATGCCGCTTTGTGCGGAGGAGGAGACCATGCACAGATTCCATTTTCGCCCCTTGATTCTGCCGTCCCTGTTGTTGACGGTTTTCGCGGGTACGAGCGCGCACGCTTACGACTACACCGCGCCGGTGCCGCTGCACACAACGGCAAAATTCGACCCCACCACGAGCACGGTGCCGTTCCCTACGGATTTGTTGCGTCAGGGTTCGTTGGATTTGTCGCTGAACATCCCGATCGCGACGGGCACGTCGGCGGGGCAGACGGCGGTCTACAACGCCTTGAATTCGCTCGATGGCTTCAGCACAACGGCCCCCTGGAGCACGACATTCGCTTCAGCGCTGACTGCCGCCAGCGTCATCGGTGGCAAGAGCGTACATCTGTATGAAGTCAAGACCGATCCGAAAACCGGCGCCGTTCTCGGCATCATTCGCGAGCTCGCCTCGCCCCAGGAATACGTCGCCGCGCTGCCCGCGAACGCGGCCACCGGCGCGACGCTCGCCCTCGTGCCGACGCGGCCACTCAAGCAACTGACCTCGTACATGGCCGTGTTGACCAATGGCATCACCGATGCCGGCGGCGCGCCAACGCGTCAGTCGCTGATCTACGGCTTCGCCAAGCGCACCAGCCCGCTGTGCCAGAACGGCGTATCGGTATTCCCCGCGCTGGCCGACGCCCAGGCGTGCGCGCTCGAGCCGCTGCGCCAGTTGACCAACCTGCAGGAAGCCGCCGCCAAAACCGCGGGTGTCGATCCGTCGACGATCGTGCTGTCGTGGACCGCCACGACCCAGGCAACCACGGTAACGATGCAATCCATCGCCGGTTTGGTCGATGCCGCGCCAGACAAGAACATTGCCGTGGTTCCCATTGGCAAGACCTTGGGCGATCTCATTCCTGGTCAGCCGCCGATTGCCGATATCTACGTCGGCACCCTGACCGTGCCGTACTATTTGTCGGCACCGAGCAAAACCAACCCGGTCGCGCCATTGACAAACTACTGGACGGCGCCGCCGTGCGGTCAGGTGGCGTCGTGCAAGGCCTTGGGGCTTGATCCGACCTCGACCAAAGTCACTGTGGCCAATCCGTTGCCGGTGGCAACCTCGCAGCAGACCGTGCCGGTGCTGATGAGCGTGCCGAACGCCAACTCTGGCAAGGCCATGCCGTCGGCCGGTTGGCCGGTCGTGATCTACGAGCATGGCATCACCAGCGATCGTACCTCGATGCTGGCCGCCGTGGGTGCGTTGTCCCAAGCCGGTTTCGCCGTAATCTCCATCGACCTGCCACTGCATGGCCTTGCGCCAACCAATCCGTTCTACGGCAACCAGTTGCTCGCAGGCACACCCGCAGCCGCACTGATGACCGGCGAACGTACTTTCAATTTGCCGCAGATCGATTCGGTGTCCGGCCAACCGGTGGCGGGTTCGATTGCCTCCTCGGGTTCGTATTTCATCAACTTGAGCAGCTTGCGCACCTCGCGCGACAACCTGCGCCAAGGCGTGTCCGACCTGCTTGCGCTGCGGAGTGCAATTCCCTATGTCAAGGCCATGAACGGCACACCGCTATTCGATGCCTCGCGGGTCGCTTTCCTCGGCATATCGCTCGGCAGCATCGAAGGTACCACCTTCATGGCGCTAGCGGCGACGCCGAACACGGCGGTGCAGAATGCAGTGCTCAACGTGCCGGGTGGTGGTGTCACCAATCTGTTGATCGGCTCACCAACGTTCGGCCCGACCATTCTGGCCGGCTTGGCGACGAATGGCATCCTGCCGGGCACGTCCGACTTCAACACGTTCGTTGTTGCGACCCAAAGCGTGATCGACTCGGGCGACCCGATCAACTACGCAGGCGATGCAGGCACCGGCGCTGTGCTGGCGAAGAAAAACTTGCTCGCTCAGGTGGTCGTTGGCGGCAGTGCGCCACTGGTCGGCGACACGAAGAATCCGAAGGCTTATGACGCCAATGGCAAATGGTTGCCCGACCAGGTGATCACCAACACCGTGCCGAATGCCCCGCTGTCTGGCGGATTGCCGATCGTGTCTCTGCTCGGTCTCGCGCCGATCGGCGCGACCACGCAATCGCCGACCGGCATTCACAACTCGGTGCTGTTCGTCAGCGGCGTGCATTCCTCGCTGCTCGATCCATCCGCCTCGCCACAGACCACGGTCGAAATGCAAGGTGAGGCAGCGAGCTTTTTTGCGACTAATGGTGCCGCCGTGCAGGTCACGAACGGCGCGGTCGTCAAACATTGAACATCCGGAACCCAGAAGGACATCTCGCCATGACACCTATCCAACCCAACAAGCGAATCGTTCCGGCCCTGACCGCTTTGAGTTTCGCCGTCGCGGCGGCCATTGTTAGCCAAGGCGCATTCGCCAGCGCCTTCCAGCTCAGCGAGGACACGGCACAAGGCACCGGGCGTGCGCATGCCGGTGGTCCGGCCGCCCCGAATGACTGCGCGGTCGTCGCCAACAACCCGGCGGCGATGAGCGACTTTACGACGTCGTGCCTCACCGGCAACGTGTCCGCAATCAATTTCAGCGCCAAGTTCAGCGGCAGCGGTCAGGACGTATTCGGTCAACCGCTCACCGGAGGCAACGGCGGCGATGCCGGCACAACCAAGGCGATTCCGTCCGCCTTCTACATCCGTCCGATCAATGAGCAGTTGGTGCTCGGCGTCGGTATGTCCGCGCCATTCGGGTTCCAGACCGAGTACAACGACCGCTGGGTCGGTCGCTACCAAGGCGTGAAAACCAAGCTTCAATCGCCGGCATTGACCTTCGCCGGTTCGTGGAAACTCAACGATCAATTGTCGCTCGGCGCCAGCTTGATCGTGCAGCGCACATCGGCCACGCTGGTGCAGGACATCGACTTCGGTGCGATTCTCGCCGGCCCGACCGGTGGGGCGTTGCTGCCGCAGGAGGCCGATGGCCAGGGCGGCTTGAAGGGTGATGATCTAAGTTATGGTTTCGGTCTCGGCGCACTGTGGAAGCCGACCGCGAACGATCGCTTCGGCGTCAACTTCCACTCCCAGATCGACCATACCTTGAGCGGCAATGGCACCTTCCTCGTGCCGTCCAATTTGGTTCCCTTGCTGGGCGGTGCTTTCGTCAACACCAAGGGCAAGGCGGATCTGAACACGCCGTGGTTCGTCAACCTTGGCTGGTGGCACACGGTCGATGAGCGGTTCAGTTTCGGCGTCAACGCGAGCTACACGAACTGGTCGAGCTTCAAGACTCTGCAAATCGTCTACGACAACCCCAAACAGCCGACCTCGACCCAGGACTTCAGCTACAAGAGCACCTGGTTCACATCGGTCGGTGGCGACTACAAACTCGACAACCAGTGGACTCTGCGTGGTGGCGTGGCTTGGGATGCAACTCCTACCTCGGATGTACATCGCGATCCGAAGGTGCCGGATAATTCGCGCTTTTGGTTGTCGCTTGGAGCGAGTTATCAGTACAGCGCCAACTTGCGCATCGACGCCTCGTTCACCCATCTGTTCGTCAACGACGCGAAGATCAACGACATTTCCGCGTTCAAGAGTACGCTCAATGGTGCGTTCAAGGTCGATGGCAATATCCTCGCCGTCGGCGCGCAGTACACGTTCTGATCGCAAGGTATCGCAACACTCGAAGACCGGCTTCGCGCCGGTCTTTTTTTTTGCTGAAGTTCTGAATAAGCACGACGAAGACCGGTCGTAAATGAGGATTCCGGGCATGACCGGCGCGCGAGTTACCGAGCGCAGCAGTCTATTCGGGGGTATCTTTTGTCCAGTCAATAGATCTTTGCGACAAGCCACGCCGGGCCGATCAACAGGTAGGCCAGATCGGTCAGAAACGAGGGCTTGCGTCCTTCGATCTTGTGGCCGATGAACTGGCCGATCCACGCGATCACGAACATCGCGACCGCCAGCCACAGCAGGGATGATGGCCCCAACGAGCGATACAGTCCTTCGGTGACGAGGCCGAATGCGACGAATACGCCAAGCATGGCGAACGCGAGCGGGCGCGACAAACGCAGATAGAACGCGAAGGCCAGCACCATCGCTACCGCAGCCCAGAGTCCGGCGCGCCCGATCATCGCTGGCACGGGCACGACCCAGAGCAGGGCAATCACGGCCCACAGGATCATCGGTACGCAAATCCAGTGAACGAGGATATTGGTCGGGTGGCGATGGTCGTCGCTGTAATTGCCGAGCCAGCGGTCGATATCACGGCGCGCATCGGCGACGTTGCAAGCGACTCCGCTCATGACGATCCTCGCCCGGCTATTTTTGTTGTGCCGAGCATAGCGCACGCCACATGCGGTGCAAGGGCGTCGCCGCCGGTAGGGGACCGCTCAGGCCATCGTCGAGCGCCACAGATGCATGACGGCATAGGCGCGATAGGGCCGCCATGCCTGCGACATTTCCTCGAGCGCGCGTGTCGCCACCGGCTTGCCGTCGCGCGCCACCGCGTTGCGCAGGACGATATCGCCGGCCGGAAACGCATCGGCGTGAGCGAGGCCGCGCATCGCGAGATAGTGCGCCGTCCAGTCGCCGATGCCGGGCAGCGCGGTCCACATGCGCACGAGTTCGGCGAGCGGGCGTTCGGCGCGGAAGTCGATGCGACCATCGCGCACTGCCGCTGCGACCACACGCAATGTGGCGATGCGCGCACCGGTGATGCCGATGCCGCTCAAATCCGCATTCGACAGCGTTCCTGGCGTCGGGAACAAATATACTTTTCCACTGCTCGGCGTGTCGGCTTCGCAGCCGAACTTGCGCACGACGCGCTCGGTCAGAGTGCGCGCAGCGGCGATCGTCACTTGTTGGCCGAGCACGGCGCGAATCGCGATTTCGAACCCGTCCCATCCGCCGGGCAAACGCTGGCCGGGGTGGCGCGCAACGCAAGCCTTCAGATGCCGGCGGCGACCGAGGTGCGCGTTGATCGCGGCGATGTCGGCATCGAGATCGAACATGCGGCGTACGCGCGCCACGATGTCGGGGATGTGCGTCGCGTCGGCGCCGTCGATGTGCAGGTCGAGCGCGTGACCGCGCGCTGCCGGCGCGACGGTGAATTCACCGACCTCGCCGCCGAGGGTGAAGATGCGTCGATAACTTTTCTCGTCGACGTGTTCGACGCCCGGTATCGCGCGCTTGGCGAAGAAGCCGAGCAGGTTGGCGAAATCGTGGGGCGGTTGGTAGGCGAGGCGCATTTTTTTCCTCACGCGTCAAAATCCGTAGCGCAGGAAACCGCCGTCGACGGCGATGCACTCGCCGGTGATGTACGCCGCTGCCGGCAAACACAGAAAGGCGATCGCGGCAGCCACTTCTTCGGGCTCGCCGACGCGCCGCATGGGCGTGCGTTCGAGCACCTCGTCGAGATACTCCTCGTTGGCAAGTTTGGCTGCGGTGCGCTGGGTGCGGATGTACCACGGCGCCACGGCGTTGACGCGGATGCCGTCCTCGGCCCATTCGCAGGCGAGGTTTTTCGTCAGTTGCGCGAGTGCGGCCTTGGTCATGCCGTAGGGCGAGCCGGTGCGCACGTGGGTCAGCCCCGACACCGAGCTGACATTGACGATCGCCGCATTGCCGTGTTCGGCGAGTTGTGGATGGGCGAGGCGGCACATCTCGAACGCGCTCATCACATTGGTTTCGATCAGCGCGCGTACATCGGCTTCGGCGTAGTCGAGCGTCGGCTTGCTCGTGTTGCCGCCGGCGTTGTTGACGAGGATGGATAGCGACAGGTCGAGATCGGCGATCCAGTCGAATACTTCGCGACGTTGTTCGGCGTCGGCGACGTCGGCGGCGAAAGCAAGGATATCGGCCTGCGGGAATTCCTCGATCAACTCCACGCGCGCCGACTCCAAATGCGCTTCGTCGCGCGCGACCATCAACACGCTGGCGCCGAGCAGGGCGAACTCGCGCGCGCTCGCAAAGCCGATGCCGCGGCTCGCGCCGGTGATCAGTGCAACCTGCCCGTCCAGGCGCCAGCGTGCGGTATTCGTGGTCATGGCGGTCTCCGTCGCAGAAAACGACCGCCGCGCTTGTCCGCGCCGGGCGTCGAGGCGCAAACTTTAGCGACACCTTCGGGAGTTCGCCATGCGCACCGCCATTCTGCCGATTCTCGCCATCGTTCCCGCGCTGCTCTGCGTTGCCTGCGCGGGCAAACCGCCGCAGGCGACACCGGCCGCCGCGCAAGCGGCTGCGCCGGAGAGGCAGAAGACCGTGATCGACGCCCAACTCAAGGCACTCGACAAGGCCAAGAAGGTGGAGGGCACGCTGGAGCAAGACAAAAAAGCCATGGACAAGCAACTGCAAGATGCCGGCGGCTGACAGACCCTGTTGCGACGAAGCCGGTCCGCTGCCGGCTCCGCGCCATCGAAGACGTCGTCGCGTCAGCGGATCTCGCAGAAACAGTAGGCAAACACGCCGACTTTGTTTGCATCGAGTGAGCGCAACAGCTTCAACTGGCTTTGCACGTCGGGCTGGGCGATGAGGGTACGCACCGATTCGGGCAACAAGCTTTGGGCGAAACGCGCCGAGTTGTCGTTGGACAGGCCGACGATGAATTTTTCCCACGGCGACAGCGATTTCTCGACGTAGCGTACCTGATAGTTGTCGCCGAGATTGGCCGACTTCGCGGCCGCCGCCGTGGCTTCGCGCAAGCCGCCGAGCTGGTCGACGAGGCCGCGTTCTTTCGCCTGCGCGCCGCTCCACACGCGACCGCGCGCGATCGCATCGATGTCTTCGGGTTTCTTCTTGCGCGCCGCGGCCACTTTGCCGATGAAATTCCGATAGCCTTTGTCGATGATGCTTTGGATCACCTCGCCCACTTTCGGGTCGAGGGCGCGGCGCGGATCGAGCGCACCTGCCAGCGCGGTCGTGCCGACGCCGTCGGTATGCACGTTGATTTTCGCCAGCGCCTTGGGGAAATCCAGGAACAGGCCGAAGATGCCGATCGAGCCGGTGATCGTGGTGGGATCGGCGAAGATCGTCTCGCCGTCCATCGAAATCCAATAACCGCCCGAGGCGGCGACGTCGCCCATCGAAACGACGACCGGCTTGCCGGCGGCGCGAGTCAACTCCACTTCGCGGCGAATCAGTTCGGATGCGAACGCGCTGCCGCCCGGCGATGCGACGCGCAGCACCACGGCCTTGACGTTCTTGTTCTCACGCGCCCGGCGCAGCAGTTTGGCGGTCGATTCGCCGCCGACCGAACCCGCAGGCTGATCGCCGTCGAGAATTTCGCCCTGTGCGACGACGATGCCGATTTGCGGCCGCGCATCCACGGGATGCTCGCGCTGCACGAGATCGACGTAGTCGCGAAAATCGATCTTGCGATAACTGTTGTCCTGTTTGACGCCTTTGTCGATCAACAGCCGCTCCGCCTCGTCGTGTGTGGCGAGTTGGTCGACGAGGTGGCTGTCGAGCGCGAGTTTGGCCAGATCGCCGTTCGCGGATTTGAGCGCCGACGGAAAGGCGTCGATCTGCGCTGCGAGCTGTTTCGCATCGAGTTTGCGTGCGGTGGCGACTTCGGCGAGATAGTCGTTCCATACGCCATTCATCCAGAACAAATCGGCTTCCTTCGATTCCGGCGAAGCGTCGTTGCGGATGTACGGTTCGGCATAGGATTTGTACTCGCCGACGCGGAACAAATGCACATCGACGCCGAGCCAATCCAGCGCGTCCTTGTAGTAGGTGCGATAGCGGCCGAGGCCTTCGAGCAGCAGGTCGCCGTCGGGATGCAGGAGAATCCGATTGGCGTGCGCCGCGAGCAGGTATTGGCCCTGACTCATGGAATTGGAAACGGCAACGACATCCTTGCCGGCTGCCTTGAAACGTTCGATCGCAGCGCCGATCTCATGCAAGGTGGCCATGCCGGCCGAGGCGATGCCGTCGGGTTCGATGACCAGGCGCTCGATGCGCTTGTCCGCTGCGGCGTCGTCGATCGCACGCAGGATGTCGCGCAACTGCACTTCGCGGGTTTTCTGTCCGGCAACCGAAGCGAGCGCACGCTGCGCGGGATCGGAACTGTATTGTTCGACGATGCTGCCCCTGGGATCGAGCACGAGTGCGGTGCGCTCTTCGAGCGTGCCGCTGCCGCCGCCACCCAGGCGCCAGGCCATCAGAAAAACGAGCAGCAGAAACAGAGCGATGGTGCCGAACACGAGGCGGCGCACGAAATTGAACAAGCTCCAAGCCCAGACAAGCAAGGTAGCGAACACGCCGCGGGGTTTTTCAGCCATGGATCATCCTCATCGAAACCGTTGTCGCTCATCACACCGTGGCATTGGCGCAATGCGTGGTATGCCGAAAGCGTAGCGCAATAACCGACGCTGCGCATGCGCCGCAGGTCATGCCTTCGTCGTGCGACTTGCGCGCAGGAAACGCAAGGTCAGCAGCACGGCAGCGGCGGTCAATCCGGCGACCAGCCCCATCCACATGCCGCGCGCGCCGAAGCCCTGTCTGAATGCCAACCAGTAACCCAGCGGCATGCCGATCGCCCAGTAGGCGAGCACGGTGATGATCATCGGCATGGTCGTGTCCTTGAGTCCGCGCAGCGCACCGCCGGCGGTGACCTGGATACCGTCGGAAAACTGGAACACCGCAGCGAGTATCAACAATTGCGCGGCCAGCGTCGCAACCGCCGCGTCGTCGGTGTAGGCGTGCGCGATCGCCCGCGGGAACAGCGCCATGGCGGAGGAGGCGATGAATTGCGTGCCGAGCGAGAGCGCCATGCCGGCGAGCCCGGCGGCGCGAATGCCATGCGCATCGCCACGACCGACCGCATTGCCGACGCGCACCGTCGTCGCCATGGCCAGACCCAGCGGCACCATGAACGTGATCGAGGCGACGTTGATCGCCACCTGGTGACTGGCCACGGTGATCGCACCCAGCGAGGCGATCAAGAGCGCGGTGCAGACGAACAGACCGGCTTCCATCATCAGGGCAATGCCCATCGGCACGCCGAGACGCAGCAATGCACCGATCTCGCGCCAACGCGGTGCTTCCAGATGCGCGAACGGAGCAATGTCGCGATAGTTGCGATGCCGGTTCAGATACAGCGCGAACGCGATCACCTCGACCCAGAGCACGAACGCCGTCGCCTCGCCCGAGCCTTCGGCGCCGCGCGGCGCAAAGCCGAGTTTGCCGTACATCAGGGTGTAGCCGATCGGGGCGAGTACGACGAGGCCGAGCAGGCCGAAGTACATCGTCGGTCGAGTCAGAGACAAACCTTCGGACAAACCACGCATGGCGAAGTACAGGGTCAGCGCTGGTGCGCCCCAGGCCACGGCGCGAATGAATTTCGTCGTGTCCGCCACGATGCCCTGATCGACACCGAACCTGCCGAGCAGGTGTGGCCCGACAAAGCGAATGAACATCAACAAGCCGAGGCCGAGCAGCAAGGCCATCCACAGCGCCTGGCGAAACAGCGGGCCGATTTCCGCACGGCGGGCCGCGCCATGCAGTTGGGCCACGCTCGGCGGCACCGACATCATCACGCCGATGCCGGTCACGATCGCGATTGACCAGATGCTGGCGCCGACCGCGACAGCAGCGAGTGTGTGCGCGTTGTAGTGTCCGGCGAGCAGTGTGTCGACGACATTCATGCCGATCGCCGAGAGCTGGCCTGCGATCAACGGCAAGGCGAGGATCAGCGTGTCGCGCAACTCGCGGCGGAACGGCGTCGGCACGGAGCCAGCCGCAATGGCTGCGGCAGGAGAGAGGGTCATGAGTGGGAATGGCGGACGACGGAGGCCTAGTCTAGCCCATGCGCAACCACAAGGATCGAGCCGCGCTCCGGCGTTGCCATTCGGATGACAATCCGCGCTAGCATGCGCGCCATGACGAATCCGCCGCCCGAAGACGCCGCACCGATCACCCCCCTACCACCCGTGCCATTGATGCCCGCGGGCACCGAGAAGGCCGAAGCCTCGCGCGACGCAGAATTTTCCGCAGAAGCCGAAGGCAGTCAGTCCGCAGCGGCGAAGAGCCTCTGCGCGAATTGTGGCGCCGAACTGCTTGGCCCGCACTGCTACGTCTGTGGGCAACCGGTCAAGGGCATGGTGCGGCACTTGTCGAGCATTCTTGCCGATGCCGCCGACACCATTCTCAACATCGACTCGCGCATCTTCCGCACGATCGTGCCGCTGTATCTGCGCCCCGGTTTCCTCACCAATGAATATTTCGACGGGCGCCGGGTGCGCTACGTCACGCCGTTTCGGCTGTATTTTTTCTTCAGCATCCTCGCGTTTTTTCTGATGCAGTTCGCCATCGGCGATGTCGACCTTGGCGTGAAAGCGGATGCGGTCGATGCGATCGGCAAGGCAATGAGCGTGGAAGATCTCGCCAAACAGCGCGATGTGGCGTTGGCCGCGTTGCAAAAAGCGAGATCGACGAGCCCCGACCTCGCCGGAAAAGGGTTCGAAAAAGCCACGCGGAAAATCCAGAAGCAAGCCGACAAACGGCTGGAGTACCTGGAAAAAGTCGAGCAAGCAAAAACCAACGGAACGCCCGTGCCGCCAGACCCGGAGAGCGATAACTTCAATCTGAAAGTGGCAGGCAAGACCTGGGATTCGAAAAGCAATCCGGTGCACCTCGGCGGGCCGAAATTCTTCGACGACAAGGCCAATCAACTGCTCGTCCATACCCAGGACAATCTGGCCAAACTCGGCAAAGACCCCAAGCCGCTGATCGTTGGCGCAATCGGAACCCTGCCGCAAACGCTGTTCGTGCTGATGCCGGTATTCGCCCTGATGCTGAAGATTTTCTACATTTTCAAGCGCCGGTTGTACATGGAACACATGATCGTCGCGCTGCACAGTCACGCTTTCATCTTTCAGTCTTTGTTCCTGATCGTGCTCGTCGCCATGGCGAAAGAATGGGCGATGGGAACGACGGGCGCCGCAATGTGGCTGGCCACGCCGTTGAACTGGATGCTGTTCGCGATGGGCTGGTGGGTGCCGATTTACCTGTTGATCATGCAGAAGCGGGTGTATCGGCAAGGGTGGACGATGACGCTCGTCAAGTACGCGATGATCGGCTTTGGCTACACGATCCTGATCGGGTTCTGCGCGGCAGCGGCATTTCTGGTGAGTCTGGCGACGGTATAACCGTTGCGATACGGGTGGGCACCGACCGCGCCGTATACGACGTCAGTCGGGTTTCGTCGTTGCGAAGTCGACTTTGAGTTCGCCGTTGCGCACGGCGGCACTGACATCGACGAATGCGCCGTCGCGATAGTCGAGAAACATCGCAGTCGCGGGAATCGCATTGGCGATATCCGCACCCATGGTCAGGTAGATCGCCTCGACATCACCGATGGCAAGGGTGGGAAAGCGTTTGCCGGCGAATGCGAGCGGATGCAATGGACGATAGTCGGCGGGCGATACGCTTTCGGCACGAATGAAGTACACGTAGGGCGGTCGTTCGGTGGCGATCAGGCAGTGAGCCAGACGCTCGGGTTGCGCCGCCAGTCCTTTGGCGATGGCATCGCTGTAACCGTCGAAACCCCACAGCGAGGCGGTGTGCAGAAAATAGATCTGGCAACCGTGAGTGGGGATGGCGCTGCGATCGAGCGCGCGCTCGACCGCCGCGAGTGCGGCGGCATCCTTGCGCGTGCCGCTGGCATAGTCGTGCGCGAGGCGGTGCGATAGCGGCGCGCAGGCGAGCAGTGCCAGCGCAAGCCCGCTCGCGCCAAGGCGCAAAGGCCAAACCGATCCGGTGCGCGACCGTGGCGTTGTGAGCAACGCCAACGTGCAGACAAGGGCGGCAAAACTCAAATGAAAGAACCGCGAAGGCACGATGAGGTGGAAAAAAAAGGCATCCGCGCCGAGCGTGCCTGCGAGATGTTTGTAGGCCACGGGTGCCTGTACGAGACCGGGCAACAAAATCAGCGTAAACAAAGCGACGGCAACGTGGAGCCGCGGCGTGCCGGCGCCCCGGATTTTCGCGATGGCGAGCCCGGCAACACTCCACGCGGCTCCGGCGCAGGCCAGCGCAATCGCGCTCCATCGCGCGGCGCGTGGATCCGCGAACAGATACGCGGCACCGGTGCGCAGCCAGTTGCAGAAGCCGTCGAGGAAGACGGCGGTGGCGGGCAAGCGCAAGCCGCCGCCGAGCGGCGTCGCCAGCATCACGTGCCGGTAAGCGAGCCAGCCCAGGGTCACTGCGAGGATCGCGCCGAGCGCTCCCACGCGCTGGCGCAGGGGGAGTTGTACGCGCGGCGCCAATGCGACGGCCGCGAAGAGGGCGGCGGCGGCGACGACGCCGAGTTCTTTGCTCAACAAGGCGAGCAGCAGCACAGCGAGCATCGCCGTCAGGGTCGTGGCACGCGGACGTTCGACGTGTGCGAGCGCCGCGCTGAGGGCGATGAGGGAAAACAGTGTGGTCAGCAGATCGAAACGGTCCGACAGCCATAGCGCCGTGCCGATCGCGAGCGGATGCGCGGCATAGAGCGCTGCCCAGACGGGGTTGAGTGGGGCGTTGTGCCGCAGGCGTTGCAGCAAAGTATACAATGCGGCAACGCAGGCAAGATGCAAAACGAGATTGGTTGCGTACTGCGGCAAAGCGGCACTGCCCGCGACGGCGGCGACCGACCACCAAATCAGCACGCCGAGTGGACGAAAATAAGCGTAGTCCGGGAAATGGTTGTGGATGAACAGCAACCACGGTTGATGCAGCAAGCGCACCAGAGCGAGAAAGGCGAAGTCGTCCTGGGCGAAAAACGCGCGCAGCCCGGGGGCAAAACAGCCGACTCCGAGCGCAAACGCGAACGCGAGGCCGGCGATGCGCCAGCGGCGCGGGGTATCGAATGCCGAAGCGGCAGCAGCAACGGCGTTGGACATGTGCGACCGGAAGAAATGAGCCAGGCGCGACTATAGCGGCATCGACGCATGTGCGCGACGCGACGCGATCAATGCTTGACGCGTGGAGCCTGGTTGATGTGAGGAGTCGGAATGCTGTGCGGCGCAGGAATGCTGTGTGGCGCGGACGCTTCCTTCAACATCTGGCGACGAAAATCCTCGCGTTGCGTCTCGGGCAGGCTGTGCCAGCGCTTGATGAATTCCTGTCGTTGTTCGGGGGAGAGACTTTCGAGTTTTTCGCGCATGGCCTTGCGCTCGGCGGGTGGAGCCGATTGCATGACATCGCGAATACCACCCGCGCGGCCTTGTACGCTGGCGCCGGCGAGAAACGCGTTGCGTTCGGCCGGACTCATGCGCTCGAAGCGTTCGCGCAACTGAGCGCGTTCTGCGGCAGGCAGCGCGTCGAAGCGCTTGAAGGCATTGATCAGACGCGCTTGTTGTTCGGGGGGTAAATCGTGGAACTGCTGATAGCGTTCGCGCAGTTTGGTGCGTTGCGCGGGGGGCATGTCGACCCATTTGTTCAGGCGTTTGCTGAACTGCTCACGTTGCGCATCGTTCCATTTCGGCCAATGTTGCGCGCTTTGGGCGAGGCGCGCTTGCACATCGGGCGTGAGCTCGTCCCAGATGCCGTGCGCGGAGTCGAGCACGGCCTGCTGTGAGGCGGTCAAGTTCGCCCAGGGTTTTGGCGCCAGCGGAGCCTGCGCTGGCGCTGGCGATGGCACAGCCGTCGACGGCTGTGCCATCGCACCGGTACTGCATGCGAAGGCGACGGCCAGGATGAGGGCACGCGATGCGTTCAACCGTCACCGCCCTTTTGAGCATCGAGCCAAGCGTAGAAATCGAGATCCTGATAGAACTCCGGCGTAGCGTCCTCGCTGGCGACTTCGGTATCGCTCAGCGTCGCAACCGCCGTTGTCGTGGCTGCCGAGGCGGGCGAATCGTGGCGAGAGTGCGGCTGCCAGAACGACACCGCAAGCAAAAGCATGCAGGCACTGACCAGTCCGGCCGGCAGCAACCAGATGCCCGCAGTGCGTGGCCGACGATGTTGTTCCAGCGCTGTCTGGCGCGCGCGATTGAGTCGCGAGAGCGTCGCCGCATCGAGATCGCGAGCGGATTCGTCGAGCAGGTTCGTGGCCTGATCGACCCAGTTCAGGGGATGTTTGTCGTTCATTGGTGATCCTCCAGTGCGCGCCGCAGAGCGGTCAGCGCACGCGACAGATGCGTTTTCACGCTGCCTTCGCTGCAAGCCATGGTTTGCGCCGTCGTTGCCACATCGAAGCCTTCCCACATGCGCAAGAGAAATGCCTGACGTTGGCGCAGCGGCAATGCTTTCAGCGCGGCATCCAGCGCCTTGCCGGCTTCGTTGCCGGCAAGGCGCAGCATCGGACCAGGTTCTTGCGCATCCTCGGCTTGTTCGACCGGATCGAAAGCATCGTCGTCATTGTCGTGCTTGCGATCGAATACCGCCAGCCAGCGGCTGCGCACGTTGCGGCGACGATGAAAATCGTTGAATCGACTGTCGAGCACGCGATGGAACAGCGGCGCCCACTCGGTTTGCGGTTTGGCGGCATAATTCTTGACGAAAGCGCACATCGCATCCTGAACCAGATCGAGGGCGTCGTCGCGATTGCCGCAGGCGAACTCGGCCATGCGCAAGGCGCGCCGTTCGATACCGCGCAGGAACAGGTCGAGTGCGCGCTGATTCGTGTCGGTCGCATCCACGCGGAGTACGAGATCCGAAGAAGGGGCTGCCATTGTGCCAGCGATCGCGGTCATGATTTCCACCTTGCATGCGTCACGGGGGGAACAACGCGCAGAGTCGAAAGCGGTTGACTGCGACAGCCATCCTGTGCCTGTCTTGGCGAGGCTTATACACAAGCGAGCGTATTCGAGCCATGTTGCAACGCAGTCCACTTCGGCTCAAATTTTAGTCCAAAATAATATTGCAAGCATTTGATTTATAGAAATTATTACAAATTGGTCAAAGATTCGCCAAGACGAAGAATGGCGCAGTACCATGCGCTTTTCGCTGGTCGATTCATGGGCTCTTCCACAGGGTTATCCACAAGCACTGTGGATAAGACAAATTTTTCAATAAAGACGATGGGTTGGCCATCAAAGTTGAGGCTGAAATCAGCATTGTGTCCCAACCGATGATCCCGCATTGAAAGCGTCGTTCCCATCACGGAAAATTGCGCCATGCAAACGGTGCTTCAGGTAGCGGTGCCGGTGCCGTTGGCGCAGTGTTTCGACTATCTGCCGCCATGGGGCGTCGACGCCGAGACGGTGGCGATCGGCACGCGTCTCGCCGTGCCGTTCGCCGGGCGCATGCGAGTCGGCGTCGTGCTTGGCCGTGCGGGCGACAGCGCGGTCGATGCACGCAAACTCAAGCGGGCCTCGCGCCTGCTCGATGAAACGGCGCTGATCACCCCCGAGCTGACGGCAACGTTGGTGTGGGCGGCACGTTATTACCAGCACCCGCTCGGCGAAGTGTTCGACACGGCCTTGCCGGTCGGCTTGCGCACGGCGCGACCTGTCCCGGTCGCGCCGACCGAGCGCGCCGTGATGCGGGTCGATGGCGCTGCGCAAAACCGTCCTCGCGCGGGGTCGCGGGCGGCGACGTTGCTCGATCTGCTCGATGCCGGCCCCCTTCGCCATGCGGAACTCGATGCGCGCCTGCCGGGTTGGCGCAGCGCAGCGGCGAACCTGCGCCAACGCGGCCTCATTACGATGACGACGTTGGCCGTGCGCACACTGCGGCAGGCTTCGATCCCCGGGCCGGCGCCGAATGCGGAGCAGGCGGCGGCGATCGCCGAGATCGCCGCCTGTTTCGGGCGCTTCGCGCCAACGTTGCTCGAAGGCATTACCGGCAGCGGCAAAACCGAGGTCTATCTCGCTCTGATCGAACAGGTCGTGGCGCGTGGCGGGCAGGCGCTGGTGCTCGTGCCCGAAATCGGTTTGACGCCCCAGACCTTGCGTCGTTTTCGCGAACGCCTCGCTGCGCGCATCGAGGTGCTGCACTCCGGCCTTGCCGACGGCGAGCGCACGCGCGCCTGGCTGGCCGCCGCACGCGGCGAGGCCGATGTCGTGATCGGCACGCGCTCGGCCGTGTTCGCGCCGCTGCCGCGTGCCGCATTGATCGTCGTCGACGAAGAGCACGATGGCTCGTACAAGCAACAGGAAGGTTGGCGTTATTCCGCACGCGATCTCGCCCTCGTGCGGGCCCGCGCGCTGGGAGTGCCCGTTGTGCTCGGCACGGCAACGCCGTCGCTGGAGACGTTGGCCAATGTCGAGTCCGGGCGCTATCGGAAGCTGCACCTCGGCGCGCGCCCGGGCGCGGCGCGTCTGCCGCAGTTCCATCTCGTCGATCTGCGCGGCAAACCGCTGCAACATGGGCTTGCGCAGGAGACGGTTGCCGCGCTGCGAGCTTGCCTCGAACGCGGCGAGCAGGCGCTGGTGTTTCGCAACCGCCGCGGCTATGCACCTGTTTTGACCTGCCGCCAATGCGGCTGGCATGCAGCCTGTGGGCGCTGCGACAAGCCGCTGACCTGGCATCGCGGCGCCGCGCAGTTACGCTGCCATCATTGCGCGGCCGAGCAACGCGTTCCATCCACTTGTCCACAATGCGGCAATGTACACTTGACTGCGCAAGGTTTCGGCACCGAGCGCATCGAGGCGGCGCTTGCGCAATTGTTCCCATCCACGCCATTGGTGCGCATCGATCGCGAGACGACGCGACGCAAACACGCTTTCGGCGCGCTGCTCGACGCGCTCACTCCCGATCGTTCCGCATTGATCGTCGGCACGCAAATGCTGGCGAAAGGCCACGACTTGCCGAACCTCACGCTGGTCGTCATCGTCGGTGTCGACGAGGGCCTGTTCAGCGTCGACTTTCGTGCCGAGGAACGTCTGGCGCAACTCGTCGTGCAGGTTGCAGGCCGCGCAGGTCGCGCGCTGAAGCCGGGGCAGGTCTGGCTGCAAACGCACCATCCCGATCATCCTCTGTTGCGCACCTTGCTCAGCCATGGCTATGCCGCTGCCGCTCAAGCCATGCTGCGCGAACGTCAGGCGGCGGAGTTGCCGCCGTACGCACATTTCGCGTTATTGCGTGCCGAGGCGCAGCAGCAGGGGCGAGTCGACGAATTCCTTCTCATCGCCGCTCGCCAAGCGGGCAACCCCGACGGCGTCAGCCTGCTCGGCCCGATGCCCGCACCGATGCCGCGCCGCGCCGGTTTGCAGCGCGGCCAATTGCTGCTCGGCGCGACCGAGCGCGCGCATCTGCATGCGTTCCTGCCCAACTGGATTTCGAACGTGCGTGCGCTGCGCGAGGCGCGACGCGTGCGCTGGTCGCTCGATGTCGATCCCGTGGATTTGTACTGAGCCCGAAGCGCTTTCTTGCGCCGCAGCAAAACGCTAGGATGCATGCATGGCAACGGCATCCCCTCGGATCGTCATCGTCGGCGGCGGTTTCGCCGGACTCTGGGCCGCGCGTGCGCTGCGCTCCGCGCCCGTCAGCATTCTGTTGATCGACCGTGCCAATCATCACCTGTTCCAACCGTTGCTGTATCAGGTCGCCACGGCGGGGCTGTCCTCACCCGACATCGCCGCGCCACTGCGACATATCTTGCGCAAGCAAGGCAATGTCGAGGTGCGCATGGCCCGCGTCGAGCGCGTCGATGTCGCCGCGCGGCGTGTGCATTGCGACGACGGTGGCAGCGCCGAATACGACACCTTGTTGCTCGCAAGCGGAGCGACGCATGCCTATTTCGGCCACGACGACTGGGCGCCGTTCGCGCCGGGCCTGAAAACGCTGGACGATGCTCTGCTGCTGCGCCGGCGCCTGCTGCTCGCATTCGAGCGCGCCGAGGCGGAAATCGATCCGACCAAACGCGCGGCGTGGCTCAGCTTCGCGATTGTCGGCGGCGGCCCGACCGGGGTCGAATTGGCCGGCACCCTGGCCGAGATCGCACGGCACACATTGAAACGCGAGTTTCGGCACATCGATCCCGCGGCGGCGCGGGTGCGTCTGATCGAAGCCGGACCACGCATTCTGTCGAGCTTTCCGGAATCGCTGTCGGCGAAAGCGCGTGCGCAACTCGAACGTCTTGGCGTCGAGGTCATGACCGGCATGCCCGTCGAGGCGATCGATGCGCAAGGCTATCGTTCGGGCGGCGTTTTCGTGCCGGCGCGTACCGTCATCTGGGCTGCGGGCGTTGCGGCATCGACGCTGGCGCGCTCGCTCGACGTCGAACTCGATCGCGCGGGGCGCGTGCGCGTGCTGCCCGATCTTTCCGTGCCCGGGCACCCGGAGATTTTTGTTGCCGGCGATCTCGCCACCGTCGTACAGGATGGCAAGCCCGTGCCCGGCGTCGCGCCGGCGGCGAAGCAGATGGGTAAACACGTCGCACGAGCGATTCGCGACCGTCTGGCGGGACGCACGCCACCGCCATTTCGCTACCGCGACGACGGCAACCTGGCCACGATCGGGCGCATGGCGGCGGTCGTCGATGTGTACGGCTTGAAACTGTCCGGTGTGCTTGCCTGGTGGTTCTGGCTGGCCGCGCACGTGTTTTTTCTGATTGGCTTCCGCAACCGGCTTGTCGTGTTGCTCAATTGGGCGGTGGCGTATTGGAGTTACCAGCGTGCCGCGCGGATCATCATCGGCCATCCCCAGTTGGGAGCGTCTGGCGGCGAAGACGAGCCGGAAGCCGGTTGAGCCTTGCCGAGTGCGGATGAGCAAACGGCCCAGACAATTTCCGGGCCGTTCGAGGCAGAGATGGAACGATGTTTTTGTCGAAAGCGGCAGCCAACGACCAGCGCACCCGACTTACGCGAACAACGCGCGCATCTTTTTCATCGCACCGACTTCGATCTGGCGGATGCGCTCGGCCGACACCTTGTACTCGTCGGCCAATTCCTGCAGGGTTGCCTTGTCGCCGTCCTTGAGCCAGCGGCGCTGGATGATGTCGCGCGAGCGCGCATCGAGTTTGGCCAGACCGTTTTTCAGCGTGCCGAGATCGGCGTCTTCCTGGTTCTCGTTTTCGAGCGCATGGTATGGATCGGCGTGGTCGTCGACGAGGTAGGCGACGGGTGCGGGCTTGGCGTCCTCGTCGGCATCGGCGGGCGCTTCGAAAGCGATATCGTGTCCCGACAAGCGGGCTTCCATTTCGAGCACGTCGGCCGTGGTCACGCCAAGATCCTTGGCCACCGCTTGCACTTCGGCGTTGTTCATCCAGCCCAGGCGCTTCTTCGACTTGCGCAGATTGAAGAACAACTTGCGCTGCGCCTTGGTCGTGGCGACCTTGACGATGCGCCAGTTGCGCAGGATGAACTCGTGCATCTCGGCGCGAATCCAATGCACGGCGAACGAGACCAGACGCACGCCCATGTCCGGGTCGAAGCGCTTGACCGCCTTCATCAGGCCGATGTTGCCTTCCTGGATCAAATCGCCGATCTGAAGACCATAGCCCGAGTAGCCGCGCGCGACGTGGACGACGAAGCGCAGGTGCGCCATGACCAGTTTCTTCGCCGCGGCGAGATCCTCGCTCGCGCGATAGCTTTTGGCGAGTGACTGTTCTTCTTCCACACTGAGCACCGGAAAACGATGCACGGCGGTGATGTACGAATCCAGACTGCCGAGCGCATTCGGAATCGGCAGGTTGTTGGCAACCAAAGCGGTAGCGTGGGACATTTTCGCCTCCATTGGGGTGCAGTTTAGCACTCTGGATATGAGAGTGCTAAGACAGATAAAAAGTTCAAAAACCCAGCACTCCACTTTTAATGCACCATATAGTACACGAATTATTCGGGATGGATCAACCCGATCCATCACCAAGCCCAAAGCAGGCTGCGGCAAATGCGAGCAACAACAAACCGCGTCGTGGCGCGGTTTGTTGGCTATTCCGGTAGATCGGGGGAAGTGTGTTTGGTGGGCCCACCAGGATTCGAACCTGGAACCAAAGGATTCGCGTGGCCCGGATGTTTCCATCCGGCGCGGACTATCTCTTCACCCGCAACGTGACGTTGCTGGGGTGCGGGACGCTCGATGCCTGTGATCAAGGGCGCTGAAGCCCTCAGGTAGTCTCTGCACCTTCCGACGGTGTACCGCCGGCTTGGCTCAGGATTGCCGCCGGCCAGCTCTTGATCCAAGCTGCCGCTGCGGTTTCCCTGAATTCATCCCGTTCCCGTCCGCACGTTTCCGCACGGCGGCACCTTTCGATGAGTCCTCTGCTCTAACCGTTGAGCTATAGGCCCGGACGGCGGGCATGGTAGGCGAAGTGCCCGCGCGTGCCTAGTGTTTGTGCGCTGCACGTTGATCTGGCGCGTAGCTCACGCGCCAGATCGATCCCGAGCCATCGTCGGTGACCAGCAACGCGCCATCCGCGGCCACCGCGACGCCAACCGGGCGACCCCAGACCGTGCCATCGTCGAGGACGAAGCCGGTCAGGAAATCCTGATATTCCCCACTCGCTCGCGCGTTGCCGTGGCGCGGTATGCGGATGAGTTCGTACCCCGTGCGCACCGCTCGGTTCCAGGAGCCGTGCTCGGCGGCAAAAAGATCGCCACGATACTCGGCGGGAAACTGCGCGCCATCGTAAAACGTGAGGCCCAGTGAGGCATTGTGCGGCTGGATCAACACGTCTGGCACGATGACTTTGTCCCTGAGTTCGGGATGCTTGCCGGCATGACGCGGATCCTGATTCGCGCCGATGTACCACCATGGCCAGCCGTAGAAACCGCCTTCCTGCACGCGGGTGATGTAGTCGGGCACGAGGTTGTCGCCGAGCATGTCGCGCTCGTTGACGCTGGTCCACAACTCATCGGATTGCGGATCGACCGCGAGGCCGACCGGGTTGCGGATGCCGGCGGCGAATATTTTTTTATCGCTGCCATCGGGTTTGACGACGAGGATGTTCGCGCGACCGCGCTCGGCTGGCGTCGTATCCGGATCATCGACATTGGAAGCCGAGCCGATGGCCACGAACAAGCGCTTTCCGTCGACGGAGAAGGCGAGATCGCGCGTCGTGTGACCGCCATCTGGCAGGTCGAGAAGCGTTTCCGGGTGGCCATGCGCGGTGAGGTCGCCATTGCGATACGGCAGACGCACCACCGCATTGACATTGCCGACATACAGCCACTGCGGGTCGCTGCCGGGCGGGTAGAACGCCATCCCGAACGGGGCGTCGAGGCCGCTGGCGAAAACTTCCACCTGCTTCGGCTTGCCGTCGGCGTCGGTGCCTCGAAACAGGCGAATGCGACCGGCCGCCGTTTCGGCGACGAAGATGTCGCCATTCGGTGCCCGCCGGATCTGACGGGGATTCTTCAAGGTCGATGCGAACAACTCGACCTTGAATCCCGGCGGCGCTTTGGGCCACGCATCGACGGGACGCGTCACCATGTGCGGCCCGTTGCCGACGGCGCGCGTCGCGAATGGCGCGGGAAGATCCTGCGCACGGATTCTGTGCGTGACACCGGGCGATTGCTGACGAAAGTCGGTGAACGGCGAGGCTGGCATCGGTGCATCGAATCGCGCCGCGAACGCCGTCGTGGCGAGAACCAACGTTGCGAATATCGGAAAAAACGCGTTGCGCATCATGCGGACCTGGAGGAGTGCGAGGATGTGCGATCGAATCGCCGTACGCGGGCTATTCTGCAACGATTCGCGCCCGTCGGCATTCGTTATGCACCGCTAACAGATGCTGCGCAGTTTGCCGGTATACTCGCACCGATTTCCACAGCGCAGACGGATGGCAATGTCGAAACCTCGCCGAGGGCGCCCGCAAAACCTGCTCGTCGATCTTGCTTGCTTCCTACCCGCCCTGGTTGCGTATGCGCTGGCGGTATTGGTTCGCCACCCTACGATCGTGCTCGTGCTGATCCTCGGCAACGCCTTGACCATGGCGGCAATCATCCACGCCATGCGCCCCGCCAGTCGCAGCGGATTCGCCGCGCGCCTTGCCCCCGGCGGCGTCGCCTGCTTCCTCTTGAGCGGGGTCTATGCCGGAGTTTTTGCGATCGTGGCATTCTTTCCGGTGCGGCTTGCGCTTGCCGATGCCTCGCTGGTCACGGCGTTGCTGTTGTCGGCGGCGGCATTCGTTCTGCTGCTTGCACCGTGGCGCGCATGGCCTGCCTTCGGACTTGCCGCAGCGTTCGACCTGTTACCCCTCGCACGCACGCGGCTTGGCGCGATCGCCACGGTCGAACGCAGCGTCGATCTCGCCCATCGCTTGACGGCGCGCGAAGAGTTGTTCTTCCCGCAAGGACTGATCGTGTCGTTGGCGCTGTTCTCGTTGACCTTCGGTGCGTTCGCCCTGGGCGATATCGCCGTGGCGCTACCCGACATCGATCGCCGCATCGCCCTCGGCATTTACGCGCTGTTGCTCGCGCCGATCGCGCAATGGTTCATCGCCCGGGCAGGCCTCAGGGCGATCGTCGAACAGCGCGATCTGTTGCTGCGACGCGAGCCCGCGGAGGCCGAACCGGCGCCCGCACCGACGACACGCGAAGACATTCTTCCGCCGAGTCTGTCGATCGAGCCCGCGCCATCGGCGCCGCCACCGGCAGCGCAACCGGATGCCGCCGAACTCGACGCGCGCTTGTTGCGTTGCGCGCGGGCGGGCGACGGTGCGGGCGCACTCCTCATGCTCGAGCAGGGCGCCAACCCGAATTCCGTGCCGGGGCCGGGTGATCGCGATCAACGCTCGGTCGTCGTTCTCGCCTGCGTCGCCCGCGACCTGGCCTTGCTGCGTGCGCTCATCGGCAAGGGCGCCGATCTCAATCGCTCTCATGCCGGGCTGGCGCCGTTGATCGCGGCGACGCGCGACAGCTACCTCGGTCGGCCCGATGTGGTCACGACGTTGCTGACCAACGGTGCCGATCCGAACTGCACGGACGCCGACGGCAACACGCCCCTGCATTTCGCCGTGCGTGTGGCCGAGCCGACCGTCGCCGCTCTGCTTTGCGACGCATCGGCGCCGATCGATGCCGTGAATCGCGAAGGCTACACGGCGCTCGGCGTCGCCTGTGCTGCGGGGCGCGTCGACCTCGTGCGCTTCCTGCTCGAACGTCGCGCCGGCATTGAAATCGCCCACGCCGTGCCGGCCTTGATCGCCGCCGCCGCCACGCCCGACGACGACACCGACATCGTCAAGCTGCTGCTCAAACGCGGTGCGCGCGTCGACATCGTCGATCGCCACGGACGCGCACCGCTCGCGATCGCCGCGCAACACGACAACGCGCATATCGCCGCGCTGTTGCTCAAATCCGGTGCTGTCATCGATGCCGCCGACTCTCTTGGCGTCACCGCCCTCATGGAGGCGGCGCTTGCCGGTGCGACCGAATCCCTCGACGTGCTCGGGGCACACGCGCCTGCGCTGGAACAAACCGATCACGTCGGCCGTACCGCGTTGATGTTTGCGGCCGAATCGATCCATGCCGACGACGATGGCGTTGCGCGCCTGCTTGCCCTTGGCGCATCACCAGCGACCGCCACGCCGGAAGGAAAGCGCGCGGTCGACTTTGCCGCTGCGGCAGGGCGTTGGCGCAGCGTCGCCTTGCTCGATCCGGAGTACGCATTGCCGGCCAGCGTCGATGCACCGGCGGCGCCGACGGCGCTCGCGCGCCCGGATTCGCCCGCTCACTTGCTCGATGCATTGCGGTTCGGCCATTGGCAGATCGCCGAGGATTTCGCCGACGTGCAACACGGCTGGCCGATGACGCAACGCGCGCAGATGTTCGTCGATCTCGCCGCGCACGGCAACCCGACCGCGCGGTTGTGGCTGCTCGATCACGGACTGGATACAAATGCACGCCTGTCCGGCGGCGCCACGCTCGTCGGCGCCTTGCTCATGCAATTGCCGACCAGTCTGACGGCGCTGCGCGAAGCGCTCGATGCCGGCGCGCAAGTCACTGGCGTTGGCGTGCTCGATCCCATTCTCGACGCGCTCGTGCGTCATCCCGAGCGTCGCGAAGAACTCGAAACGCTCGCTCTGGCGATGATCGATCGCGGCGCGGATATCTTCGCCGCCGACGCGAACCGGCAGACGCTGCTGGTACGCAGCATTGGCGCGGGCAGCGTGCGCACGACGCTGGCCTTGCTTGCGCGCGGCGTCGACCCGAACGCGCGCGACCGGCGCGGTCGCTCGCCTTTGTTCGCTGCCTTCGCTTTGCCCTCGGGCATGGCCGAGACGATGACGCGTGCGCTGATCCGCGCGGGTGCCGATCCCGAGCTTGCCGCCGCCAACGGCGAAACCCCGCTCGGCATTGCCCTGGCTTCACCACATACCGGCCTGCGGCACTGGCTCGATTGGGCACCGTGGAAGCTACCGCTGCGCCCGCTGCGCGAGACGGATCTGCATGCCGCCGCACAACGGGGCGACACGGCCGCCGTGGTGAAGCTGATCGAGCTTGGTCTGCCGATCGACGCACCCGATGCGAAGGGCGCCAGCGCCCTGATGCGCGCCGCCGGTGCGGGCAACGTGGAAATGCTTTCCCTGTTGCTCGAGCGCGGTGCCGACCTTGCGCAAACGGCGGCGAACGGTGCAACACCCCTGTCTGCGGCGATCACCGCACACCGCCCGAACATCGTCGAATTGCTGCTCGATCGCGGCCTGCCCGTCGACCAGCGCGTGCCGGGTGGCGGTACGCTGCTGATGATTGCGGCGGCCCTGGGTTATTCCGACATCGCCTCGATTCTGCTGGCTCGCGGCGCGGATGCAAACGCGCACGACGAGCGGGGTACGCGCCCGTTGCATGCCGCTGCGCAATTCGCTTTCTCCCAGCGCGACACCGCACGCGCGCGGCAAGTGCTCGAACTGCTCATCGCCAAGGGCGCGCAGCTCGATGCCTGCGACGAGCGCGGCACCAGTGCCTTGCATGTGCTGCTCGGCGCGCGCGCGGAACCGCGTAGCGTCGGCGATCAACAGCACCTGCAATCGCTGCTCTCGCTGTTTCTCGTCGGCCGCGCCAACGTCAATGGCCAGGACAATCGCGGCGTCTCGCCATTGCATGCCTGCGCGATGCACGGTTTGATGCTGCCTGCTCGCGCCTTGCTCGCCGCGCATGCCGATCCGGAAGCCATCGATTCGCTGGGCCGTACGCCACGCGAAGTCGCCGAACTGCTCGGCTTCATCGACGTCGCCGCCGAGCTGACCGTGCGCGTGCCGACGTCGATGCCGCTGCCCGGCAAACCGGCGGCGCAACGCTAGAGTTTTTGCCTCTCCCCTCGCGGGAGAGGGGGGGCGCCAGACAGGTTATTGAACTCAGACTCACCCTCTCCCCAACCCTCGCCCATCGAGGGCGAGGGGCTTAAGCGCACTTCTCTTGAGAACACGCTAGTCGCGAAAATTCTCGTACTGCAACGGCATTTTCCACTCCGCCGCGCGCAGCAGCGCGATGGCCGCTTGCAGGTCGTCGCGTTTCTTGCCGGTCACGCGCAGCTTGTCGCCCTGAATCTGCGCTTCGACTTTCAACTTCGCGCCCTTGATCACCGCCACGATCTCCTTCGCCAGCGGCTGCTCGATGCCTTGCTTGAGCGTCACTTTCTGTTTCGCACTGGCGAGATTGGTTTCGGCATCGTCCACCTCCATGCAGCGGATGTCGATCTGCCGGCTGGCGAGGCGTTGCTTCAAAATATCGAGCATCTGCTTCAACTGGAACTCGGCCTTCGCCTTCATCGTCACCACGGTTTCCTCACGCTCGTAGACCGCGCCCGTGCCCTTGAAGTCGAAGCGATTGGTCAATTCGCGATTGGCTTGATCGACCGCGTTGGTCAACTCGTGCAGGTCGAGCTTGGAGACGATGTCGAAGGAAGGCATGGCGAATTCCGCGGGAGTCGCGTGGATTGTATACCGAGCGCATCGAGCCAGCCGAAGCGCGCCAGCACTCGCCGCCACGCCTCGTCCAGCGGCGCCTCGATGCACAATGCCGCGCCGCTGCGCGGATGCACGAACTCCAATCGCCACGCATGCAACAACATGCGCTGCAAGCCGAAGTGCATGCGCCACAGCCGGTTGTGATCGCCGCGGCCATGACTCGTGTCGCCGAGGATGTGATGCGAGACGTGATGGAAGTGCTTGCGAATCTGCCGATAGCGCCCGGTCTCCGGCGACGCTTCGACGAGTGCGTAGCGCTGCTCGGGATAACGCCCCATCTCGATCGGCACCGTCGTCGTCGCGAGCGTGCGCCAGCGCGTCAGTGCCGGCTTGCGCGGCCCGTGCTCGCGCACGCCGGGCAGCGCATAGTCGATCTCGCCCTCGGCCGCCGGCCAGCCGCGCACGACCGCGAGATATTTCTTCGTCACCTCACGCGCCATGAACGCGCGGCCGATTTCGCCCGCGATCTCGCGCGACGTCGCCAACAGCAGCACGCCCGAGGTCGCGCGGTCGAGTCGATGCGCGAGATACAGATTCGCACCGGCCTGTTGCCTGATCCGGTCGATCAAAAAATCGGTTTCGTCGTTGGCGATTTTGCTGCGGTGGACGAGCAAGCCCGCCGGCTTGTTCACCGCCAGCAGGTCGGCATCGTCAAAGATGATTTCGATGGCTTCGGGCACTGTCGTTGCGGACACCAAGACTCAGCGCCGTCGGTGTTCGAGAAAATCCGCAGGCGTCATGATCGCGACGCCGCGAAATGGATGCAGGTCGAGCAAATCATGATCGCTGCTGACCAAAACGACGGCCGCGCAGGAAACGGCCAGCGCTAGGAATTTGTCGTCCTTGGGATCGCGGCACGCCTTGGCGCTTTCGCGCACGTCACAAGACGTCGTGACTTTCCGATACAGATCGAGAAACGCACTACGCTCGCTGCGATCGAGATAGCGGTCGAACTTCGCGCGCAACAACACGTTTTCGAGTTTTCGCAACGTGTCGGGCGACGTACAGATTTCATGGCCGGCGAGCGCCTTGCGAAAAGCCTGCGCCGGCGTCGATTCGACACGCAATGCCGCGCTGACCAGCGTGCTCGTGTCGAATACGACACGCTCAACGAAGCGCATCGACCATCCGGCTCACGTCGGCATCCGTCAGTTTTTTCGCCGCAGCGGACACCTTGCCAGCCACGCGCGCTCGATAGGCGTCATAGGCTTTCACGGCGGCGGCGCGGCGATCGCGCCCTTCGATCAACTCCTGCATGTCCGCTGGTGAAACAAGAAAGGCGACAGGGCGGCCGCGGCGAGTGATGGTCACCGGCTCGCGCTGCGCGGTGTCCAGCAATTCACCAAAGCGGTTTTGCGCTTCAACCGACGACAAGGTTTTCATGCGACACCTCGCCAAACAAGCCAATATGGAGATATTAGCTAATCCAAGGACTTTGCGCCACCGCTTCAGGCACTCATATTGACAAGCCGATTCCTGCGACGCAGATTGTCGCCTTTTCATGCGACAAGGCGCACAACGAAGCACAGCGCCCGCGCATGCCATCCTCGCCCTACCGGATTGCGACCATGTCCAAGCATCAGGATGCCTTGCTGCGCCAATGGAGCATGTTGCGCCGCGTGCCGCGCTATCCGGCCAAGGTCACCGTGCAAGCGTTGCGGGAGAAACTGGCCGACGATGGTTTCGAGATCACGCAGCGATCGCTGCAACGCGACCTCAACGAATTGTCGGGCGCGTTCGCCATCGTCTGCGACGACCGCGAGAAGCCCTACGGCTGGAGCTGGCAGAAGGACGCGCCGAGCCTCGACCTGCCCGGCCTCACGCCCGCACAGGCGCTGACGCTCGCGATGGCCGAGCAGCACCTGCAAAACCTGCTGCCCGCACCGATGCTCGAACAACTGCGCCCGTACTTCCTCGCCGCGCGCCAACGCCTCGACGCCGAACCTGCGCCACGCCGCAGCCGCCGCTGGCTCGACAAAGTTCGCTCGGTGCCGGCAACGCAGGCCTTGCTCGCGCCGTCCATCGACGCCGGCGTGCAGGACGCGGTGACCGAGGCCCTGCTGCACGAACGCCAACTCGACATCTGCTACCGCCGCCGCGGCGAGCGCACGGATGCGCAGGCGCGCGTGCATCCACTCGCGCTGGTGCAGCGCGGGCCGGTGCTGTACCTGTCCTGCCGCTTCTACGACTACGAGGACGTGCGCATGCTGCCGCTGCATCGCATCTCGTTCGCGCAAGTGCGCGATGAGGCCGCCCGCTACCCGAAACACTTCTCGCTCGACGAGCAGATCGAACAAGGCGAATGGGCGTTCGGCTCCGGCAAGAAGATCAAACTGGTCGCGCTTTTCGAAGCCGAACACGGCGAGCATCTCTACGAAACGCCGCTGTCGAAGGATCAGAAGATCGACGTGTTGCCGGATGGCAAGCTGCGCGTCACCGCGACGGTGGCCGATACTCCGCAGTTGGTGTGGTGGTTGTTGGGGTTTGGTTGCGGGATCGAAGTACAAAATACGAAGGCGCTTCGAACTCGCCTTCGTGAAGCTGCGATTGGAATGGCGAGTTTGTACCGAGAGAAGCGACGAGGAACGCCTAGACTGTAAGCGGTTGTAGTGTTTGAAAATCCGTCGTCCACGTCCAGCTAGGCAAGCCATCTGACCTGTCTTGTCGGCCAACTAGGATGAGATATTCAGAGTTGTCCTTGGCGGAATAGCAAGCATCAACCTTGTTGCGCATATCGAGCAGCCGTTTTAATTGCTCTCGGCATCGTTTCGATGGCTCCAATCCCGGTCGATCGTATGTAACGATGACTTTGAGTGGCGCACGCCAGAACAGGAGCTTCCACATTTCTTCCTGGATGAGATTGATCTTGTTCTCATGTTCGATGACGACGGCTAGGTGCGACGCGTACCCCCAGTGCGGATCGTTCTCATTCCCGCCAAATAGACTCACGCCATTTACAAACATCATGTCAATCCGATTCTCCTCCTTACGGATTTGCTTCGGCTCAAAACGAAGATCTTGCCCACAAAGACCAAGAAGCCCTTTTTTCCCCATCCATTCAGCGAGATCTACTGGCACTTTTTTTTCGTTTGCGTCTCCTAGCATCCACGCGGTCCACTGGCTCCCATCCTCATAAGCGCCAAAGACTGCTCGCTGCTCCATGCGGCTCAAGAGCTCTTCCCACCGCAACCCGAATACTTTCAGAAAGTCCTGTGAGGAAATTATCCTTGCGTTTGATGTGTCGTTCATAGCGATTGCACGGTTCGCATTGCGGCTGACGATAGTAGTCAGACGATGTAGCTGCAAAAGGTTGCGACCCAATTTGTCGCATGTATGTTGCATATTGCAGTGTACCAGAAGCGATGAATGCTGCTATCACATGCCGAGACGCATGAGACGCGAGAGACTGTACGTCCCTTTTGAGTCGCTGACGACCAAAGATCAGGAACGCCGCCGACAGCTCAACCTGCGCCTGCGCGAAATCGAGGCATGGGCGCATGCGCGTACTCCGGCGGTCGATACCATGAAATCGATGACGAAATTTGCGCCGCGCCTGTTGCTGGCGGCGTGTATTCAAACTGCATTTCTGCCGGCGCTGGTCCCTGGCGCACCGCACGGGAGCGCGAATGTCGTGTCCGAATACCGCGTCGAGTACAAGCTGCGAAACCTCGGGACCGGGGCAATTGGCGAATCGCACGTTGCCTACGTGCGCGCGCCGAGCGAGGCCAACGTCGTGGCCGAACTGCGTCGGCAGAACCCCGGCAAGGACGTAGTGATTCTTTCGTTGGTCGGGAAGTAGGCACGGCAGCGCTGAATGCAAACGCATGTCCCGAACGGTTGGGATCATCCAAGACTGGCGCTGCTGACCGACAACGGCATGGCGTGGCGCTTCCGTGCGCAACTCGCCACCAGGGATTACGCCGTGATCGATTGCCGTGGCGCATCCCCATCGGCAGTCTATGACGAGCTGGTGCGCCTGCAGCCCTATGTGATCGCCGTTTCCCTGCGTGATCCGCAACGGTATGCGACCACGGTTCTCGATTATGCGAGTGCAAAACGATGCGCCGACTACTGCCTGTTTTGGGCAGGCCCGCAACAATGGCTGCGCGGCCTCGATCCGCAGTTGCTCGAGCACCTTGGGGAAAGCCATCTCCCGGAATATAACGAACGCTCGGCGCTGCAGGATGCGATCGCGCTTGCGCGCCTGTTGTTCATGACCGGCCATCCGGGCCTGATCAGCGTTGATCTTGTGGATATTCGCACGTGTTTGGCCAGTGGTGGACAGAATGCGCGCTTCGCCGTGGAGTCCATCTACATTCCCAATCCGCCACGCCGCCGCTCCTGTCACAAGCAGCTGCGCCGCCTGCGGCGGAAATTCGCCGATGTGCGCGGAGCAGGTATCTGCTTTGAACTGCAACATGGCTTTCGCCTGTCAGATTTGGATGTGGTTTTTGGAGCGATGCACGATTCCGTTTCTGAATCCACGCTCATTGTTGCCGGAGCTCCGAGCCATGTCCTGAGACCATGCGGACTGAAAATGCGCCTGCTGATCGGATTTGTTTGGCTACCGCCAGACAGCCGCGCAGCGACCATCGACAGTGACCTGCCCGGTTTTTTCAGACCACGGATAGGTTGAGGACGGCTTCCGGTTGACGTTGACCGGAATTTCGAACACTTCAAAACCAGAGGCAGGTCAACCGCTAACCTCAAGTCATACGACATTGTTTGTCGCAGGCATCAAGACAATGGGCGGCATTCCAAACCCATTGCATGCCACCATGTCCGAACGCGACACCTTGCGCAGGCTGATCGACGCTTGTGCGCAAACACTCAACGCTGCCATTCGCAGCGGAGACTATTCGACGCAGCATGTGCGGGAAATCGTCTCTGCCGCCAACCAAAAGATACAGATCATTGCGGACGAAACCGAGTGGCGCAGTTCTTCCGCCGCGGTGGGATTGCGTTCTTCGGTCAAGGATGCGTTCCAGGTCATTCATCATCGCCATGAAAGGAAGGGGGCCGCTCCCGGCCTGCCGACAGGCTTTGTCAAACTCGATGAATTGATGGGCGGATTCATGCCCGGCAGCCTGATTGCCCTGGCATCGGAGGCTTGTGCCGGCAAGTCCGCTCTGGCAGCGCAGATCGCCGCGCATCGCGCCGTGGAGGACAAACAACCCGTTTGCGTGTTCTCGATGAAACGATCGGCCACGGAATACACGCTGCGCTTGATCGCGGCGTTGGGCTCGGTCGATCGGCAACACCTGCGCGATGGCAACTTTGAGGAAGATGACTGGCCCAGCGTGACGAAAGCGATCACGCAACTCAGCGATGCAAAAATTCTTGTTGATGCCACGACCACGCAGTCCATTCTCACCCTGCGCTCGCGCATGCGTGCCACGCTGCGCATGCATAAGGCGAAGCTGGTCGTGATCGACAGTCTGGAGCTGATGGACAAACCCGACTGCGCGGCTGACCTGCGCGGCATAGCCCGAGAATTCGATGCCGCCGTGCTGGTACTTGCCCAATCGCGCGGCGCAGTCGATGTGTACGCACGCCTGCGTGATCATTCGCTCGAAGATCATGCCGATGCGATCCTGCTGCTGGACCGCAATCAAACCGATTCCCCCGAAAGCGCGCGGCTCATCGTCGCGCGCAATCGCAATGGCCGCACGGGCGAGGTGAAGCTGCGCTATTTCCCGCAATTCGCATGGTTTGAGGAGGCTCGAACGGCATGAGCGATGAAGTCAACGCGAATCCCGAGACTTCGCAGTCGCATGGCCGCACGCTGTTCTGCGGACTCGTGATGATCGTTGCTCTTGTTTTTGCATTGCACACGATCTTTTCGCTACGTCCGCGCGTCATTCCTTGAAATCGAAGCTTGGCTCGCAGGATCAGTGCGTGCGCCGCCACACGACGAAAAACGCCACCGCACTGACCGCCAGCGCAATCCACGCCGACACGGGCACATGCAGCCATTGCGCGCCATGC
>JAFEFR010000045.1 GCA_018240485.1 Pseudomonadota bacterium
CCCCACGCACGGCATGGCCATCCATCGCCGCGTTGTCGAACCCGGGGACATCGAAGGGGGCCGTCACATCGTCGGCCAGCACGCGACCGAGCGCCGACTCGATCGCCACGGTTTCGCTCGACAAAGGCTCCGCCATTGCCGCTGCCACGACGCGGGAGCGCGCCTCGGCCAGGCTCAATCCGATCGGGAAAGTGTGCACATCAGTCGACATGGCATTGCTCCCATTCGCGAAATGCATTCATGGTATTGAGGTTGGCGAATGCGGGGGCGCGATCGGCGAAATCCACGGCTACCGCGCCGAGATTTTCCTGCCAACGATACACCGCCATGCCGGCATCCAACGCCGTCGCGGCACTCTGCGCGAGCTCGCGCCGGTATAGCGCGAACAATGGCTGTCGCTGCGCGCCGTCATGTGCGACGGCCACATCCGCAGCATGTGCGATGACGGCGGCATGCAGACGCTGCGCGAGATCGAACGGTGGCTCGGGCGCATCCACCGGCACGGTCAACAGCCACGGCGAGGCGCACCGCGCCAACGCACTGGCGATGCCGGCCAGCGGCCCATGAAACCCGAGCCGACTATCCGCAATGACACTGCCCAAACGCGCGTAATCGTCTGCGCGACGATTGGCGCAAATCAGGATTGCGTCGGCCTGCTCACGGACATGGGAAACGACGCGCTCGATCAACGGAATGCCGCCAAGCATCAGCCAGCCCTTGTCATTGCCGCCAACGCGTCGCCCTTCACCTCCGGCAAGGATGGCCACGGTGAGGGTGGATGCCAGTCGCGTCATGACCGCCACCGTGCCTTCGTGGCACGGGAAGGCATGCGCTCGCCTACCAAATTCCCCCGCTGCGATGCCGGCCGCACGGAGCAAGGCCGAACGCTGTCATCCGCGCATTTTGCGTCGCATCCAACAGGCTCATTTCCGCGCGCGCATGACACGGGGGGAATGCGCTAACTGCGTTTCGCGTTGCGAACCATGCGCTTGCGTTTGCGCACTTGCGTTGGCGTCAGTTCGTTCTTGCGTCCGGCGAACGGATTGGTGCTGTCCTTGAATGCGATGCGAATCGGCGTACCTTCGAGCTTGAAGCGCTTGCGGAAAAAATTTTCGAGGTAACGGCGGTAGCCGTCTGCGATATGTTTCGTGCGGCTGCCGTGGATGACGATCGTCGGCGGATTGGTGCCACCGGGGTGGGCGAAGCGCAATTTCGGTGCGTGACCGCGTACCAGCGGCGGCTGATAGCCTTCGTACGCTTGCTCAAGCGCCTTGGTCAATTCCGAGGAGCCGAACTCGCGCGTTGCCGAGCGGTGCGCGCGCACGACTGCGCGCATCAACTCTGCCAAGCCCGAACCATGCAGGCCGGAGATGAAAACCGGTTTCACGAACGGCACGAAATCAAGACGCCGTTCGAGCGAAATGCGGCATTGATCGCGCTCGTAGGTGGAGAGACCGTCCCACTTGTTGGCGGCGACCACGAGCGCGCGACCTTCGTCGATGACATGACCGATCAAGGTCGCATCTTGTTCGGACACGCCTTCTCCTGCATCGATCATCAGCACGACGACATTCGCCGCGGCGATCGATTGCAAGGTCTTGATGACCGAAAATTTCTCGACGGCTTCCTCGACCCGCGCGCGGCGGCGCACACCGGCGGTATCGATCAACGTATACTTTTTACCGTCGCGTTCCAGCGGCACGCGGATCGAATCGCGCGTGGTGCCGGCAATTTCCGACACCACCACGCGGTCCTCGCCGAGCAGCCGATTGACCAACGTGGACTTGCCCACGTTGGGCCGACCGACGATGGCGACGCGAATGCCATCGTCGACCGGATCACCTGCAGCGACGGCATCGACGTCGATTGCCGGCAGATGCTTTGCGATCTCCTCCAGCAATTCCGGCAGGCCGCGGCTATGCGCGGACGAGGTGAGCACGGGCGCGGCAAATCCGAACGCGGCGAACTCGCCACGCGCCTGGCCTTCATCGACGCCATCGACCTTGTTGACGATCAGCAGCAGCGGTTTTCCGCGTTTGCGCAGATGGCCGAGGATGGTGCGATCCTGAGGCAGCACGCCATCGCGCGCATCGACGACGAAGGCGACGACGTCTGCCTCGTCGACGGCGAGTTCCGCTTGACGCGCGGTCAACGCATCGATGCCTTCTTGTTCGCCGGACAGGCCACCCGTATCGACGACGACGAACTCGCTTGTACCGAGGCGGCAGACGCCATAATGGCGATCGCGCGTCAAACCCGGCAAATCGTGCACCAAGGCATCGCGCGTGCGCGTGAGCACATTGAACAACGTGGATTTACCGACGTTGGGGCGGCCGACAAGGGCGACGACGGGGAGCATGGCGTCCTCGAAAAGAGCTTCGATCGCGGATTGTGCCGACCAACACCAGAAGAGCAATTCTTCATTGCTCCATTCGACTCAACCCGTGTAATTCGCGTGATCCGTGGCGGGGAATCTACTTCCCGACGCGGTAAGCGGCAATATCGCCGTAAATCGTTTCGACGTACACCATGTCGCCGACAACGACCGGGGCAGAACGAATCGGCGCTTTCGAAATGCGTTCGCGAGCAAGCAGTTTGCCGTCGCCGATCGAGAGCCAGTGTACCCAGCCTTCGAGATCGCCGACGACAACGGCGTCGCCCTGCACGGCAGGCTCGCCGAGCCAGCGGTATTTCAGCGCATCCTGTTTCCATTCCGAACTGCCGTTGCGCAGATCGAGCGCGTAGACGTTCGAGTCCGCGTCCGACAGATAGATCTGGCTCGCCGACAAGGCAACGCCACTGTAGCTGGCCACTTCGTGCGTCCATATCGGCCTGCCCGTCTGGGTGGCCAACGCCGTCGTCTGGCCCTTGTAACCGCTCGCGTAAAGGACGCCGTCGGCCACGGCGATCGCTCCGTCGACATCTTGAAGTCGCTCGATCTCGGTGCGGCCCTCACCCGGCGAGACGACCTGCTCCCACAGCAACGCCCCATCGCTCGCGCGCAAGGCAATGACCTTGCCGTTATCCTCGCCCGCGTACACGACGCCATCAACATACATCGGCGCACTGTTGCCACGCAGGCTCAGCAGCGGCACGGTCGAACGGTCGTAGCTCCACTTGCGCGAGCCATCGGCGCGATCCAGACCGACGATATGGCCGTCGTTCGTACGCACGAAAACCATGCCGCCACCGACCGCCGGTGCCGCAATGATTTCCGAACTCAGCTGCGTGGACCAGCGATCGGTACCGTCGCCCGCCGCGAAAGCCTGAACCACGCCTTCGAGCGCGCCCACAACCAGGAGATCGCCATCGATGGTCGGCCCACCGCCCCACCGCACCGAATTGGGGCCGCGGTGGATGATGAATCCGGCGCGGCGACCGAGCTGTTTGCTCCACAGCGTCTTGCCGGTGCCTGCATCGTACGCGGCGATGACTCCCGTCGTGCTCGCGGCATACACCTTGCCGTCGGCATAGGCAGGACGCATGTTCGCGCCGGTTTTCTCCGCACCTTTGCCGATGCGCTCGCCCCACACTTTCTGCACGCGAATGGCGGGCGAGAAATTTTCGGCGAGCGGGGTCGGTGGTTCGATGTTTTCCTTCTTGGTATCGTTGAACCAGCCTTTGATCGTGCCGCAGCCGGTCATGGCCACGGCAAGCAGGATGAGACTGGCGCCGCGCAACCGCCGTGCGGAAAAAAACCGATTCTTCATGAGCTCTTCTTCTCCGTATCGGCCTTGTCTGCCTTGGCAGGCATATCGACTTTGGCGGCAACACCCAGATCGGATATCTTCATTTCGACGAGCGCGCGATCGGGGGCAGCCGGATCGAGCTTGGCCAGCGCATCGCCATACGCCGCACGCGCTTCATCCTTGCGACCGAGCGCACTGAGCGCATCACCACGCAACTCGGCACCGGTTGCTTCGAATCCGTGCTGCGGCAGCTTGCCGAGCAGATCGAGCGCGTCCTGTGCCTTGCCGCGCGCGAGTTGGACACGCGCAAGATCGATGCCCACTGGCGCCTTCAATGCGTCGATACCGGCATGTTGCCAAGCCCAATCCAGCGAGGCATACGCATTTTCCAGATCGCCTTTCTGCGCGGAGATATCGGCTTCACGCATCGCGGCGAATACCGCATAGGGGGTTTCGGCATGATCTGTCTTGAGCTTCGCGGCGATCGCCTTGGCAGCGTCGAAATCTTTCTTCGTCACGTCAGCGCTCAATACGTCGTACAACGTGGCGGCTTCCATGTTGCGATTGGCGCGATGTGTGCGCCATTGCTGAACGCCGAATAGCAAAACCAGGCCAAGCCCGATTCCAATCACGATGGACAACCAATTTTCGCGCACCCACTTGCGAACGAGTTCGCCCTGTTCGTGTTCGTCCAAAACGTCGAAAGCCATGCTGAGAATCGCCTTTGCAAAAGTTGATCAACCTGCGATCCGCACCCCTGACGGATTCGCAAAACCACATGCCGCAACCGAGGGCGCGACAAGCGCGCCGTACCTCAACGGGCGACACGACGACGCGCCCTGCGTTGACTCATCGCCGCACGCGCCGGGTCGATTGGCGCGGGACACGTAGGGTAGCAGGAACCGCCTTTCGATGCGCCCAAGCGATCGGCGTCGTTCAGGAGGCGGTGGGAATCGGACGCAATCAGCCGTTATGCGTCTCGACGCTCGCCGTTGCGATCGATTTCGCCCCGGCCGCGAGCTTGAAACGCGCAACGTTGCCGCGATTGTAAGGCGCGATATCCTGCGCCTGCCCGGCAACGTCGACTTTGGCGCCGTTGGTGTTGCCAAGCAGGATCGTCAACGCCTTGTCCGTCGGATATTCCTTGGTCGTGCCGGCAGGCAACGTCGAGTACTCCAGACGCTTGCCATCGGCATCGACGATCTCGACCCAACTCGCTTCGGCCAGACTCAACCGCAACAGCCCGAGGCTTGTTGCGGGTGCCGGCGGTTTGGCGGCTTCCGTCGCCGGCACACTCGGCATCATGGCAAACGATGCCATCAGAGGGGAATCCGAAGAAGCAGTCGTCGCGGCCATCGCAGGCCCGAGCGAGGTCGCGCCTGCGGTCGCCGAGGCGGCAGGAAGGTTCGTCGTCGAATCGGAATCGACAGCAACCGCCACCGCCGGCGCCGGGGCATCCAGCGGTGTCAGGCGGGCGTCGATACCGCCCCCCATGTTCATGGCGAACATCACCAAGGGAACGAAGATCACCCCGGTAAGAACGAGATACAGCGCCGAGCCGGAATAGCGTTCGATCAAATAGCGCGAACGCGGAATCTGCCCGGTCGCGACCAGGGTCGGCGGGGGGGGCGCCTTGACCCGCAATTCCGCTGCGACGGCGTCGATCGGAATACCGACAAGGCGCGCATAGTTGGTCAAATAGCCGCGCAGATAGACGCGCTCGCCGATGCGGTCGTACTGCTCGGTTTCGATCCACTGCACAACGTGCTCGGGCAAACGCAATTTCTCGGCGACCCGACCACGACTCCAACCGCGCACTTCTCGCGCAGCGATGAACCGCTCCGCCAGCGATTCGGGAAACAGCATCGATTGCTCGGAGGCCATTGCGGCCGCTGATCCCGACGGAACCCCTGGCGGGCAATCCGCCTGACCGGAATTTGCTGGAGATGGATCGCTATGGTTCATGGCGTTTGGGAATGCGTGGGTGATTGCAAAGCACGCGCCTGTTCCGAATCCGGGAACTGGTCGCGCAGACGTTGAGCATAATCGCGCGCGGCATCCGCGTGACCGAGCTTGATCTCGATGTTGCGCGCCAGCAACAGAGCATCCGGGCTTGGCTGTCCCAGAGCATCATAGCGCTGAGCGAAGGCGCGCGCCTTGAAATAGTCGTTTTTTTGATACAACACACTCGCGAGCTGGAACAAAGCTTGGGCATTGCTCGGTTCCAACGCAAGCGCGCCGCGAAAATCCGCCTCCGCGCGGTCGAGCGAACCCTTGGCGAGCAGTTCACACGTACCGGCATTCGTGTAGGCCGAGGCCTTCGCGGCATAAAATCCGTCGGCAAAGGCCACGTCGAAATATTTGCGCGCCTGCGCATATTGGCCAAGCTTGCACAGATACATGCCGTAGTTGTTGTTCTCGGCCCCTGCCTTCGGCGCAAGCTCGGCCGCATCGTGGTAGTGCTGCAGCGCTTGCTTGCCATCGCCAACACGGTCGTACAGCGTCGCCAGCAAGGTATGCGCATCGATGTTCTTCGGATCGTACTTCAATGCCTTGAGCAGATTTTCCTGGGCAAGATCCAATTTGCCCAACTCCATGTACTTGCCGCCGAGCTGGATGAACGGCCGAGCGCGATCTGCGGGGGTTTCCTTCTCTTTCAGGTTCGACACCTGATTCTGGATCGCCGCAGGGCGAATGCCATCATTGTTGCGACCACAGGCGGAAAGCAGGCAAATCGTGGCACTCGCCAGCACGAGCAAAAAAAACCCGATGCGCGCGCACTCATGCCGCATGACGTACTCCTGCGTCGATACGGCGCTGAAATTCGGCACTGCGCCGGGTGCGGTCGAGCACCTGTCCCTTCAACTGGCCGCAGGCCGCGTCGATGTCGTCGCCACGCGTGCGACGCACCATGGTCAACACGTCGTTATCGAGCAGGATTTTCTGGAAATCACGAATCGTGGCTTCGTCGGAGCGCTCGAAGCGCGTGCCGGTGAAGGTGTTGAATGGAATCAGATTGACCTTGCTCGGCACCTTGCGCATCAGTTTGACCAACTGACGTGCGTGCTCCGGCTTGTCGTTGACGCCCTTCAACATGGTGTATTCGAACGTGATCGTCGTGCGCGGCTTGCGCGCAGCGTAACGCTGACAGGCCGCGAGCAGTTCGGCGATTGGGTACTTCTTGTTGAGCGGCACGAGTTCGGTGCGCAGTTCGTCGTTCGGTGCATGCAGCGATACCGCGAGGGATACGTCGGCGACTTCGCCGAGTTTGTCGATCATCGGCACGAGACCGGCGGTCGACAGCGTCACGCGCTTGTTGGCGAGGCCCAAGCCCAAGTCATCGCGCATGATGCTCATCGCGCGCACGACATTGTCGAAATTGAGCAACGGCTCGCCCATGCCCATCATGACGACATTGGTGAGCTTGCGCTGCTGGTGTGGCACGTTGCCCAGATGCCTGGCCGCTGTCCACACCTGACCGATGATTTCGCTGGTGGCGAGATTGCGGTTGAACCCCTGCGTCGCGGTCGAGCAGAACTGGCAATTCAGGCCGCAGCCGACTTGCGAGGACACGCACAGCGTGCCGCGCGTGGCCTCGGGGATGTACACCGCTTCAATGGCGTTGCCGCCATCCATGCCGAGCAGCCATTTGTAGGTGGCATCGGCCGCCTGCTTCTCGAACAACACCTTGGGCGGCGAAATTTCGCAGACCGTTTCGAGCTTGTCGCGCAATGTTTTGCCGACATCGCTCATCTGGGCGAAGTCGGTGGCATGGCGGTGGTAGATCCACTTCATCACCTGCTCGGCACGATACGGCTTCTCGCCTAGCTGCGCGAACAGGTCGCGCAACCCTTGGCGGTCGTAATCGAACAGATTGAGTTTGGTGGATGCGTCCATAAAGGTTCAGTCAGGAGCGAATCATCCACAAAGAGCGCGAGCCGTCGGAACTGAAATGCTGGCGTTCTTCTCGGACGAAAATACTCGTGCGCAATTATCTCGAAGCGATCTCGGTTCCGGCGAAGAAGTACGCGATTTCCTGCGCGGCCGTTTCTGGCGCGTCGGAACCGTGCACCGCATTCGCGTCGATCGATTGCGCGAAATCCGCACGGATCGTGCCCGGCGCGGCCTTCTTCGGGTCAGTGGCGCCCATGAGATCGCGGTTCTTGAGGATGGCGCCCTCGCCTTCGAGCGCCTGGATCATCACCGGGCCGGAAATCATGAACTCGACCAGCGCGCTGAAGAACGGGCGCTCGCGGTGCACCGCGTAGAAGCCTTCGGCCTCCGCGCGCGAGAGCTGCTTGTACTTGGCGGCGACGATCTTGAGGCCGGCTTTTTCGAAGCGAGAATAAATTTCACCGATCACGTTCTTGGCGACCGCGTCGGGTTTGATGATGGAAAGGGTGCGTTCCAGCGCCATTGCCGATGACTCCGTATTGAGGGCGAGAGGGATCCGACGACGCGAAAGCCGCCCACCCGGAACCCCTCCGGACAGAGCGACGAGCCTTGACGACCGCCGAAAATAGGCCGCGATTATATAGGATTGCGACGAATATTTTAAGTACCGCCTGCATTTACGCCACTCGCCCGCTCGCCACCATCCGCGGCAGAGCCTGGTCGCCGATCACTCCGGTGAAGAGCGCGTATCCGCGGGGAAGATCAGCATCGCATCGCCGTAGGAAAAGAATCGGTAGCGCTGTTCCACCGCATGCCGATACGCGGCTAGCATCATCTCCCGCCCGGCGTAAGCCGATACCAGCATCAGCAGAGTCGATTCCGGCAGATGGAAGTTCGTCACCAGCGCATCCACGCTGGCGATCCGGTATCCCGGAAAGATGAAAATCCGGGTTTCCCCGGCAAACGGGGCCACGCTGCCGTCCTGGCTGGCCGCCTCCAGCGCGCGCACCACGGTAGTGCCGACCGCGACCACACGCCCGCCCCTTGCGCGCGTGCGACGCATTTTTTCGACCAATTCGGCACCGACATTGAGCCACTCACGATGCATGACGTGGTCTTCGAGGTTGTCGCGCCGCAGCGGCTGGAACGTGCCCGCGCCGACATGCAGGGTGACGTAGCCGAAATCGACGCCCTGGGCGTGCAAGGCATCGAGCAAGGGCGCATCGAAATGCAGCCCGGCGGTGGGGGCGGCGACCGCGCCGGGCTCGCTCGCGAACACGGTCTGGTAGCGCACTTCGTCGTCGCTGTCGATCGCGCCATCGCCGCGCTCGATGTAGGGCGGCAAGGGCATACGACCGAGCTTCGGCAACAGTTTTTCGAGCGTCTCCGACGATTCGAAGCGCAGGCAGAAAAACTCGCCCTCGCGCCCGAGCACGCACACCGTGCTGCCATCGCCGAGCACGATCCGCGAACCCGCACGCGGCTTTTTCGACACGCCGAGCTGGGCCAGCGCCTCGTGCGCGCCGATGATGCGCTCAATCAGAATTTCGACCGCGCCGCCGGTTTCCTTGCGCCCATGCAGGCGCGCGTGCAGAACGCGTGTGTCGTTGAACACGAGCAGATCGCCCGCTCGCAGGTACTCGCGCAAATCGGTGAAGCGCCGATCGGCAAAACTGCCCTTCCCCGCATCGACGACGAGCAGGCGGCTTGCCGAACGCTGCGGCAGGGGCGCTTGCGCGATCAACTCCGGCGGCAAGTCGTAATGGAAATCGGATTTCTTCAAAACCGGTATCACAGCAAGAGGGGAACCGGGATTATCGACGATCTATCGCGCTTCAGACTGCTGCGGATCGACTTTTTCCTCGGCGTCGCCATGCCCAGACGACGCCGAGCAACAGCACGACGCACCCACCCAGCGCATACGGCGCGGCGCGTTTGAGTGCGCGCTTCCACTCGGCCACGCGCTCGGCATGCCAGCGCGCGGCGGCGGCGTCGAAATCGGGCTCGGGACAGGTGCGGCCGAAGTTGCGCCCCCAGGCCACATAGGGCCCCTGCTTGAGATAGCGTGCGTAGAGTTTGTCTGCAACCGACGAATCGCGATCGATCATCCAGGCCGTTGCATGACAGAGTACGGCGGCGAACGCCTGCGTGCGCGGCGGCAACAAATCGGCGGATTTCGATGCGAAGGCAACCGCATCGTAGCGATAGTGGAAGCGCTCCAGCGGCTGCGCGCGACTCGACGCGACGCGCGCGGCCTCCTCCGCGCCTGCCCACTTTTCCGGCACGACGATATCCTTGCGTTCGCTGGACCCGGTTCCGGACATGTCGGTCGCCGTGGCGTCGACTTCGGCGGCCGACCCGCCTCCACCGAGATCGAATTCGCCTGCATAGGCCTGGTAGTCCGGATCGAGCTCATAGCCGATCAGATCGATGCCATCGAAGCGCGCGGCGTGTGCGGCAACGTACCACGCCTGCGCGCGTTCGATGCGATCGCCACGCATGGCTGCGCGGCGCGCATCGACATAAGTCCGTGCCTTCTTGTTCAAGCCTGCATCGTCGAAATAACGCAAGGCATCATCGTAGCGCTCGGCACGCAGCAAGCGACGGCCCAGCAAGGCGCGCAACCTCATCGCCGGCGGCGTGGGTGCTTCGTCGCGTGCCATACCATCGCCTTCGACTGCGGCGGGCTTGTTGTCCACCCGCGGAGCATGTGCATCGACGAACGATTTCAATTCATCGACGCTAAGCACGCGCTCGGCGAGATACGCCGCATCCGGCCAGTACAACGATGCCGCATTGTATAAATGTTCCATCGCCGCGAGATAGTCGCCGCGCGACAGCGCCAGCGTGCCGCGCTCGCCTTCGATGCGGCACTGCGGCTTGATGGTCTCGTCGCCGAACTCGGCGGCATCGCTATTCGTCCCCCACTCTTCGTTCGCCGGAAACGCCTTCGCCGCCTGTGCATAGGCTTGCGCGGCCTCATCGGCCTTGCCTGCGCGAAGCGCGAGCTTGGCACGCACCCACCAGGCGAGGCCGCTGGCGTCTTTCTGCGCCAAGCGCGCGGCCAACTCGTACTGGCCGCTGCGGTAGGCGAGCGCGGCAAGGCGATCCGCGCCGGCGACGTTATCGATTCCGGCATGGGTCGCGGCATCGAGGAACCGCTGCATGCGCTGCTCGGCGGCAGCCTTGGACCTGGCGACTTCCTCGGGCGGGCTTTCGCCGTCGATTTCGTCGTCGCTCAACTCGCCGCTGCGGGTGTACAGATAGGCCGTCAGCAGTCGCTGACCGAGATCGTCGCGCACGAGGCGTTCGACCTGTGCCGGATCCTTGATCGCCTTGCGCGCGATCTGCAGCAGCGAATCGCGGCCCGAGCGCGAACCGAGCGCCGCCTGTTGCGCATACAACGCGATCGCGGCGGTCTGCTCGCCCGCGGCAAGATGCAAGCGCGCCTCCTCGCCGAGACTCGCCACCGCCAGACCATAGGGATCGCTTGCGCCGCGGGCGACGTCGTCGCGCAGGGCAGCGTACAACGCCATGGCGGCGTGCACGTCCGCACTTCGGGCCAGCATGAACTGCGCCCACAGCCCGTAATGGCTGCGCTCTGCCGGTGGCAGATCGAGCACACTGCGGAAGCGCCGTTGCGCCTCATCGGCATCGCGCTTCGACCAGGCCAGCGCACCCGCGAGATAGCGCCGCGCCTCCTCGGGCAAACCCTGCGCCGCCGCGTAGGCAACATTGGCATCGCCGGCTGCGCGTGCCGCCGCGACGCGGTCGTATCGCTCGCCCCACCAACGGCGCTCGATGCGCTCACGCAACCCGCGAGACTGGCCATCGACGTATTCCTCGTCGTCGTCGACGGCCTTGAACGTCGACGTCGGCACGACCCAATGCGCGGCCTCGAACGCAAAGGCGCCTTCGGGGAGTTTGTCGAGCGTCCAACTGCGATCGCGCAGCAGTTCGACCGGGAATTCGGGCCCGCAGGCGAGGCCTGGCCGCGGACACAGCGCGACCGTGGAAGCCATGCAAAACACGATGCTACGGATTTTCATCGATGGCCACCCCTTCGATCGACGCACATCGCAACCACCCCACATGGCGCTCGTGCTGTGCGCGCAGTATCGCATCGGATTCGCGGAAAAACCGCCACCCCCTGCGCGTCTTCTCCGCACGAAATCCGCTCAACGCATCGGCGGCGGTGCAGGCTGTGGCGTCGACATCGACTGCTGTCGGCAAGCTGGCGTCGAGTGTGCCGCGATTGGCCAAGACGATATCGACGGCGCCGCCCTCGCCGGGTACGACTCGCGCACGGAAATCAGGGCGCAACTCGCTGCCGGCCATCACGGCGTGCAGCGTGGCCGCGCTCCACGCGCGCCGGTCGTCCTCACCCGGCAGACGAAACCAGACAATGCCAGTCAGCTGCGCAGGACGATGGTGTTCAAGTTGGCGCAGCAGTGCTGCCACCGCACGCGGCGGTGCGCGCAACTCGTGTGTTTGCGCGGCGACGATCGTGCGCGGCATCTCGCCTTCCACCGCAACCGCACGCCCATCTTCATCGAAACCTGCGCGCACGCCGTAGGCTGGCAATGCAACGTAAAAGGGCAGCGGCGTGAGCGCCGCATACGCATCGATCCAGCGTCGTGCCTGCGCGGCATCGAACAAGCCGACCGCGCTTGCCCCCGTGCGTGGCGCGGCGATGGCGTGAACTTGCAACACCGAGGCGTCGACGTTGGCGAGTACCGCGGTCAATGCCGACGCACCGATCCAGGTCGGCAACACCGTGATGGAAAGTTTCAACCCTGAGGACAGACGCGGCCTCACCTTGGCGAGCAGGTCGGCGTATGCCTCAAGGCGGTGCGTGGCGCAGTCGTGATCGATCTCGATCCCGACCAGACGTACTCCGGCGACGCGCCAGCTCGCAACGGTTTCATCGATGCGCTGCGTCAGTTCATCGACGGAGGGCGGCGGTCGATTGCCGTTGAGGCGGAATACGGCAACCACGGGTTTGCCGTTGCGGGCCAGCGCAGCGAGCGAAGGCAACGCCGCGACCAGTTCGCCCGCCGTCGTCGCCTCGGCCGCCAGCACGCGCCAGCCATCGAAATCGCTGCGCATCGATTGCATCGATGCGGCGGTGGCCGACGTCCACTGCCGCTGCCAGATATAGGCGGCGCGATCGAGCGGAGCGGTCGGTTTCGAGCCGCACGCTGCGCCGGCAAGGAGCGCAAGCATGCCGCACAACGGCCTGAAAACGATCGACCACCACAGGCGCATTCGCAACGTGCGAAACAGTACGACCATCGCCTGAACGCTGCCGTTTCGCATTCCACGGCATCGCGCTTCGACGCACTCAACGCGTTTCAAGGCGTCGATCCGCGCACATCGACTCACAACCAGCCTTTTTGTCGTGCCAGCCGATATGCCTCGATGCGGTTGCCGACGCCAAGCTTGCCGATCGCCTCGGACAAATAATTGCGCACCGTGCCTTGCGAGAGATGCAATTGCTCGGCGATATCGTTCGCGGACGCGCCTTCGCCGGCCAGGCGCAGCACCTGACGTTCGCGGTCGTTCAATGGATCGGCCTCGCTCCAGGCTTCCAGGGCCAATTGCGGATCGATTGCGCGCCCGCCGCGATGCACGCGGCGCAAGGCCTCAGCGAGTTGATCCGCTGGCGCGTCCTTGAGCAGGTAGCCGCTGACGCCCGCATCCAGTGCGCGGCGCAGGAACCCGGGGCGCGCAAACGTGGTGACGATGACCACCTTGCACTCAAGTCCGTTCGTACGGATGCGCTGCGCGAGTTCCAGCCCGGTGAGGCGCGGCATTTCGATGTCGGTGACGACGACATCCGGCACGCCATCGTTCGCGGCGTGACGCTGGATGTGTTGCCACGCCTCCTCGCCATCGGCAACGCTTCCGATCACGTCGAGATCGGATTCGAGGCGAAGCAGTGCGGAGAGTGCGCCCCGCACCATGGCCTGGTCTTCGGCAAGCAGAATACGAATCACGAAGATGCCTCAGGTTGTGCGCACGAGCAAACGGCTCGATGCGGGTTGGATGCTGCCCATCGATGGTCGGTCATGAGATTGCGCGAACGTCATCGAATTACGATGCCGGTAGTGTCGCGTTTCGCTTCCTCAGCGTCCATCGCACGCTGCCACGCGCCGTGCCGCATGGCCGGGCGATGAAAAACTGGCGCTCGTTATAAACTGACTTGATTTTTCCATACCGACCCGTCAGCGTAGGTGCGCAGGCAACCCGCCTGTTTGCGCCAAATTCGGTTGCATCGCTGCTTGCCTTGCCACGCCGATGGCGAACTCAGTCCACTTGGATGGCACTCGAATGAATCGTCTGCGCGTGATACTCGCGCTTGCGCTGACCTTCGCAATCTTTGCGATTCTGCTCAACAGTGTCGGCACGGTGATTCTGCAATCGTTTGCCAGCTTCGGCATCGGTAAAACGCAAGCGAGCAACCTGGAACTATTCAAGGATCTGTCCATCGCCCTCGCCTCGCTGCTCCTCGCCGCGTACTTGCCGCGGCTCGGCTACAAGCGCGCGATGATGAGCGCACTTGCGCTCGTTGGCATCGCCTGCGTCGTGATGCGGTTGTACCCAAGCTTTCACACAGCCGAATGCCTGTTCCTGTGTACCGGCATCGGCTTCGCCGTGGCCAAGGTATCGGTGTACTCGTCGATTGGTTTGCTGACGCGCAACCCGGGCGAACACGCGCGCCTGACCAATCTGATCGAAGCGCAATTCATGCTCGGCGTACTCGTGTGCGGCTGGCTGTTCAGCGCCTTCATCGATGACGCAAACCCGGCCAATCCGGTCTGGTTCAACGTTTACGGATTGCTCGCCGTGATCTGCGCCGCAGTCATCGCCTTGTTGGCGACTTCGACCCTGGACGAATCCGCCGCGCACGACACCAGCACGCACGCCAGCACAAGTTCGTTTGCAGACATGCTTCGCCTGTTTCTGCGCCCGCTGGTGTGCGTATTCTTGATCTGCGCCTTCCTGTGCGTGCTGATCGAGCAGAGTTTCAGCACATGGCTTCCAAGTTTCAACCATGCGATATTGAAACTATCGCATGCGATGAGCATCCGCGTGGCCACCCTGCTTGCTGGTGCCCTTGCGCTCGGTCGCCTGCTCGCAAGCCAAGTGCTGCGCCGCGTGCCGTGGTACGTACTGCTCAATGTCTGCATCGTTGGCATGGGCGTGGTGGTGATGGTGGTGCTGCCGCTCGCACGCGATGTGATCGAGCGGCCAGGCATCGGCTGGTTTGACGCCCCCATCGCGGCGTATTTGATCCCGTTGATTGGTTTGCTGATGGCGCCGATCTACCCGGTCATCAATTCGGTCGCGCTGTCCGCGCTGCCGAAGGCGTCGCACGCGGGGATGACCGGCCTGATCGTGATTTTCTCCGCACTCGGTGGCACGCTAGGTTCGCGTCTCACTGCGATGACATTCGCTGCATTCGATGGCATCCACGCCTTTTATTTGTCACTGCTGCCGATGAGTTTGATGCTGGTTGCACTGTATTTTTTCAAGCGCGAGACAGATCGCATCCGGGGCGGATGACTGCGCCCGAGCGAAACCGCGGCAAGTGAAAACACCGCATCATGCGATAATCCCGAACGATACAACCGGAACTTTTCGCATGCCGCAACGCAACCTTCTCGTCACCCACGCCCTGCCCTACGCCAACGGCCCGCTGCACATCGGCCATTTGCTCGGCTATCTCCAGTGCGACATCTGGGTGCGCGCGCGGCGCATGGCGGGTGATTCGGTGGTGTTCGTCAGCGCCGACGACGCACACGGCACGCCGATCATGCTCGCGGCGGAGAAGGCCGGCCTTGCGCCGGAAACGTTCATCCGCGGCATTCAGGCCTCGCACGAACGCGACTTCGCCGATTTCGGCGTGGTCTACGACAACTACTACACCACGCATTCGGAAGAGAACCGCGAACTCGCCAGCCTGATCTACACGCGCCTGCGCGACGCGGGCCACATCGAGAAGCGTTCGATCCGCCAGCTCTACGATCCGGTCAAGCAGATGTTCCTGCCCGACCGCTACATCAAGGGCACCTGCCCGAACTGCGGGACGCCCGACCAGTATGGCGACAACTGCGAAAACTGCGGCGCGACCTATGCGCCGACCGACCTGATCGACCCGCACTCGGTCGTCTCCGGCGCGACGCCGGAACTGTGCGACTCGGAACACTATTTTTTCAAGGTCGGCGACTTCGCCACGCTGCTGCGCGGCTGGCTCGCCGGCAAGCTGACCGGCAGCAGGCCGGTGGTGCATTCCTCGGTCGCGGCCAAGCTCAAGGAATGGCTCGACGCCGACGGCGGCGTGCGCGACTGGGACATTTCGCGCGACGCGCCCTACTTCGGTTTTCCGATTCCCGATGCGCCGGGCAAGTTCTTCTACGTCTGGCTCGACGCGCCGGTCGGCTACCTCGCCAGCTTCAAAAACTGGTGCGCGAAGACCGGCGCCGATTTCGATGCCTGGCTTGCGCCGAACAGCACGGCCGAGATGCATCACTTCATCGGCAAGGACATCGTCAATTTCCATGGCCTGTTCTGGCCGGCGATGCTGCACGGCGCGAAGCTGCGCACGCCAACCGCGCTGCACGTCAACGGCTATCTCACGGTCAACGGCGCGAAGATGTCGAAGTCGCGCGGCACCTTCGTCATGGCGCGCACCTATCTCGACGCCGGTCTCGACGCGGACTACCTGCGCTACTACTTCGCGACGATCCTCGGCCCGGCGCCGGTCGACGTCGATCTGGACTTGAAAGCGTTCGAGGAGCGCGTCAACTCGCACCTCGTCGGCAA
>JAFEFR010000046.1 GCA_018240485.1 Pseudomonadota bacterium
CGCCATGGGGTTTCATCTCTATTTCGGCAACGACGCGAACGCGCTGCTCAAACGGCTGGCGGGTCGCCTGCGTGCGCCTGCGTCTGCAGACCGTCCGCTCGCGTCGGACATCGTGCTCGTGCCGCAGTTCGGCCTGCGTCGCTGGCTGGAGATTCGCCTGGCGGAAGAAATCGGCATCATCGCCAACGTCGACTTCGTGGCGCCGGCGGAGTACGCATGGCGGCTGTTGCGTGCGGCGAATCCTGCCTTGGCGCACGCATCCGGTTACGAGCGCGAGGTGTTGCGCTGGCGTGTGTTTGCGTTGCTCGCACCGCTCGCGCGCGAATCCGACCACGCCGCCCTCGCTGTCGCGTTGGGCGACGACGATCAAGGGCAGCGGTTGCGGCTGGCGGATGCCCTGGCGCACGAATTCGAGCGCGATCTCGCGTATCGAGCCCATCGTCTGGCCGAGTGGGAGCGCGGTGCGGAAGCGGAAAACTGGCGCGCGGAATTGTGGCGGCGACTGGTGCGCACCGCCACGCAGCCGCATCGCGCGCACTTGCTGGCCGATTGGCATGCGCGCTTCGATCGCGAGGGCGCGGCGCCACCCGGCCTGCCGATGCGACTGTCCGCGTTCGCCTGCGCCAACATTTCGCCCGATCTGTTGCGTTTCTACGGGGCGGTGTCGCGCCACACGCGCGTGGATTTCTACTTGCCCACGCCGTGTCGCGAATACTGGGGCGATGTGCGCGACAAACGCGAGGCGCTGCGCGACGGCGAGACGCTCGACAGCGACGCCTTTGTCGATGGCGAAAACCCCGCGCTCGCCGCCTGGGGCCGCGCCGGACGCGATCTGATCGATCTGCTGTATTCCTGCGATCTTGTGCATCTGACCGCCGACGACGACATCTCGCGCGAGCCGGAAGGCGCCTCGCTGCTCGCGCGCGTACAGCGCGACGTGCTTGATCGTCGGGCGCCGGATGCCGCGGCGGCGACGCTGGACGAGTCGATTCGCCTGCAACGCTGCCACTCGCCGCTGCGCGAAGTGCAGGCGCTGCACGACTACCTGCTCGACTTGTTTGCTCACGACACCACGCTGGTTCCGCGCGACATCGTCGTGATGGCGCCGGATATCGCCGCCTACGCGCCGCACATCGAATCCGTGTTCGGCGGCATCGCGCGCGACGATGCGCGCCATCTGCCCTACGCGCTTTCGGATGCGCCGCTGCGCCAGACGCACCCGCTGATCGACGTCGCCTTGCGTCTGTTCGCCTTGCCGGCATCGCGCTTTGAACTGGCCGAAATCGGCGAGTGGCTGACCCTGCCCGCGTTGCAGCGCCGATTCGGGTTCGGCTCGGACGACGCCCTGCGCCTGATCGATTGGCTGCGCGACGCGGGCGTGCGCTGGGGCCTGGATGCAAGTCAACGCAACGCGTTCGGCGCCGGCGAGTACGATGAATTCAGTTGGCGCTTCGGCCTGCGCCGCCTGCTGCTCGGCTATGCCAGCGGCGAGCAGGACGCGGACGATGTGCGGTTGATCGCCGGCATCGCGCCGGAGGCCGCCGTCGAGGGGACCGGTGCGAATCTGCTCGATGCGATATTGCGCATCCTCGATGCGCTGGCCGCGCTCAAACGTCGCCAAAGCGATGCGCAGACGGCGGCCCAATGGCAAGCGACCTACAACGATGCCTTCGAGGCTTTGTTCGACGTCAGCGACGATCGCGATGCCGAACGCGCGCTGGAACGCGTGCGCGCGGCGTTGGCCGACCTCGCCGAGGAAACGGCACAGGCCGCCATGAGCGAACCGCTCGATTGGCGCTGCCTGCGCGATGAACTCGTCGCGCGCCTGGGCGAGCCCGAGCGCGCGTACCGGTTTTTTTCCGGCGGCATCACGCTGTGCGGCATGGTGCCACTGCGCGCGGTGCCGTTTCGCGTGGTTTGCCTGATCGGCGTGGACGAAGGCGCTTTTCCGCGCCGCGATCGTCCCTCGCCGTTCGAGCTTGCGCGCGAGCGCCGCGGCGAACCTTCGCTGCGCGATGAAGATCGCTACCTGTTTTTGCAACAACTGATGGCGGCGCGCGAAAAGTTTTATGTCAGTTGGGTGGGCGAGAACGCGCGCGATGGATCCAAACAGGAGCCCTCCGCCGTGGTCGCCGAATGGATCGATCTGTTGCTGCGCGATTACCTGCGTCCCGCGAACGGCGATGCCGAAAAGGCGTTGCGCGAGCAACTCATCGTTACCCAACCGTTGCAACCGTTTTCGCCGCGCCTGTTCGATGGCGCGCATCCGGCATTGTTCACCTATGCGGCGGCATGGGCCGGCGTGCATGGCGCCGGCGCGCAGCCAGCAAAACCTTTCGTCGATATCGACATTTCCGCCGACACGGCCAACGAGGCGATCGACTGGGGCGATTGGAAGCGCTTCTGGCGCAATCCGGCGCAAGGGTATTTGCTGCACACACTGGACATCGATTTGCCACGCGCACCGGAGGAGGAAGGCGATGACGACGACCTTGTGTTGTCCGCGCTGAATCGCTATGGGGTGTTTCACACCCTGTTCGATCTGCACGGCCGCGTCGATGCGGCACGCCAACGCGAATGGCTGCGCGCCAGCGCGCGCTTGCCGATTGGTGCGGCGGGCGATGGTGCCTTTGACAAGCTGTGGACGTGCATCGTCCCGCTCGCCGCCGAGGCTCGCGAGCGTGTCGGCGATGTGCCGCCGTCGCGGGACGAGCCTTTCGAGCTGCGTATCGGCGAGCAAACCTGGCGAGGAACCCTGCCGCAACATCATGCCGGCCTGATCGTGCGCGTGCGCGAAAAGGAAATCGCGGACAAGCACTTGCTCGACGCGTGGCTCGATTATTTGCTGCTTGCCGCGCAACGCGACGACGCGCGCCTGGTGTTGCTCGAATGGAATGACAAGAAAGGGGAAGTGCAAGCGCGCGAGGCGCAAGTTCTGCATGGCGAACAGGCCCGCACGGAGCTGAGCCGATTGGCCGAATGGTTCGTGCGCGGGCACCGCAACGCGCTGCCGTTCGCGCCCAAGGCAGCGTTTGCTTACGCGCAGCGCCGTGTCGGCAAAGATGCCGGCCATGACGCCGCGATCGAATCGGCACAGAACGCCTATGTGAGCAACGACCATCATTTCGGTGACGACGCCAATGCCAGCATCGTGCTGGTTTGCCGCGATGCCGAATGGTTCGATTCGAATTCCAGCGCCAGCCGCGATTTCGGCGCGTTGGCGATGGCGGTATACGGCCCCGCGCTACGCGCCTTCGCCGCGCCAGCGAAGGTTGCGAAGCCTGCGGCGAAACCCGCCCGCAAAAGCAAGAAGGCGCGCGCATGACTACGCCCGATCTCGCCCTGACCATGCCGCTCGACGGCGTGCAATGGATCGAAGCCAGCGCCGGCACCGGC
>JAFEFR010000047.1 GCA_018240485.1 Pseudomonadota bacterium
ATGACCAGCGGCAGCCAGAAATCCTCGTACAGAATCAGCAATAGCACGAGTTCGGCGATCAGCGCAGCGAGAAACACCGCAGCCAGACTCGCAAAAGCAATCTGCTGCTGGCGATACAGACCGCCCATCTCGTAGCGCACGCCGTGGGCGAGCATGCCTTTTTTCGCGAGCATTTTTTCCACGTCGGCCACGGCCGCGCCGATGCCGCGCCCTTCGATGCGTGCGGTGACCGCGATCATGGGTTGCAGGTTTTCACGATCGATCTCGGGTTCGCCCGACACGGGCGTGAGCGTCGCCACGCGCTTGAGCGGGAACACGTGACCGTCGCTGGCGCGAATGGGCAGTTCGGCGAGATCTTCGATGTGCAAATTCATCGCGTGCGGCATGCGCACGCGCACGTCGATCAGCTTGTTCGGCTGTGGCAGTTGGGTGGCAACGGTGCCGTTGATGGCAGCATCGACGGCCTTGGTTACTTCGTCCGGGGTGACCGATTCAAACGCGGCCTTGACCGGATCGACTTTCATGTCGATGCCGTCGCCGGCAAGCATGAGGCCGTCCTTGATTTCGACGACACCCGGAATCTTGGCGATGGCGGCGGCAATCTTTTTCGCCTGCGGGATCAGCGTGGCCGGGTTTTCCGCATACAGCTTGATTTCGATCGGTTGCGGCACCGCAGTCAAGTCGCCGATCAAATCTTCCATCATCTGCGCCAGTTCGATTTCGACCGCAGGCACATTCTTCTGGATTTCTTCGAGCACGGCGGCCATCACCTCTTCGGTGCCGCGCGCGTGGTCCGGCTTCAAGCGCACGAAGAAATCGCCGTGATGCGGCTCACCGAGATCACCGCCCATGCCCGTACCCGTGGTGCGCCGGAAGGTCTCGACTTCGGGTTGCGCCTTCACGATCTCTTCGATCTGGTGCAACTCGCGCTCGGTCTCATCCAGTGAAGTGCCGGGCTTGGTGTAGAAATCCATGACGAAGCCGCCTTCGTCGACCTTCGGCATGAAGCCGCTTTGCACGCGCGTGTAGGCAAGCGCACCGATCACCAGCAACAGCGCAACCGCAACGATCAAGATGACGGGCTTGGCGAACGTGCGCTCGAGCGCGCGTGCGTGCGTGCGTGAAAGCCAGTCGTCGCGATCCGCCGCCGGGTCGTGCCAAGTTTTGAAGTCGATGAAGTAGCGCGCCAGGATCGGCACGATGAATGCGGCAAACAGGTAGGAAATGAGCAGCGCGGCGGCCATCGTCACCGCCAGCGCTTTCGAGAACGAGCCGGTCACCCCGCTCATGAAGCTCAGCGGCAAGAACACGATCAAGGTGGCAAGGCTCGACCCGGTCAACGGGCGCAAGAACTCGCGCGTCGCCGGTAGCACAGCCGCCTTGCCGTCGGCGACACCGGGTACACCTGCACGCCGCGCGATGTGTTCGACGATCACGATCATGTCGTCGATGACCAGACCCACGGCCGCGGCAATGCCGCCGAGCGTCATGATGTTGAAGCTCATGCCGAGCACGCTGAGCACGAGCACAGTGATGGTCAGCGTTGCCGGTACCACGAGCACCGCGATCAGCATGACGCGCACATTGCGCAGGAACACAAACAGAACGATACCGGCGAGGATCAATCCGATGATGACCGCATCGCGCACGCTCGCGCCCGCTTCAAGGACCAGCGTGCTTTGGTCGTACCAGTTGGAGAGTTTCACGCCGGCGGGCAATTTGAACGTCGCCAGGCGCGCGCGCACGTCGCGCGCGATCTGCACGGCATTGCCGTCGGGTTGTTCGTAGGCATTGATCAACACGGCGGGTTTGCCATCTTCAACGACGCGCAACCAGAACGGCGCGGCGCCCGCGATGACATCGGCAACATCCGACAGGCGCACCACGCCTGTCTCATCGCCGCGCACCACGATGTTCTTCAATTCGTCGATCGAACGCAGATTGCTGTTGGAGACGACGAGGAACAGTTTGTCGCGGTCTTGCACACGACCGACGGCCTGCAACGCATTGCCGGCGGTGATCGCGGCGACGAGTTCGTTCATGCCGATGCCGTAGGCGTTGAGGCGATGCGTATCGGCTTCGACCTGCACCTCGTCTATCGCCCCGCCCTGCACGCCAACACGCGCCAAACCGGTGATCGGCGCGAGCAGCGGCACGATTTCGTACTGAGCGAGGTCATTCAGCTGATTGGGCGTGAGCGTATCGGATGTCAAGCCATAGCCGATGATCGGAAACACGGTCGGATCCATGCGGCGCACGCCGTAGGTCGTGCCGGGCGGCAACTTCGGCAGCGCCTGCGCGATGGCGGCATCGACCAGCAACGTGGTCGCGATCATGTCGCGGCCCCAGCCGAAGTCGACCGAAATCTGCGAGGATCCGCGTGATGACGCCGAGCGCACGTTGCGCACGCCGGGCACGGCGCGAATCGCCTCCTCGACCGGGCGCGTCACCGCGAGCACGGTTTGATCGGCGGGGCGATCTCCCGAGGACAGATCGACCACGACGCGCGGGAAGGAAACCTGCGGAAACAATCCGACCGGCAGCACGAACGCCGCGACCAACCCCGCCAGTGCCAAGGCAAAGGCGACGCACAGCAACGAGCGGGCGTGGCGCTCGATCAGTTCAACAAAGCTCATGGTTGCTTGCCGTCTGCTTTCTTCACCGGAGCGGCCTTGGCATCCTTTGCGTCGGCCTTGGCATCCTTGGTTTCAGCCTTGTCATCTTTCGCGTCAGCCTTCTCGCCCTTCGCGTCGGCCTTGTCGTCCTTGCCCTCATCTTCTTCTTTGCGCACGGCGCCGCCGTCTTCGAGTTGGTAGTTGCCGACGGTGACGACTTCAAGCTTCGGATCCAGCGGGCCGTCGACGGCGGCGTTTTCATCGTCGTTGCCGATACGCTTGACCTTGACGCGCTTGGCTTTGTCGCCCGCGACCTGGAAAACGTAGCTGCCTTCGTCATCGTCCAGCACTGCGTCGCGCGGCACGATCCAGCCCTTCAACTCGCCCACCTCGATTTGCGCACGATAGGCCTGCCCCTGGATCAATTCGTCAGCCACGGCGATGTCGGCATCGATGAGGCGGGTTTTTGGATTGAGGCTTTTGTCGATGCGCGCAAGCTTGCCTTCAATCGCCTCGCCCTCGCCCGACAGCGGCTTGATGCGCACGCTTTGCCCGAGCTTCACGCGCTTGAGCTCCCCCGGCTCGATGCCGCAGGTGACGACGAGGCCGTTGTGGCGCGTGAGCGTCACCAGCGCCGCACCGGCGGCGACGCGCTCGCCCTGAGCCACGGGAATCGCGGTGACGATGCCATCGAACGGCGCCATCAGTGACTGCTGCGCCCTGCCGCCGGTTTCATGTTCGAGTGCAGTCAGCGCCGATTGCGCATCGGCGGCGGCCTTGTCGGCGACGACCTTCTGATCGCGCGTGGCGAGTTGCTGGCCGAGCAGGCGGGTGATGCGCGCCTGTTCCTCAGTCGCCGCTTTCAGCGCCGTCACCGCCTGTGTATGCGCGCTCGACGCGGCCGCAGACAATTGAAATTCCAGCAGCGACTGGCCCTTGTGCACCGACTCACCCGGCGTGACCGAGATGCGCATGATGCGGCCCTCGGCCGGCACGGAGAGCGTCATGCCGCCGTTGATCGCGGGTACGGCGGCACCGTAGACAGTCAGCGTATCGGCGATGACCCCGAGTTGGGCCGGATGCGTTTCGACCAACACGCTACCTTTGACTTCTTCTTCAGCTGCAGCGACACCTGCGCCATGCGTGAGGAACCAGCCTGCGCTGACGGCAAGCAGACCACCGAAGGCGAGTGTGGCGAGGACATTGGGTTTCATGGGTGTTCCTGCTTCGATGAGTTTGACGTGCCGGGAAGTTCGGCATGTGGCATGCCCGCGCCGACCAGCGTGGCGAGCGCGACTTGCTGTTCGAGCATGGTCAGGTGCAGGGCGAGAATTTCCTGCTGCTTGGCGTTGCGCGAGGCGATGAGATCGACATAGCTGCGCTCGTCGATGTCGCGTTGGCGAAACGCGGCCTGCACGCGCTCAGCCATCGGCGCCATCTGCGCGAGCATCGAGCGCTTGCCGTCGAGTTGCTTCTGCAGCAGCACTTGATCGGCGAGCATCGCCTCGATTTCGCTCTTGGCCGCGATCAGACGCGCCTCGAACTCGGCGTGCAATTGCTCGCGCGTGGCGCGTTCGCTCGCGACGTTGCCTTGATTGCGATCAAACACCGGCAAGTCCATCGTCAACTGCGGGCCAAGCGTGCGCACGTTGCTCGAATCGCGGCCGTAGCTCGGCCCGATCGAGAACAGCGGAAATTGTGCGAGCACTGCGCCCCACACTTTCTCCTCTTGCGCATGGTAGCCGAGCTGCAGGGCGATCAAATCCGGGCGTCGATTGGCCAGATCGGGCAGCTGCGCGCGCACCGCATCGACGTCGATGGCAGGCAGCGTCGCATCATCGGCGAGTGGCAGCGTCACCGATGGATCCAGGCCCAGCAACAGGTCGAGATCGCGCCGTCGCGTCTGCTGTGCGCGCTCGAAATCATCCAGAGTCTTCTGCGCATCCGAACCTGCGCTGAGGTCGGGCGCGAGCGTGGCGAGCGTCGCATCTCCCTGCTTGAGAGCCTGCTGGTTGCGCTCCAGTCGATCCTTCCACAGTGCGGCGTTGCTGCGCAGCAAGGCCAGTTGTTTGTCGCCTTCGATCAGGTCGATGGCGGCGAGGCGCGCTTTGCTGATGGTCTGCCACTCCTGCCAGAGCACGGTGGCATCGACCGACTGCGCCGCCGCCTTCGCTGCGCGTCGCTTCGGCAGGAAGGTGATCAGCGATTTCAAATCCATCGTCAGACTGGCTGCAATGGTCGCCATTTCGCCCGGCCCACTGAGCAGACGAGCATTGGAGTATCCCAAGACCGGGTTTGGCAAAATGCTCGCTGTGCGCAACTGGGCTTGCGCGATGCCTCGTTGTGCGCGCACGGCAACCAGATCGGGATTGTTGTCCAGAACCAGACGCACGACATCGTCGACCGTCAAGCGCTCGGGCAGTGCGCCCTCGTGGCGCAGCTCCGCGAGCGATGTTTTGCCGGTTGCGGCGAGATTGAGTGGCTTGGGCGAAGACAGTGCGCAGGCACCCAGCGCCAGCGTCGCGACGGCAAGCGTGAGGTGACGCACGCGGCGGAATGGAGCGGGCGGATTTTTCATCGCAACTGCCAACCTTGCTTGTTTGCCAAACGTGTCAAAAATACCCCGCGCCGATGCGCGGCTGGCGCGCGGATGATGCTTTCCGCGTGTTGCCCCGCAGGCACCAAAGTCACGACTACTCATTATTGCAGCTTTGAAATCATGACCACCTATTGTAGCCTTCAAATTTTGACAGCCATGCGCGAGCACGGCGTTGCAGCGATTCGCCGCAAAAGGTATCTCTTTGGGAATAACGATCTCGACTTCGCCGCAATGCGCGCGGTTGTGAAGATCCGCCAGACCGACATCGATTCAGACGACAACCGTCTACCGTATCGAGTTGGCATCGATATCGATGTTGATGCCTGCTGGCGAATACCATCGCGCGGGTAACGCAGATTCCTCAGAGTGATCTGCGCCAAGGAACCGAACATCGGCAACTCGATGAGGTTCGCGAACCCGCACTCCCCGGCATTGACAACACCGGGGAGCTGAATGACGCGGGATATCCCAATTCAGTGATTCGGGATAACGAGGAGCCGCAGAGTATCCGGTATGAAATTGAAAGTGGTGACTACGTTGTCCTCGTTGCGCTGTTCATCGATTTTCTGAGTAACCGTGTAAAGCGTATGCGTTACCGGGTCAACCTCCATGACACGTGCGCGTCTCTCCGTGGCAATGTTGCCCACAAAGGTGTACTTGTCGGGTGAGTCCTCATGGATGACGGCAATCTGGCCCGCGCCGCTGGAGGCGAATGCATTCATGGTGCCGGGATCGAAGCGCGTAGCATCATTGCCCTTGCCGACCGGGAACGAGGTAACCACTGCCCCGGTGTCCGCGTTCACGACCAAGAAAATACTGTTCTTGCACCCAATAAAGAGGCGGCGGCTCTTCGTGTCCATGGCGAGGCCATGCGGCGTATCACAGTCTTTCAGCGGCCAGGTGTGCAGTACCTTGAGATTTTTGGCATCGATTTCGGCCAGTTCGTTGGTTTTATCGAGATTCAGAAAAATGTGCCCGCGCCCATCGGGGGCCGAAAATTCAGCCGATGGTATGTCGAACGTTCCGACAACGGTACCGGTCTTGGCATCCAGCGCCGCTGCCTTGCCGTAGTGGCTAAAAATGAAGACACGGTTGGTGGCAGGGTCGTAATTGAGGCCATCGGGGCGATCTATCCCCAACTTGATGACCTTGATGACCTTGAGCGTCTTCAAGTCGAACATCGTGGAGGTACCATCACTGCTGCTGGTAAACCCGTGTCCCTCGCGGTTGCTGATGGCGACACCGTGGTTGCGATTCGGCAGGTTAGCAAGGGTGCCAACCAACTTGTTGGTTTGCACGTCGATGACGTTTTCCTGTTCATCAGTGGACACATAGAGGCGTCGATTGACCACATCGATCGCCATGTAGTCAAACCCGCTCCCTGGCAACGCCAGTTTCTCGGTAACGCGATAGCCGGCTGGGTATTCGGGCGTATCGCCATGCGCGACGCCGCAAGTTGCGGCCAACCCAAGCATGCCGCCAACGCCTACCAGCCTGCGCAACGATTTTACAAAGCTCATTTTTCTCTCCAAATTGCGAGCAAAAACCTGTTCAACCAAATGGGGCTGGCACTGCGCACGCCCCTCACGTTTGAAAGTCTGTTCGAGCCATCCATGGCTCACAACACAGTCATCAGATCGTCACGCCATCATTAAAGACGGGCGCGCCGGGAGCCATGGCGTCGTCATTTCGACGCTTTTTCCTCGATCAAGTGCAGGGCAGCGTCGAGCTGGTTGTCCTTGGCCTTGCCGTAGGCCAGATAGAACTCCGGGTCCGGATCGACGCGAACGTTCACAGGTACGCCAACGCCGTCAAACAGGTGTCCATCCACTTGATAGGAGATCATCGAGCCGAGCTTGACCGTGATCGCACCATTTTCGATTTCTTCATCCACCAAACGGGCACTGCCGCCGCCGCTGGGGACGCCGAGGATCGTCACGTTGGGCAGGCTGTGCATGCCGGCCATGAAGATGTCGGCCGCACTGAAGATTCTGTCGTTGCTCAACACGATTACCGGCTTGGTGAAGTGATAGACGCCAGGTAATGTTTCTACTTTGAGCGCAAGATAGTGCCAGTCGCTGAACTCGCCCACCGGCGGGGCCCAAAGCGGCTTGAACGTCGTCTTGAACTTGGCGATTGCCGCTTTCTCAGCCGGGGTCCAATGCGGATCATTTTCTCGATACATGTAGCGCCTGGAGAGATGATCGTCCGGGAACGCGCTGTACAGGCGATAGACAGCCGCATTGATCACACGCGGTGGATCCTTCGGGTCAGCGAGGTAGGAGTACATTTCCATCAAGGCTTCACGACTGCCACCACCGTTGTTGCGAACATCGATGATGAGACCTTTCGCATCCTTGAATTTACCCATCCACGTTTCGATCTCCTCCACCGCATCGCTGTCCATCTTGGCAATACGCAGGTAGCCGATCTTGCCATCACCCAGCCAACGCGACGGCCCAAGCGATTGCTGAATCTTCGGCTTGTCGTGCGATGGCTCTGTGGTATCCACATCGAGTTTCACGGTTTTTTTCCGCGCCCCATCCGCAGAGGCGAGCACGACGTCAACCTGATTTTTGATGGAAAACCCGCCCTCTTGCTGCAAATAGCGGAAGTTTTTTGTAATGAATCTCGAACCACGAGACTCAACCACTTGCGGCGAACCTTTGGCCACATAGCGTGCGGCGAGCTTCATCCACGTCGCCACGTCCTTGCCATCGATGCTATCGAGATACGGGTACTCCGGGTCCAGCAGCGAACTGTAGTCGGCCTTGATCACGGCAAAACGCTTGCCCGACGGGCCGAGGAAAATGGGCAGCCTGCCATCCGGATACCCCACACTGGTCACCTTCGCATGACCGTCGATCCCAAGCATGAGAATGCGCTGCAGTTCGCGCTCCGTTGTATCGAGGTCCAAGTGTTCTTTGACGACACGCTGCTTGAGCTTTGCCAGTTCGGCCGGAAAATCCACCCCATTGGCCCGGTAGTAGGACCACTGCCGCTTGAGCACTTCGCCAAACTCGTCGACCGCTTTCGCCGGATCGGCAACCTTGCGCTTCGCGGCGAATTCTGCCATGGACTTTTTGTATTCAGCCTCTTGTTGCTCCGGCGTCTGCTTGGCATCGGATGCTTTTATCTCTGCCTTATTCGGCATCTTCGCTACCGCCGCTTGTGGCGCGGCACTTTGAGCCATGCTGGCCACGGGCAGCAATGCCATGCTGCCAAATGCCATCATGACGAAGGGGACAAAATATGCTCGTTTCATTTTAATCTCACCAGTTTAGGAACATGACTAAAGATAGTGTGTCAACCAAATACGCCTGCCGCTCCCGTAAAGCTCAAAATGAAAAATTTCTACTCGAACTTTGCGAATTGCTCCATTCCTAAGCGCGAGGCAATGCTTGTTTCAAGCATCACCCTAGCCGGTACCTCTATCATCCACCCAAACGGCTGTCGAGTGGAGCGATTTCCACATTTTCCTTGAAATCTCCACAAACCAATCTGACGTTTCGCGCACCCCCGATCAATATCAGCGACATCACAGACGAATGCTGAACCCAACAGAAAACGACTTGCCCATGAAATCGGCACTGCTCAAGTTGGCGTTTGATGAGCCAATGGTTTGGAATGACTGCGTCTTATGACCATTGTTCAAGAGATCGTTACCGTTGAAATACAACTGAACGTTCTTGACTCCCGGCAATTGGTACTTCACAGCCAAGTCCAACTCACCGTTGGGTTGGAGATACCCATGCAGGTAGTACTTTTCGGGCGAAAGCAACTCCTTGCCCTGGAAGGAATAGGACAAATTGGCGTCCAAGCCGAAACGGTTATAGGTCAGCACGACATTGCCGATATATGACGGCGCGGAGAAGAAGGTGGCCGGAATCAAAGCGGTCAGCGGTAGCGGTAGCGACGATGAACCGTAGTTGATGACCAGGTTGGTCCGGGATTTCTGAAAAGTAAGATTGGCGCGAAAACCAAAACCTTTCCACGCTCCCGGCAGCCCCGTGAATTGCTGTGAGTAGTTCAGCTCAGTGCCGTAAATCGTGCCAGGTTTGCCATTGGCGTAGGTGTTGAAGGAGATAGAGACATCATCCGGTACCGGGGGCGCCCCGGGGATTTGCGCCATAAGATCGCGCACTGTCTGCAACCCGTAGGCCGAGCTGGTAAAGTTGCTCCGCGCGCCATAGATAAAATTGAGAATCCGCTTGTAGAACACATTGGCGGAAATCACACCGAGTTGATCCGAATATCGCTCGATACCGAGGTCAAAGTTGTGCGAAAACGATGGCTTGAGTTTGGGGTTGCCTTCGTTGACCCAAGCAATATCCTGCGATCCGTTCGAACCCTGAATATAGGTCACATACCTGTCGATCGACATGCTTGCCGGGTTCGGTCGCGCGATCGACATGAAGTATCCGCCACGCAGAACGAGGTCGTCGGTGAAGCGATAGTTCAAGGCCAGACGCGGCAGGTAGTTGGTCATATTGAAGGTTGTCGGCACCCCCAACTTCACCAGACCGATTTTCGAGCCGTCGGAAAGAGTCACGGAGTTGTTGATATCCTGGCGCACGGTAGCCTGCGAGCTGTCCATGCGCACACCACCGACGATATTGAGCTTGCCGATGTCGATCGCGGCCATCAGGTAGGCATCATAGAGTCTCTCGTCAACCCGCCCGGAAATATAGGGTAGGTAGGGTGTTTGCTGCAGCAACTTGCCAGTACTGGTCAGTTGGTTGGCGTAATTGTTGGCGTCTTTTACAAGGGCAGGGTCGAAACGAATGAATTGGCTGAATTGACTTGGATAGTCCCCGCCAAAAGCGTTCAGATTCATGTTTCCTGAAATGAACTTTGTGTCACTTAGGGAAACTCTGATTTCGCCATGCGGTCGAAGCATGACCTAATTGTGGGGTGCAAATGATGGCACAGCAGATGACCTTGGCAGCTCAGGCCGACGCGGGGTTCGAGCAACACCGCAAGGCGA
>JAFEFR010000048.1 GCA_018240485.1 Pseudomonadota bacterium
ATGCAAGGCCATGAGGTAGATCACGTATTGCAGGTCGTATTCGTCGTCGCGCACGGCGCGTTCGAGCGCAGCGGGCGCGTACGGGCTTGCGTCGCCCTGCGCATCCGGCGCCGGCGTGCGCAGCAGATTGGTTTTGTAGTCGACGACCCACCAGCGGCCTTCGTGCAGCACGACCAGATCGAGTATGCCGTGCATCAGACCGTGCAGGTGCGAGGGCTCGAATCGGCTGCGATTTTCGACGAAGCCGTGTTCGTGCAGGAGCGCGAGCCAACGCGACGTGTCGACCTCGGCGAGCGCAAGATGAAACGACATCTCGGCCCGATACGCGCCGGGCGCGAGATCGATCAGGCGTGCGCCAATCGGCAGTGGCGCTCGCAGCGTGCGCGCGACCAGGTCGCCGAGCGCGGTGACGGCCTGTCTTTCCGGCGTCAGCGCATGACGGCGCACGATGCGCTCGACCAGGGCGCGTTGACTTGCCGGGACGCCGGATTCCTGTCCATCGCGCCATGCGTGGAAGTCGGTCGCTTCGATCAACTCATGGAACGCGGTGCCGAAGCGCGGGCCGCGCAAGACGCTCGCCGGAACGTCGGCGAGCGGCGCGACGTCGCTGTCGGACGAGAGGCCTTCGTCATCGCCGCCACCGCGCACTTCGCGAGGCGCGCCGTCGGCAAGGCGCGAGTAGCTGGCGATGCGCCAGTCGTCGCGCACCCGACGCGGCATTGTGCGCGCGCAAAATGTCGATTCCTTGGAGGCTGCAAGAAGACGCGTCTTGCCGGAAGGCGGCAGCGCCGCCACCTGCATTACGCCTTTGGCCGCCCCGCATACCTCATCCAATCGTTGTGAAAGGTGCGCGGAGTGCAGTGCGGAAATCTCTTCCGCCTTCTTCTTCGTGTGCTCTTTCCGATTCTTGATCGCGGCCCGATCCTCGACGCCCAGCAGATGCAACAGCACCGGATCGTTGCCCTGACTGCCGACGGGGTCGACGGCGACATACGTTGCGCAGCGCGCTCGCGTCAATGCGACATACAGCTTGCGCAGGTCTTCGGCGAACGCGTCGTTCGTGGCGGCCTGCTTTGCTGCGTCCGCCTGCGGCGTAGCGTCCAATGCCACAAACAGGGCCGTCGCATCGTTATTGTCGTGAAATTCGTAAGGCGATTTCGTAGCGCTGTGACGCAGTCCCGCAAAGGGCAGAAACACCACCGGGAACTCCAGGCCCTTGCTCTTGTGCAAGGTGAAGATTTTTACCCGGTCGGCATCGGATTCCAGACGCAATTGTTCGTCTTCGTTGTCCTTGTCGGCCTGGGTGATGCGCAGGGCCAGCCAATCGACGAGACCGCGCAAGCCGACGCCATCGTGCGAGGCCGTTTGCGCCAACTCGGCCAGTTGCAGCCAGTTGGTCATGCGGCGCTCGCCATTGCTGGTGCCGAGCACGCGGGCGGCGCGTTGTTCGAACACGCTCTGCAACATGGCCGTGATGCCGCGCGTTTGCCAGATGCGGCGCAGTTCGGCCAGCGCATCGAGCTCGCCACGCCACGCGGCGGCATCGACGGCGAGCGCGACGAAATCCTTCGCGGTTTTGCCGAACAAGCGTGTGGCCAGCGCGCCGCGCAGACGCGCTTCGTCGAAGTCGACGAGCGCATCGAGCAGCGTATGCAGTTCGCCCGCTTCCTCGCTGGCAAACACGCTCGAACTCAATACGCTGGCACTGGCGATGCCGCGATCGGACAGCGCTTTCCACACCGCATGCGCCTGATCGTTCGTGGCCACGAGCACGGCGAGATCGGCCGGCCGCAGGGGGCGATGCGGGCGAACTCCCGTCGCCTGTTTGTCGCGAAGTTGCGCGCGGCCTTCGATCAGCAGGTCGAAGATGGCCGAGGCGCAGGCCGCCGCCAATCGTGGCTCGGCCTTCGCCTTGCTGGTTCGCTGCAGCGAATCGCCCGTGTCGCGCCAAAACGTCAACGGCGTTGCCGATTTGCCGTCGATCGACAGGTCGTCGTCGGCCGCGTCGGAGCCGGGCTGCATTGGTTCGTAATCGATCCCGGCCTGTGCGAAAGCATGGCTTCCGGCGCTTTCATACAGCGCGTTGAGCGCGCGCAAATACGCCGGCGTCGAGCGAAAATTGTGGGTCAAGGCCTGCTTGCCGGACGCGCTTGC
>JAFEFR010000049.1 GCA_018240485.1 Pseudomonadota bacterium
GTGCCGCCGGAGATCGACACCGTCAGCTTCGTCGCCGTGGACGGCACAGCGATCGTGTACACCGCTGTCTGTTTCCCCGTGTTGGCGGACAAACCCGTCACCGGTACACCGCTACTCAATACCGTGCCGCCTCCTCCGCTGCTCGCCACGGTCACCGTCGCCGTCTTGGTGCTGGTCGAACTGTTGACGCTGTCGGTCACGGTTTCGCTGACGGTGTAGCTGCCCGCCGCCGCATAGGCGTGGCTGGGGTTCGTCGCGGTCGAGGTACCACCGTCGCCGAAATTCCACGCATGTGCGCCGATCGTGCCGCCAGCATCGGTCGAGCTGTCGGTGAAAGTGGCGGTCAGCCCGCTCGTGGTGAAGCTGAAGTTCGCGCTCGGCGTACCGCCCGTGCCGCCCCCGCCACCCCCACCGGCCAGTGTCGCGATGAGAGCTGCCTTCGGACTACCCCAGCCAGTGACGAGATCGTAGCCGGCAACCGCGTTGAACGACGGCCCGCCCGAAATCACCTGCTGGCTGGAGTTGATCGCCGGGTTGCTGCCGCTGGTGATGTCGTGCATGTTGCTCGCATAACTCGAGCTCACCCCGAGGTTGTACAGGGTCGCGTTGAAAAAGCCGACCGGGCCATGGCCGTTGGCGATCGATTGCTGGTTGACCAACGCGACGAAGCCCGCCCAGCGTGGTGCGGCAAAACTGGTGCCACCGTAGCCGGTCAGAAACTGGCCATTGCTCACGGTCGGATTGTCGAAGTTCGCTTCCATTGCCACATCGGGCGAATTGCGATAGCTCGTCGAACCCTTGTTGGTCGAGGTGATCACGCCGGACACCTGCTGCCAACTCGGAATCGGTGCGCTCGAATCCCAGCCGCCGCCGCTGTCGGGCCACGCCGTTTCCGACGACCAGGCACCACCGGCGCCGCTGGTGACCAGATCGGTTCCGCCTACCTGAAGGATATAAGGCGATTGCGAAGGGTAGTCGACGGCAACGGTTTTGCTCGTGCCCGGCCCCCACGCGCCGGAATCGCCGGTGGCGTTGAGAAATGTCTGCCCCTGGGTCGCCATTTGCTGAAAAATGGCATCGTCCGTGGCCTGATTCGCCCCCCATCCCCACGAGCAACTCAACACCTTCGCCGCGTTGTCCGTAACCATCCGGTTGAGAATCTTGGTATCGGCCGAGGCGTCCGATGGATCACCTTCGTAGAACAGAACCTGGGAAATTCCCGGCGCCATGCCGATCGCATTGACGATGTCGAGAATCTGTTCGCCATCGTCGCAGACGCTGGTATTGATCGTGCCGTTCGAATTGAACGAGACACAGGCGCCGCTGTAACCATTCACGAGCACGTTGTTGATCGGCACGCTCGAAGACATGCCCGTACTCGAATAGTAGAGCGAGACGTCGCTGGTCTTGTAACCGTCGAACGAGAGAATGCCGATCGATTGACCCGCGCCCGTCAACGAGCCCGATCCATAATACGCAGCACGAATATCGCTCGGCAGAAATTCGCCCGAGGGGCCCGAACCGCCGGCGTAAGCCACCGGCGCATTGCCTTTGTGCAGATGTGGATGGGGCGTGGTGAAACTGTTCAAACCGGTGATCTGCAACAACGGAATATCAAGCCCTGACGTCGTCGGCTCGCGATCGGCGGAGAAGAAAGTTCGATCTTCGCTGGGATGCTGGTATTCGGACATGACCACGCCGAAGGCGCGATTGATCGTATTCGTATCGGCTTCGACACTGATCAAGCGGCGGTTCGCGGTCGTCTCGGTAACCTGAAATCCGTTCGCCTGCGCCCATGCCACCACGGCATCGTAGTCGGCCTGAGTCGGACTGAAGCGCTCGGTGAACTGCGCCGAACTCAGGTACTGATGAAACTGCGGACTCTGCGGATCGTACAAATCATGCAAGAGTTGTTCGAGCTCGGCTTGATTGCGCGTCGGCAAGGAAATGCCGAGTTTTAGCCGCTGTACGGCAGCCATCGGGCTGACTCGAAGCGCCTGCCCACTGACCACCACCGCCGGCAAATGTTGTGACTGGATGGAGGGCGCCCGCGCAAGCAGGCCGATGCCGTTCGCGCTGGCGGTACTCCCGCTGCCGACGGCAATGGCCGCAGCGAGCAGGCTGTGGACGAGGCAGGACTTGAGCGAACGTGGCGCGCAACGCCACCCGTTCGCGGCTGAAACTTGCTTCATTTTGGGGTCTCCAGAGAAAAGGGAAAAACCGTAATTGGATCGACTTTTCTTCAACTTTTTTCTTCTTGCCGCACCCACACCCGACGCATGCTTGCCGACAAATACAATTTCCACGCGATGCGCGTACCCCCACGCTCACCGCCACTGCGATGTCTTCGCACTTGAATGAAATCGCCGCTCAATCCCCGATGCTCACCACGGCGCCTCACCCGCCGGATCGACACCGACTCGCTCGCGCAAGCCGTGCGGACAAAAAGCATTGGCAACGTTAAATTTGCCTTAACTCGTCGTGTTCGCAGAGCGCCTGTAAAGTAATGTAATAGCGCATTTCATGCTGACCGGAACGCATTGCAGCGCTGTGCGCACGGCAAAGTCACGCCGGGCGAGCGCTCGATTTCGCATGAATTTCGTGGCGCGGAAAAAATGAATTTTCGCTCGCAACGCGCACTGCTTGCGACGGTTTTCAGTTGCAACGAGGATCGCGAAAAGACGTTCTGGTACGCCGCCACTCACGACGCGGCAGTGATGGGGCTACATCATCCCGGTTTCGAGTTTGGCCACGTCGGACATCATGGAATGATTCCAGGGCGGGTCGAAGGTCAATTCGACATCGGCTTCGGCGACCGTGGGCACCGCTTCGACCTTGGTGCGTACATCGTCGACCAGAATATCGCCCATGCCGCAACCGGGCGCGGTCAGGGTCATCGCTATCTTCACCTTGCGCTCGCCGTCGTCGCGTTTCTCGATGGCGCATTCATACACCAGCCCCAGATCGACGATATTCACCGGAATTTCCGGATCGAAACAGGTGTGCAACTGCCGCCACACGAGTTTTTCGACGTCGTCGTCGCTCGCATCCGCCGCCAGTTCGATTGCTTCGGGCGGCTCCTTGCCGATGGCATCGGCGTCTTTGCCATCGATGCGGAACAAGTTGCCGTCGACGAACACCGTGAAACTTCCGCCGAGCGCTTGCGTGATGTAGCCGTTCTGCCCTGCGGGCAAGGTCACCGGCTGGCCTTGCGGCACCATCACGGCATCGCAGTCGCGTTCAAAAACGATCGGTTCGGAAGTATTGCTGTAGCCGCCCATGGCGTCGTTGCTGTGTGGTCGTAGAGTCGAGCGATGAATTATCGCAGTTTCGCCGCGAGTTTTTCCTGATATGCGTCAGGGAACCCACGAGCCATGGATTGGACGTCTCGTATCGATCGCATTTACATCTCGCGCAGACACTCGCCGAGAATCCGCATCGCTGCCTGCAAGTCGGCCGCAGGCAAGTCGGCAAAACCCAGCAGCAACCCGGGCCGGGCGGAGGCCTTGAGAAAATAGGGCGCGATCGAATACAGCCCGAGTCCGCGCTCGCGGGCGCGCGCGATGAGTTGGCGCGTCTGCGCCGCCTTGAGGCGCGTCAACCACGCGACCACGTGCATGCCCGCACTCGAATCGCCCACTTCGACTTCTTCTCCGGCGTGCTTGCGCAGCGCGGCAAGCAGGGTCGCGCGGCGCGCCTTGAGCGATTTTGCCGCCGCGCGCAGATGCCGCTCGAAGGCGCCATCGGCCATCAACCGGGCCAACGCCGCCTGTTCGATCGCAGGACAGCCACGGTCGGTCAGCCACTTCGCGCCGATGAAGGCATCGCGCAGGGTCGGCGGCAACACGATGTAACCGAGCCGCAGCGAAGGGAACAACACCTTGGAGAACGAACCAAAATACAAAACCCGGCTATCGCGATCGAGCGATTTCAGCGCCGCCAGCGGGCGCGCGTCGTAGCGGAACTCGCCGTCGTAGTCGTCCTCGACGATCCAGCAGCCGCTCGCCGCAGCCCAGGCGAGCAGTTCCATGCGGCGCGCGAGGCTCATCACCGCGCCGCTCGGAAACTGGTGCGACGGCGTGACGAGAGCCAGTTTGGTCCTGCCCTGCGTCGGCAATTCCGCAGCCACGATGCCGTTGGCATCGACCCGGCAGCCGACGATATCCGCCCCGCTGGCCTGCAATATCTGACGCTCGCCTTGATAATGCGGATCTTCGAGCACGACGCGATCGCCCTCGTCGAGCAACAGTTCGGCGGCGAGCGTGAACGCTTGCTGCGCACCGCTGACGATCAACACGTCATCCGGCGCGGCAAGAATGCCGCGGCGGCGCGCAAGGTAGTCGCAAATTTGTTCGCGCAAGGCGAGCAAGCCCTGTGGGTCGGGATAATCGGCCTGCGCATGCGCCGCCGCGTGCGCCAGTTCGCGCCGCCATGCGCTCGCCAACTGCGGATTCGCCATCGGCATGCCGTATTGCAGGTTGTAGCGCAAGCCAATGTGCTCGCGGCCCGGAATGCGCCGATCCCAAAGCTCGCGGATGCGCTCGCCCCGGCGCGACAA
>JAFEFR010000004.1 GCA_018240485.1 Pseudomonadota bacterium
CCAAAGTGCCTTCTCGGCCGCGCCCCAGGGCTGGCCCGGAGTGCCGATGGGATACGCCGTCGATGTCGTCATCGCTTCACTCGCCTCAAGAATCGCCGCCAAGAGCCGCACTGTAGCATTCGGTGATGGAAACTCTCCATGCGCACACCACGATGGCACGCGGCGCAAGCTCGCCTCATGCTGTAGCGGTCACGACGATTTCCACTTTCCATTCCGGCTTGGCCAAGCGCGCCTCGACGGTCGCGCGCGACGGGGCGTGGCCGGGGACGACCCAGCTATCCCACGCGCGATTCATGCCGGCGAAATCGGCGATGTCGGCCAGAAATATTTGTGCACGCAGGATGCGAGTTTTGTCGCTGCCGGCGGCGGCAAGCAAGGCGTCGATCGCGGCCAGCACCTGCCGCGTTTGGCCTTCGATATCGGCACTTGCGTCCTCGGCTACCTGCCCGGCGAGATAGACGACGCCTTGATGAATGCTGGCCTCGGACATGCGCGCACCGGCTTCGATACGTTGGATCATGGCAACTCCTTGTGACGGGTGGAGTACGGTACCCGAACCTTTGCCACCGGCAAAGGCCGCGCGGTGAACGTCGCACATCGAGATCGCCTCTTACATGCCGGGAATTTCAAGGGCCTGGCTGTCGATGCGGCGCACGCGATGAAGTTTTGACAATTAGATATCGTTTTGATATCTTATTTTCACCTATCGGAGACCACCCCATGAACGAGCGTCCGCTATTTGCCCCATCCGGCATTCCTGCCTTGGTCAGTTTGATCGCCTTGATCCTCGGCGACTTCGTCTGGCTGATCTATTCGATCCAGCACCAAAGCCCATGGAGCATCATCGTCGCCATCGTGCTTTTCATCATTCTGCTGGTCTGCCTCGCCGGCTTTTTCACTGTCGCGCCGAACGAAGGCAAGGTCATGCAGTTTTTCGGCAACTATGTCGGCACCGTGCGCGACGCCGGTCCGCGCTGGGCCAATCCGTTTTATTCCAAGCGCAGCGTGTCCTTGCGTGTGCGCAATTTCGAGTCGAGCAAACTCAAGGTCAACGATTCCGACGGCAACCCGATCGAAATCGCCGCGGTCGTCGTTTGGCAAGTCGTCGATACCGCCGAGGCGCTGTTTCAAGTCAACGACTATGAGAACTTCGTCCACATTCAGAGCGAATCGGCGCTGCGCCAGATGGCGCAAAGTTACCCTTACGATTCGCACGATACCGGCGGCATCTCGCTGCGCAGCCATGGCAAGGAAATCGTCGAGCATTTGCAAAACGAAATCCAGGAACGCCTCGCCAGTGCGGGCGTGAAGGTGATCGAGGCACGCATTTCGCATCTCGCCTTCGCGCC
>JAFEFR010000050.1 GCA_018240485.1 Pseudomonadota bacterium
GACGCCCGCTTCGTCGCACTCGGCAACGAGTACGCCGGTCTCGACGCACGCTTCCTCACTCTCGGCGATGAGCACGCAAACCTCGTCACCGCGCATGCGCAGCTACACGACGAATTCGACGAGCGCACACGCTGGGCTCTGCTGCTGGATTCGCAATTGCAGGAAATGCGTGCGAGCACTTCATGGCGGATCACTGGCCCGCTGCGTTTCGTCCTGTGCAAGGTGCGCGGCGCCCGCGCGCGCGCGGGCTTTCAGGTTCAACGTGTGCGCAGTGCGGTTTCGCGCACGCGCGGCAGCCTCGCCCGTCGCGGCCTCTCCGGCACGTTTCGACGTATCGGCGAGGAATTCGCGCGCAAGCGCGGCGCGCCGGTGCCGGCGCCGATCGTCTCCGCGCCATCGGCCTGCGAGGACGCGTCGCTACAAGCGTTCTCCCTGCCAACATCGCAGCAGCCGCAGGTCAGCATCGTCGTTCCGGTCTACAACAAAATCGAATACACCCTCGCCTGCCTGCGTTCGCTCGGCGAACAGGCGGGTGCGATTCCATTCGAGATTCTCGTCGTCGACGACGGTTCGAGCGACGCCACCCAGGAGCAGCTTGCGCGGATCGACGGCATCCGTGTCGTGCGCAACGCACGCAACCTCGGGTTCATCGGCTCGTGCAACGCGGGTGCGGCCCTCGCCCGCGGGGAATACGTCCTGTTTCTCAACAACGATACCGTGGTGACGCCGGGCTGGCTCGAAGCCCTTCTCGCCTGCTTCGCCGAGGAACCCGATGCCGGCCTCGTCGGCGCCAAGCTCGTCTATCCCGACGGTCGATTGCAAGAAGCCGGCGGCATCGTTTTTCGCGACGGCTCCGGCTGGAATTACGGCCGCTTCGACAACCCCAACGATCCACGCTACGAATACCGGCGCGAAGCGGACTATTGCTCCGGCGCGGCGATCGTGCTGCCGCGCGCGCTGTTCGAGCAGCTCGGCGGCTTCGATACGCGCTATACGCCCGCCTACTACGAAGACACCGATCTCGCCTTCGCCGTCCGCGCCGCCGGCAAAAAGGTTTTCTACGAACCGCGCTCGGTCGTGGTGCATTTCGAGGGCATCACTTCGGGCACGGACACCGGCAGCGGCGTCAAGCAGTACCAGATCGTCAATCGCGAAAAATTCCTCGACAAATGGCGCGATGCGCTCGCCTTGCAGCCAGCACCGATCGACTCCGAAAAATTCGCCGCCAGCGCCGCCAACTTCCGCCACCCGCGGCATGTCCTCATCGTCGACGCCTACACGCCGACGCCCGATCAGGATTCGGGTTCGCTGCGCATGCTCAACGTGATGCGTTTGCTGCGCGAAGCCGGCTGGCGGGTCAGCTTCCTGCCCGACAACTGGGCGCATGCGGAAAAGTATACGAATGCCTTGCAAGCGCTCGGCGTCGAAGCGCTGTATCACCCGTTCTTCAACGACCCTGCCGCGTGGTTGCGCGACAACGGCGATTCGCTAGATGCAGCGATCCTGTCTCGCCACTACGTCGCGAGCAAATATCTCGACCTCCTGCGCCATTACGCGCCGCGCGCAAGCGTGATTTTCGACACCGTCGACCTGCACTATCTGCGCGAGCGACGCAGCGCCGAGCTTGCCGGCAGCGCAGAACTCGCGCGCCAGGCCGAGGCGACGCGCGACGCCGAACTGAAATTGATGCGCGAATGCGATATCAGCCTGGTCGTCAGCCCGGTGGAGCAGGCGCTGCTCGCGCACGAGGTGCCGCAGGCGCGCATCGAGGTGCTGAGCAACGTGCACGAAATCCACGGTCTGCGCCGGGACTACTCCGAACGTGCCGATCTCGTTTTCGTCGGCGGCTTCCAGCATCCGCCGAACATTGACGCCATGCAGTGGTTCGTGGCCGAGGTGTTTCCGCTCGTGCTTGCGCATGCACCGCGAATGAAGCTGCATGTCATCGGCAGCAAGATCGTCGATGCGGTGCGCGAACTCGCCAGCGACAACGTCATCGTCCACGGCTACGTCGAAGACATCGCGCCGTTCATGGACAACTGCCGCATTTCGATCGCACCGCTGCGCGTCGGCGCCGGCGTCAAAGGCAAGGTCAACATGGCGATGAGCTACGGCCTGCCGGTGGTGGCGACGGCGACCGCCGTCGAAGGCATGCACGTGGAGGCGGGGCGCGATGTGCTCGTCGCCGATGCGCCAGGCGATTTCGCCGATGCGATCCTGCGCCTCCACGACGACGAAACACTGTGGAATACGTTGTCCGCGAACGGCCTCGCCAACGTGCGCTCGCACTTTTCGTTCGAGGCGGCGCGCACGGCGCTGGCGAGGATCCTGCCGATTCGATGACCTTTCGGAACGGGCGTCCGGAACGGGCCGGTTGCGCTCAACTGCCGGGCGCCAACCCTTCGATCTTCGCCTCCAGTGCGGCGCTGCGCGGATTGGTCGGGTTCAACTGACGCGCCGCATCGAGCGCACGCAGCGCTTCTTGGCGTCGACCGCGTTCGACGTGGCGATCGGCCTGATCGAGATAGATGTTGGCCAGGCGTTCGCGCAGCCCAATCAGGGCGGGATTGCCAGGATCGGTGCCGGATATCGCATCCAGATAGCCGCGCGCGGCATTGGGCCGGTCCTTCGTCACCGCCTCCTCGAACAAGGCGCGCGCCCGTGGCGCAATGCGCTTCAGCCCCTCCATCGCGCGCGTGTTGTTACCGTCGACGGCGAGCACGGCGCGATATTTGTCGTAGGCGCCGCCGGGATCCATCAATACTCCGGCCGCGAGAGCGCGCTCCGCCTCGCCAAGCATTTCCTCGATGCGCGCCCGATCGGCAAGACTCGGCTCCCGGGTTTGCTCCTGTGCGATCGCATCGGATTCGCGCAGATCGCGCAGACGTGCGCGCACTCGACGCACATCGTCGCTGTCGCCGGCCAACGCCTCGGCCTGTCGCAGTGCCGCTTCGGCCGCCGCAAGATTGTTCGCATCGAGCTTCGCGCTCGCCTGCGCGGCGTACGCGAGCCCGACTTTGCGCAGACCGGCTTTCGCCAACGCGTTGTTGGCCTCCTGCTTCAGCGCGGCAGCGAACAGCGCTTGCGCGCCTTCGCCGCCGGCGAGCCTGCCTTCGCTCAGCGCGCGTTCGGCGCGCACGATTTGGCGATCCTGCGCCTGCGAATCGGCCACGCGCCGCTGCGCGAGTTCGCTGCGCAATTCGGGGATGGCCGCATGGTTAGGCACAAGCTCGGCCAATTGATCGATGCGTTGAGCAGCGAGATCGGCATCGCCTTGCGCAAGCGCTTCGCGCGCCAGCCGCGCTTGTTCGGCGGCCACTTTGTCCAGCCCGTGTGCGGCAACCGCATTGCCGGCATCGACATCGAGAATCTGCCGATACAGCGCCGCCGCGCTGTCGGCACCAATCAGTCGACCCGCCGCCAACGCCGCATCCGCATTCGCGAGCAGTCGTTCGACTTGCGTGCCGCGCGTCTGTGCGGCGTCGATGGCGGCCTTGAGCTCGTCGATGCTCGCCCCGCCACCCAAAATGGCGTTGGCCGCATCAAGATCTGCCCGCGCAGTGGCAAGATCGTTTTTGTGCAAGGCGGCACGCGCTTCATCGAGTAGATGCTCTCCGACGGTATTCAGCCCCGCGCGTGCCGCATCGTTGTCGGGATCCTGTTCGCGCACGCGCTGGAACCATTCGCGTGCGCCGCCTTCTCCGAGCAGTTTGCCCTCGACGAGCGCTTTCTGCCCGCGCGCAAGCGCATCGTTCATCTGCGTGTTCGGCACCAGCGCACGCAGGCGATCTTGCCAATGCCAGGCAGCCGCGCCGAGCGTCACGACCGCGAGCACGCCGATCGCCGCCACCATCCAGCCACGCTTGCGGCCTGCGCGCTGGCGACTGCGTCGCGATGCGGCTCGACCGATCGCGCGGTAGCTGCCGGTTTCGCCGAGATCTTCGATTCGGCCCAGCGAGGGCTCGGCACGATGTGCAGGCAGGGCGACCGTCGGCGTGGTCGGCCGTACCGAGCCCGGCAACATCGCTTCGCCATCGCCGAAGCGGATCGTATCGGGTGGAAGGTCGCCCGCATCGCCATATGCGTCGATGAGTTGCGGGTGCTCGCCTGCGGCGATCGCCCGTTCCAGCCGCTCGATCGCTTCGGCCAACTGCGCGCCGTTCTGGAAGCGATCGTCGGGCTTTTTCGCCAGCATGCGCGAGAGCAGCGGTTGCAGCACGGCGAACCGCTCGGGCAGCACCGGTACCGGTTCGGTGATGTGCATGATGCCGACGGCGAGCGAGTCGTCGGCTCGATACGGCACTTGGCCGAGCAGCAGTTCGTGCAGGACGACGCCGAGGCTGTACAAATCGGCGCGACCGTCGATCGTTTTGCCGCGCGCCTGTTCCGGGCTCATGTAATGCGGCGTGCCGATCACGGCGCCGGTGCGGGTCATGCGTGTGGCCGAGTCGGCCGCACGCGCAATGCCGAAGTCGGTCAGCGCCGAGGAGCCGTCTTCGCGCAGCAGGATATTGTCCGGCTTGACGTCGCGATGCACGAAACCTTTCGCGTGCGCGTAATGCAATGCGAGCGCGATCTCGCGCGTGACGCGCAGAGCGAATGCGAGGGAGTGCGGCGATCCGTCGTGCGCCAGCACCGGGCCGCCGCCGAGGTATTCCATCGCGATGTAGTTGTACTCCCCGCTGCGCGCGACATCGTGGATGCCGACGACGTGGCGATGAACCAATCTGGCTGCGATGCGCGCCTCGCGCAGGAAGCGTTCGGAAAAATCCGCATCGGCCAGCAGCGCCGACGACATCACCTTGAGCGCCACCTCGCGCTGCACCGATTCCTGCACGGCCAGATACACGGTGGCCATGCCGCCGCGGCCGAGCTGGCGCAAAATCCGATAGCCGGGAATATCGATCAAGTGTGGGCGCCTTGAAATTGCCTGCGGCCATCGCCCTCGCTGCACGCAAGGGAACCGCGGATGGCCGATTCGATCAAAGAATAGCACGCGTCGCCGGAAGCCTTGCCTCGGTAACGCGGTCGCGATCTTCAAGGTCGATTTTCGTCGCGATGTCGACATAGCCGTTTGCGTCCAGCACGGCGCGCACGGCGGCGCCCTGGTCGTACCCATGCTCGAACAGCAGCCAGCCATCAGCGAGGAGATGGCGGCGGGCATCGCTTGCGATCGTGCGGATCGCATCGAGTCCGTCGCTGCCAGACGACAGCGCCAGCGCCGGCTCGAAGCGCAGATCGCCCGCATCGAGGTGGGCATCGCCGAGCGCGACATACGGCGGATTGCTGACGATGACATCGAACCGCCGTTCGCCAAGCGCCGCGCACCATTCGCCTTGCGCGAACGCGACGTTGGCCAAGCCGAGCCGTTGCGCGTTGCCGCGCGCAACCTCGAGCGCCGCAGCGCTGAGATCGGTCGCGAGCACATGCGCCCGTGGCCGCTCGTGCGCCAGCGCCAGCGCGATCGCGCCGGAGCCGGTGCCGAGGTCGGCGATATGCATGCATGCATTCGGCGTAATTTTTTCCAGGGCCGATTCCACCAGCAGTTCCGTTTCCGGGCGTGGCACGAGCACATCCGGCGTGACACGCAAATCGAGCGAAAAGAATTCGCGCCGCCCCACGATGTAAGCGACCGGCTCGCCCACGACTCGTCGCGATACGCAGCAACGGAATTGCCCCGCCAGCGCGGCGGGAACCGCCTCGTCGGCGTGCGCAAACAACCAGGCGCGATCGACGCACAAAGCGTATTGCAACAGCCACTCCGCCTCGCGTCGCGCTTCGATTGTGGAGCGAGAGGCGCTCAGGTCCTGCACCGCCTGTGCGAGCAGGTCGCGTACGTTCATGTCGCTCACGTTCGCCCCTTGCCGACCTTGAGCGCATCGCGGTGCCGCGACAAGGCAAAGTCGCGCGCCAGCTCGAACGCGCCGATGATGCCTGCATGCTCGCCAAGACGCGCCGGCACGATGAGCGTGTCGATATCGACGCCATACCCTGCGAAATCGAGATAGCCGCCCAGCAACGCGTGCAGGCGTGCGCGCACGCGCGGGAACAAATGCGCCTGGCGCATTACGCCACCGCCGAAAACGATGCGTCGCGGCGCGCACAGAACGAGAAGATTCAGGCACGCGATGGCGAGGTAGTGCGCCTGCAATGTCCAGGCGGGATGCTCGGGCGGAAGTTCGTCCGGCGCCTTGCCCCAGCGCTCGCGCAGAGCCGGCCCCGAGGCGAGACCTTCAAGACAGCGATCGCCGTGAAACGGACACGCACCGGGAAAATTCGCATCGTCTGCGAGCTTGGGTATGTGCATGTGGCCCACTTCGGGATGCGCAAAGCCGTAGACGGTGCGCCCCTCGACGAGCAAGCCTGCGCCGACACCGGTGCCTACAGTGATGTAGGCGATATCAGAGCAGCCCACGCCCGCACCATGCCGCGCTTCGCCGAGCAGGGCGACGTTGACGTCGGTATCGATCGCCGTCGGCACGCCGGTCGCGCGCGCGATGTCGCCGAGCATGTCGACGTCGTGCCAGCCTGCCTTGGGCGTGCGCGCGAGATATCCGTAGCGGGCCGAATCGCGGCACAAATTCAATGGCCCGAACGAGCCGATGCCGATGGCGGCAAGTGCGCCATGACGCGACTGCGCTGCGGCAAAAAAATCGTCCACGCACGCCAACGTCGCTGCTGGTGTCGTTGTCGGGAATACCGCTTCGGCGAGCGGGCGTCCTCCGGCCTCGCCCACCGCGCAGACGAACTTGGTGCCGCCAGCTTCGACGCCGCCGTAAAGAACCGGTTTGGAGTTCGGCACGGAAGGCAGCAGCGGGACGCTCAATGCACGAACGCCAATCGCCACACCTGCACCATCACGGCGAGCACGAAGCCAGTGAGAAAACTCAAGTAGGCGAAACGCAAGTAGCGATATTTATGCTGGGCGAGATAGGTGCCGAGACTGTAGATGTCGTTGCTCATCGCGCAATAGGTCGACCCATCCGTGCGCAAGACGCTCGCCATTTCGGCCAGAAAGCGCTCGCGCGACAATCCGGAGAAATGCCCCATGAACAACAGGTTGAACCCCGGCGGCAATGCCGTACCGATCGATGTGTGCGGGCGATACTTCGGCAGCACGGCGAGAATCGCCAACAACAAGGCGAGCAAGGTGAAAATGTCCAGCGTCAACACGGAATAGCGCAGGTCGGCATCGTTGAGCTTGCCCAGTCCCAGCGTCAGCACGACCGAGGAAACGGTGATGACGATGCTGGCCTTGGTATCGGCCATCACACTCAGCGAAACGTGATGTTGCTGGGTCGTACGCAACAACACGTCGGCAGGGTTGCGCTCGGGAATGTCGGCGAACAGTTCCTTGCCGCGTTGTGGGGATGAGGTATTCATGATCGATTCGGCCTGCGAACCCGATATCCTGCAAGAATGACGCGATGATAGGAACCCACTCGCGCGTTGGCAATTTCCGCCGTTGGCAGCGTCGCTGTCGCCTGCCGGCGATGCTGTTTTCGATTGCGCTGCTGACCTCCTGTGCGCAGATATGGTACGCGACGCTCGGCAGCGCCGACAGCACGCATGATCTCGTCGTTCGGCACAACATCGTGTTCGATCCACAGCATGGCCTGGAACTCGACGTCTACGCGCCGCATGCTGCCGCGCATGCGCCGACGATCGTGTTTTTCTACGGCGGCAGTTGGACTCACGGGCATCGCCGCTGGTACCGCTACGTCGGCGAGGCGCTTGCCAGTCACGGCATCGTTGCGGTTCTGCCGGGATACCGGAAATTTCCCGCCGTGCGCTTTCCCGCTTTCATGGACGATGCCGCCAAGGCGGTGAAGTGGACGTTCGATCACGCCGCCGAATTCGGCGGCGACACGCACCGGGTTTTTGTCATGGGGCACTCCGCCGGTGGCCACATCGCCGCTCTGCTCGCCTGCGACAAGCGCTATCTGGCCGAGGTGGGTCTGGTTCCGCGCGATCTTGCCGGCATGATCGGCCTCGCCGGCGCCTACGCATTTCTGCCCTACGTCGACGACGAAGCGGAAATCTTCGGCGACGACGACGCCGGACGCCACGACTCGCAGCCGATCAACTTCGTCGATGGCGACGAGCCGCCGATGCTGCTCCTGCAAGGCCTCGACGACGACGAAGTGACGCCGCGCAACGCCGAAACCATGGCCGAACGCGCGCACGCGATGGGCGGCGAGGCCACGCTCAAACTGTATCCGGATACCGACCATGGCGACGTGCTCGTCGCTTTGGCGTCAGGGTCTCGACACTCTCCACCGGTCATGCAGGATGTTCTCGATTTTCTGGCTCAAACTGCCTCGTTGAAACGCCCATAATCGCCGTCGGGTTCGTCCAAGGCGATTGCACGATTCTTACCCGCGCGTTTGGCCGCGTACATGGCCGCATCGGCGCGGCCGAGCATGATGTCGATCGAATCGGCAACCCGCATACCCAGCGCCACACCGACGCTGACTGTCGGTCGCACTACCTCACCGTTGTGCAGTTTCAAGGCCAATCCCGTCACTTTTTTGCAGATCCGCTCGCCCACCGCATGCGCCTGGCGGGCATCCTCCACGGCCATCAGAACTGCGAATTCTTCTCCGCCAAAACGCGCGAACAAGACATCTGCACGCAACACGCTGCGGCACGCCTGGGCCACTTCAAACAGGACGCGATCGCCCACAAGATGGCCGTGGCGGTCGTTGATCGATTTGAAATCATCGATATCGACCAACACTGCCGCCATTTTCACGGATGCCGAATCGCTTTCAAGCAATTCGCTGCCGCGTTCGAAAAAATGGCGCCGGTTGGGCAGTCGGGTCGTCCAGTCGGTATGCGCCTCCACTTCGGCGCGTCGCCATGCATCGTCCAGCGCAAAGGCGAGGTCGGTCACGAACAGACCGATCGGCCAGGCAATCGCTATCGGCACGGCCACGGCCAATGTGATCACGACCATGTCCCTGAAGGTGCCTTGCCACATCCACAAGGCTACCGGGACGACAATCGCCAGCGAGGACACGACCGCTGTCGCAATGATGATGAACAACATCTTGCGCGGTCCCTGGCGCAGCATCCAGTTCGATATGTAGCCGCAACGCAACAGGTACAACACCGCCCCGGAATGTTCCGAATGCACCGCATCGTCTACCGCGTTTGTTGTTTCCCGTCTTTTAGCGAACATGCTCCCCCCGCATGTGGCCGACGGTTGCCAGCCAACGCGGAACAATGGTACAGCAGCGTGCCTGCGGTAGCGAACCGTCGCCATCGATTGCAACCTCGCCTGGGCGAGGCGAGCGACATCGTGGGGTGGAATTGGAACTCCAATCCATAGTTACCATCTATTGAATTGGTAATATAAATCTATTTTACAGATAAATAGAATCGCACTAGAGTACGCGTTGTCTCTTCATCACCCGCAAAAAGGAAGCAAGTCATGTCTCTCATCAACAGCCCCGTCCAAGCGTTCAAGGCACAGGCCTTCCACAACGGCAAATTCGAGGAAGTCACCGAACAGTCCATCAAGGGCAAGTGGTCGGTGTTCATGTTCCTGCCCGCCGCCTTCACCTTCAACTGCCCGACCGAGATCGAGGATTCGGCCGAGCACTACGCCGAGTTCCAGAAGCTCAACACCGAAATCTACGTCATCTCGACCGATACGCATTTCGCCCACAAGGTGTGGCACGAGACCTCGCCGGCGGTCGGCAAGGCGCAGTTCTTCCTCGTCGGCGATCCGACCCATGCGCTGTCCAAGGCGTTCGACGTGCTGATCCCGGAAGAAGGCCTCGCGCTGCGCGGCACGTTCGTCATCAATCCCGATGGCGTCGTCAAGACCGCCGAAGTCCATTCCAACGAGATCGCGCGCGACGTCAGCGAGACGCTGCGCAAGCTCAAGGCCGCGCAGTACACCGCCGCACATCCGGGCGAAGTCTGCCCGGCGAAGTGGAAGGAAGGCGCGAAGACGCTGAAGCCGTCGCTGGACCTCGTCGGCAAGATCTAAGCAACACCCTTCCCGGCAACGGGGCTCTCGAGCGGCTTTTGATCGGCTCTTGATCCCGGGTCCCCGTTTGCCGCGGCGAGAGTCAAGTGGAATCGCCCGCAGGGGCGCGCATAGGAGATGCGCGCGTTCGCGAATGGACAGGGATGTCCGTCGAGCGAACCCCGCTTGACGCTCGCGAACGCGCGGCGCAGCCGCGAGCGCGGCTTCCGGGGTGCATTTCTTTGGTTACTTTCTTTGTGCAAGCAAAGAAAGTGACCCGCTCGCGGGATACGAGCGGAAAAACGCAGGATGCGGTCGACAAGAATCAAGAACAAAGTCACTGGATTCCCGCCTTTGCGGGAATGACGAAGAAGAGCAAAAACACTGGATTCCGGCTTGACCAGCCATTCGGCTGTTGAAGGCCGCCGAAATGACGAGAAAAAGGCATCGCAATCATGTTGGACAACGACCTGAAATCCCAATTGCGCGACCACTTCGCGAAACTCAGCCGCGCGGTCGAAATTCGCGCGGCATTCGACGCCAGCGAAAAGTCGAGCGAACTGCGCGAACTGCTGACCGACATCCTCACCCTGTCGCCGCAATTCTCGCTGATCGAAGAAAGCGGCGCCGGCCTGCGCACACCCTCGTTCGCGCTGACCACGCCGGGCCAGGACATCCACCTGCGCTTTTCCGGCATCCCGATGGGGCATGAGTTCACCTCGCTGGTCCTCGCCCTGCTCCAGGTCGGCGGTCATCCATCGAAACTGTCGCCGGAAATCATCGAACACATTCGTGCGCTCGACGGCGAATACAAATTCGAAACCTACGTGTCGCTGAGCTGCCAGAGCTGCCCGGACGTGGTGCAGGCGCTGAATCTGATGGCCACGCTCAATCCGCACATCGGCGTGGAGATGATCGAGGGCGGTACGTTCGAAAAAGAAGTCACCGAGAAGGAAATCCTGTCGGTGCCGGCGATCTTTCTCAACGGCGCGGAGTTCGGCCAGGGCCGCATGGGCGTCGAGGAAATTCTCGCCAAACTCGATACCGGCGCGGATGCGCGCGAGGCGAAAAATCTCGACGCGCGCGCGCCCTACGACGTGCTCGTCGTCGGCGGTGGCCCGGCGGGCGCGGCGGCGGCGATCTACGCCGCGCGCAAGGGCATCCGCACCGGCGTCGTCGCCGAGCGCTTCGGCGGCCAGGTACTCGACACGCTGGAGATCGCCAACTACATCTCGGTCAGCCACACCGAAGGCCCGCAGTTCGCCGCCGCGCTCGAAGCGCACGTCAAGGACTACGAAGTCGACATCATGAATCGCCAGCGTGCGGATCAGCTCGTCGCGAACGGCAACCTCGTCGAGGTCAAGCTCGCCAACGGTGCGACGCTGAAATCGAAGACGATCGTGCTCGCCACCGGCGCGCGCTGGCGCAACATGAACGTGCCCGGCGAGAACGAATACCGCACCAAGGGCGTGACCTATTGCCCGCACTGCGACGGCCCGCTGTTCAAAGGCAAACGCGTGGCCGTGATCGGCGGCGGCAATTCGGGCATCGAGGCGGCGATCGATCTCGCCGGCGTCGTCGCCCATGTGACCGTGCTCGAATTCGATTCGAAGCTGCGCGCCGACGAAGTGCTGCAACGCAAGCTGCGCAGCCTGGCAAACGTCGACGTGATCCTCAGCGCGCAGACGACCGAAGTGCTCGGCGACGGCGCGAAAGTCACCGGCCTGAAGTACACCGACCGCACCAGCGGCGCCTCGCACGCGCTCGAACTGTCGGGCGTGTTCGTGCAGATTGGCCTGCTGCCGAACACGGATTTCCTCAAGGGCACACTGGCGTTGTCGCCGCGCGGCGAGATCGAAGTCGACGCGCACGGCCGCACCTCGATGTCCGGCGTGTTCGCCGCGGGCGACGCCACGACGACGCCGTTCAAGCAGATCGTCATCGCCGCCGGCGAAGGCGCCAAGGCCGCGCTGTCGGCATTCGATCACCTGATTCGCGCGCCGATTGCCGAATCGTCTTCATCGGTCGCAACGGAAGCAAAAGCGGCGTAGTCATTCCCCAGCCGAAAACGGTGCGGCGCGAAGATGAAGGAACGCATTCCCTTTCTGATGACTGCCGGGCGCGCCGCCCTGGCACCGGTTTTGCTCGCTTTGGCCTGGCACTGGCCCGCACGGGGCGCCTTTGCGTTTTGCCTGATCGTTGCATTTCTGTCCGACATCTTCGACGGCGTTCTCGCCCGCAAGTGGGGCATCGCGACCACGGCGCTGCGTCGCTTCGACTCCCTGGCCGACTCGCTGTTCTACGCCGCCGCCATCGCCGCCGCATGGCGCCTGTATCCCACGGCGATCCTGGCGCGCTGGCCGTGGCTGGTCGCACTGCTCGCACTGGAACTGGCCCGCTACGCATTCGACTACTTCAAATATCGCCGCGAGGCGAGCTATCACATGTGGTCGTCCAAGCTGTGGGGTGTTTCGCTGTTCGTCGCCTTCTTCTGGCTGCTCGCCTTGGGTACCGACAATGCATCGATCGATTTCGCCATTTTGCTCGGCATCGTCTGCGATCTCGAAGGCCTGGCCATTTCCTTCGTTCTTCGCGACTGGCACCATGACGTACCCAGCATCGTGCATGCCCTGAGGATACGCGACACATGAATCTGCGCGATCTCCGCTACCTCGTCTCGCTCGCCGAGCACAAACACTTCGGCCGTGCCGCGCAGGCCAGCTTCGTCAGTCAACCGACGTTGTCGACGCAGATCAAGAAACTCGAAGACGAACTCGGCGTCGCCCTGGTCGAACGCTCGCCGCGCAAGGTGCTGCTGACCGACGCGGGCAAGGAAATCGTCGCCCGCGCGCGCGAGGTGCTCACCGAGGTCGAGCAGATCAAGGCGATCGCGCGGCGCACGCTCGATCCCGAATCGGGTACGTTGCGCCTGGGCATCTTCCCCACACTCGGCCCTTATCTGCTGCCACACGTCGTGCCGCAGGTGCGCGCGCGCTTCCCGCGCCTGGAACTGTTGCTCATCGAGGAAAAAACCGATGTGCTGCTGAAGCAATTGCGCGAAGGTCGACTCGATGCCGTCGTGCTCGCCGAGCCGATCCACGACGACCAACTTCACGCGGAATTTCTGTTCGAGGAGCCGTTCCTGCTCGCCGTGCCCGAACATCACGA
>JAFEFR010000051.1 GCA_018240485.1 Pseudomonadota bacterium
CGGCACGAACAACAAGGGCAAGCTCGGCGCGAACGCGCTGCTCGGCGTGTCGCTCGCGAATGCGCACGCGGCGGCATCGTCGAAGAAAGAACCGCTGTGGAAATACATCAACACCTCGCTCGCCGCCGGTGCGCCGCTGCATTTGCCAGTGCCGATGATGAACATCGTCAACGGCGGCGCGCATGCCGACAACAACGTCGACATGCAGGAATTCATGGTGCTGCCGGTGGGCCTGCCGAGTTTCGCCGAAGCGTTGCGCGCGGGTACGGAAATTTTCCACGCGCTGAAATCGGTGCTCAAGGGCAAGGGACTCAACACCGCGGTCGGCGACGAGGGCGGTTTCGCGCCGGATCTGAAATCGAACGAGCAGGCGATCGAAACGATCCTCGAAGCCATCGGCAAGGCTGGCTACGCAGCGGGCAAGGACGTGTACCTCGGCCTCGATGTCGCCTCTTCCGAATTCTTCAAAGACGGCGCCTATCATCTCGAAGGCGAGGGCCGGGTGCTCACGCCCGCGCAGCTGATCGAGTTTTATGCCGACTGGTGCGCGAAGTACCCGATCATCACCATCGAAGACGGCATGGCCGAAGGCGACTGGGATGGCTGGAAGGCGCTGACCGACAAGCTCGGCAAAAAAGTGCAGCTCGTCGGCGATGATTTGTTCGTGACCAATCCGGCGATCTTCCGCGAAGGCATCGACAAGGGCATCGCCAACGCGATCCTGATCAAGGTCAACCAGATCGGCACGCTCAGCGAAACGCTGGAAGCGATTGCGATGGCGCACAAGGCGAACTATGCGGCGATCGTGTCGCACCGCTCGGGCGAAACCGAAGACGTGACCATCGCCGACATCGCGGTCGCGACCACGGCAACGCAGATCAAGACCGGCTCGTTGTGCCGTTCGGATCGCGTGGCCAAGTACAACCAGCTGCTGCGCATCGAGGGTGCGCTCGGTGCGGCGGCGACGTACGCGGGACGCAACGCGTTCCCGAACTTGCCCGGCCTGGTTTGACGGACGGATTGGCGTGCTGCGTCTGGTCGCCCTGATTCTGCTGGCCCTGCTGCTGTTCCTCGGCGTCAAGCTGTGGGCGGGGGAGTGGGGCTTTCGCGAGGTTGCGCGGCTGCAATCCCAAATCGCCGAGCAGAAGGCGGAGAACGCTCGACTGAAGCAGCGCAACGATCAATTGCAGGCCGATGTCGACGACTTGCGCAACGGTAAGGTTGCGATCGAGGAACGGGCGCGCACCGAGTTGGGTTTGATCAAGCCCGACGAAATTTTTTATCAGGTCGTCGACCCGCTTCCGGGTGAAAGCAAATCCGCTCCACCGGAAAAGAACAGCGATGGCAATCCACGGTGAACGTGCCTTGGCGGCGCTCTGGTGCGTCGTGCCGGCGGCGGGCAGCGGGCAGCGGTTTGGCGCAGACGTGCCAAAACAATATCTTCCGCTTTTGGGCAAGCCGTTGTTGTCGCACACGCTGGAACGGCTCGCCGCGCATCCGCGTATTGCCGGTTTGATGGTGGCCCTCGCGGCGGGCGATCCGCATTGGCCGGGCATCGACGCATTGCAGGCCAAGCCGGTGCGGACGTGCGTCGGTGGCGGCGAGCGTGCCGATTCGGTGCTTGCCGGCCTGCGTGCGCTTGCGAGCGACGTCGGCGACGAGGCGTTCGTGCTGGTGCATGACGCCGCGCGCCCCTGCGTGCGTGCAGAGGACATTTCGCGTCTGATCGACCGTGGAATCGATGCCGACGGTGCGCTGTTGGCTGCGCCGTTGCGCGATACGCTCAAACGCGCCGACGGCGTGGGTTGCAGCATCGCCACCGAGTCGCGAGAGGCGCGGTGGCGCGCATTGACGCCGCAATTGTTTCGACGTGGCGCATTGCTGTCGGCACTGGAGGCGGCGCGTGCGGCGGGTATGGTCGTCACCGATGAGGCGATGGCGATGGAGCGGGCGGGCTTCAAACCCTTGCTCGTCGAAGGCGCGGAAAGCAATATCAAAATCACCACGCCGGCGGATATGCTGCTGGCCGAGTACTTGCTCGGGAGAGAACGGTGATGCGCATCGGTCAGGGTCTGGATGTTCACGCCCTTGGCGCGGGCGACCACGTCGTTCTCGGCGGTGTGCGCATCGCGCACACGCAGGGCGTGATCGCACATTCGGATGGCGATGTGGCGATTCATGCGTTGTGCGACGCCATTCTCGGCGCACTCGCGTTGGGCGACATCGGCACGCATTTTCCGCCGGACGATGCGCGCTGGCGCGATGCCGACAGCCGCATTTTTCTGCGCCACTGCGCGCAATTGATGCGCGAACAGGGCTACGCGCTCGGCAACGCCGACATCACCATCGTTTGCGAGCGGCCGAAGGTCGCGCCGCATGCGCAGGCGATGCGGGAACATCTTGCCGCCGATCTCGGTGCCAGAGCGAACCAGATCGGCATCAAGGCGACGACCAGCGAGAAGCTCGGTTTTACCGGTCGCGGTGAGGGCATCGCCGCGCAGGCCGTGGTGTTGCTCGTGTCGAACTGAACGCATGACCTCGCTTCCTTTCGCGCACGGCGGCGCGCCATTGACCGGCATGCTGCGCACCACCCCTGAGGATTTCGTCGTCGACGAGGAGCTCGGCTTCGTCGCCGACGGGGCGGGCGAGCATGTTTTCCTGCGGGTCGAGAAACGCGGCGCCAATACCGATTTCGTCGCGCAGGAACTGGCGCGCCATGCCGGCGTTGCCGCGGAGGCGGTCAGCTATGCCGGATTGAAGGATCGCCACGCGGTGACACGCCAAACGTTTTCCGTGCACTTGCCCGGGAAAAAGCCGGAGCCGGATTGGTCGGCATTGGCGCACGCCGAATTCCGGGTGCTCAGTGCCGCGCGCCATGGTCGCAAACTCAAGCGCGGCGCGCTCAAGGGCAACACGTTTTCGATCGTGCTGCGCGACGTCGTCGGCGATCGCGATGCGGTTGGAGTCTGCGTTGCCGCGATCGCCGCTGCGGGCGTACCCAATTACTTCGGCGAGCAGCGTTTCGGGCGCGGCGGCGCCAACGTCGCGCGCGCACTCGCCATGTTTGCGGGTCGTCGCGTGCCGCGGCACGAACGCAGCCTGCTGCTTTCTTCGGCGCGCTCGCATTTGTTCAATGGCGTGCTGGCTGCGCGCGTCGAAGGCGGAACCTGGCGCACGCCGCTTGCAGGTGAGGTGTGGATGCTGGCCGGTACGCACAGCATCTTCGGGCCGGAAGCCATGACGCCGGAATTGCAGCGGCGCTTCGCCGACGGCGATATCGGCCCGACCGGGCCGCTGTGGGGGCGAGGTGCGTTGCGCAGCGGCGATGAGGTTGCGGCCATCGAAACTGCCATCGTCGCGCTGCACGCCGCGCTCGCGGCAGGGCTCGAAGCCGCCGGCTTGAATCAGGAGCGGCGCGCACTCGTCCTGCATCCGCAGGAATTCACCGTGCGCTGGCTGTCGGATCGCGACTTGCGACTGGATTTTTCGTTGCCGGCAGGCGCTTACGCCACGACGGTGCTGCGCGAGTTGTGCACCTGGCATGCCCCCGCATCGCGAGCGAACGAGCCGGATTGAACGGCGTGCGTCGCCAACTGTCGGCGCGGTTTGTCGGGAACGAGCGGGCGGGAATCGGGATATCGATGTCGACGTCGCATCAGCCCGCAAGTAGAACGACGACGGCGCCCGTGCCGCCTTGATTCGCTTTTGCCGAGGCGAAAGCGAGCACGTCCGCGCGTCGACGCAACAGGCCGTCGACCAGGCGCTTGAGCACCGGCCCCTCGTTGCGCGAGCGCAGGCCTTTGCCGTGAATGATCTTCACGCAAAGACGACGTTCGCGCCGGCATTCGGCAAGAAATTGCACGATCGCTTCGCGCGCCACCGCTTGGGTCATCTGGTGCAAGTCGATTTCGTCGGCGACGCTGAACTGGCCGCGCTTGAGCTTGCGCAGCAACAGCGGCGAGTGGCCATCCTTGAGATGGCTGAGCTCTTCGCCAACCTCGATCAGGGCTGGATCGATGGCCGAATCCATCAGTTCGCTCGGCACGCGCGCCTCGTCGAGCCGCGATTGCAGCGGCTCAGGTGGCGGGCGCGGTCGTTCGCATTCGGCGGCGACTTGCTTGACTTGACGAACGCAGCCGATCGACTGGACGAACAGGTCGTGATCGTCGGCGCTGACGACGGGCGAGCGCCGTTTCATCGACGGCGAGGCCGAAGTTGCAAGTGACCGGCATCGAGCAGCGCCTTGAGCGTTTCGCGGGCCGATGCGTTGGCCATCAAACCGGCGAGTTCGCTCCCGTCGATTTCGCGCTGCGCGGCAAGGCATTGCGCCAATGCACGCGGGCAACGCCACGCTTCGCCGGCCACGAACAGCTCGGCCGTACGGCCATCGCCTCGCCACGCGATGCGGCTGAACGGATTGCGCAGCACGATCGATGCGGGCAAACGCTTTTGCAGGGCCGCAAGGCCGATCTCGCGTCCCGGTGCCGCGATCACCTGTGCGCTGCGGTAGCGTGTGATGAAACGTCCGAACCAGGTGGAAAATGTGGATTTGTCTACATTGGAAAAATGAGGCAACGCCTTGCGCACGCGCGCGAGAGCCGCCTCGTCTATCTCGCCGCTGGCTCGCGCGGGGGCAAGGTCGGGATCGATATAGCGCTGGTTTTCGCTCAGCGGCTCGGCAAGAAACTCGGCGAAGTCGAACAGCAGTTCCGCACGCGAAGGCGCACGCATGCCGACCGAGTACGTCGTGCATTCGCCGAACGCCACGCCGTCGTGCGGCACGCCGGGGGGCAAATACAGTACGTCGCCCGGATCGAGCAGCCACTCGTGGCTTGGTGCGAATTCGCGCAGCAGTTTCAATTCGCTGTCGTCGCGAAATGCTTGCGGCGCATCGGGTCGTGCATCGATCTTCCAGTTGCGATAGCCGATGCCCTGAATCAGGAACACGTCGTATTGATCGACATGCGGGCCGACGCCGCCGCCGTCGGTCGCATAGCTGACCATGATGTCGTCGATGCGCCAGGAGGGAATGAAGCGGAAACGTTCGAGCAGAGCGGCCACGTCCATATCCCACTTGTCGACGTCCTGCACGAGCAGGCTCCAGTTGCGGCGACCCAGGCGGGCGAAATCGCGCTCGCCGAACGGGCCGTTGCGCAACGTCCAACGCTCGCGTTTGGTATCGCGCACGACGATGCGCGAAATCGCGGCATCCTCGCAGGCGAGGCCGGCGAGGTCTTCCGGCGTGAGTGCGGCAACGCCATCGGCGAACATGCCGCGGATGAGCAAGGGGCGTTTTTGCCAATAGTCGCGCAGGAAACGCTGTGGCGACATGCCGAGCGGCTCGCGGGTTGTCGCCTGTGTTTCGATTGCGGGTGCTGCCGCAGGACGATTCGCAGCGCGCTTCATGCTGCCCACCGTCGACTGGCGGCGGCATTGCGGTGGGACTTGCGCTTGTTTCCCCCGATTTCCGGCAGTTTGTGTCCGACTGCGACGAGTGCCTTGATCGCCGGCATGATCTCGCGCCCCAGATCGGTCAGGGCATATTCTGCCGAAGGCGGCGACGTGTCGAGCAGGTGGCGCGTGACCAAACCACGAAGCTCCAGTTCGCGCAACCGCGCGGAAAGCACGCGCGCGGAAATCAGCGGAATGTCGTGACGCAATTCGCCGAAGCGACGAGCCTCGCCGGAAAGCGCCCAGATCACGTTCGGCGCCCAGGCGCCGCGCAGCAGCAGCATGCTCTTGGTCAGTGGGCAGAAAGGCGGCGGATCGACTTTGCTTTTGCGAAGGGGCAGGCCCATGTCTGGTTACTCGGTAGTTCGCAGGTATCTTGCGGGATATCGGATTTTATCAGTAATTTCAGGTTATGTGGTATCCAAACGTAACCAAGTGGTAATAGGATACGGCGATCCCGA
>JAFEFR010000052.1 GCA_018240485.1 Pseudomonadota bacterium
GGCGCTCTGCTCGGCGATCGCATCCGCATGAACTCGCTGCGCTCGAAGCGCGTATTTATGCGCTCGATGGCGACGCGCCGCCAGCACGCGGCGACCAGCGCCGTGCTCAAGGACAGCATCGCGTTTTTGAAAGGGCAGGGGTTTGATCTCGTCATTGTCGAGACGGCGGGCATCGGTCAGTCCGACTCCGAGATCGTCGACCTCGTCGATTTCCCGATTTACGTGATGACCAGCGACTACGGCGCCGCGAGCCAGTTGGAAAAAATCGACATGCTCGACTTCGCCGAGCTGGTCGTACTCAACAAGTACGACAAACGTGGCGCCGAGGATGCGCTGCGCGACGTGCGTAAACAATGGAAGCGCAACCGTGTCGCGTTCACGCTCAAGGATGAGCAGGTGCCGGTTTATCCGACCATCGCCAGCCAATTCAATGATCCCGGCGTGACCTGGATGTTCGTCAACCTGTGCCGCCTGCTGCGCGAGAAAATGAAACGGGGTCAGGTTCACTTATCGGATCCGTCGAGGCAGGCTGGCGATGCGGCAACGCAAGAAAGTGAACCTGACCCCGTTTTCGGGCATTGCGATTTCGAGCCGCAGGTCGACACGTCGATCAAGGAGCCGCGTGCGACCGTATTGATACCCGGTGCCCGCGTGCGTTACCTCGCCGAGATCGCCGAAGGCGGGCGCGGCATCAACGCGCAAATCGGTCGTCAGGCCGAAATCGCCGACCGTGCGCAGTCGTTGTGGATCGCGCTGCGCGAACTCGGCGATCAACACCTGCCGAAGCCGCTCGACCTCTATGCGCCCGATTCTCTTTCCCCGTCGGGAGAAGGGAAGCAGGGCGACGTGCTGTTGCCGCTGCGCCAGCACTACAACGACGCCGTCAAGCAACTCGGCAGCGACGCGCTCAACCTGCTGCGCGACTGGCCCGCGCGGCTGAAGGCTATCACCGACGAACACTACACCTACCTTGTGCGTGGGAAACCTGTAGATGGCAACAACTACGTCGAGTCGATGTCGCACCAGAAGGTGCCGAAGGTCGCCGCGCCCACGTACAAGAACTGGGGCGAACTCGTCACCTTCCTGATGAAGGAAAACCTGCCCGGCGCGTACCCGTACACGGGCGGCATCTATCCGTACCGGCGCACCGGCGAAGACCCGCTGCGCATGTTCGCAGGCGAGGGCACGCCCGAGCGCACCAACCGCCGCTTCCACTACCTCTCTCAGGGGCAGAAGGCGACGCGCCTCTCGACCGCGTTCGACTCGGTCACGCTCTACGGCGAAGACCCGCATCCGCGCCCCGACATCTACGGCAAGATCGGCAACTCCGGCGTCAACATCCCCACACTCGACGACATGAAGAAGCTGTACTCGGGCTTCGACCTGTCCGCGCCGAGCACGTCGGTGTCGATGACCATCAACGGCCCTGCGCCGATCATCCTCGCGATGTTCATGAACACAGCGATCGATCAGAACGTCGAAAAGTATCTGAAGGAAGACGGGCAGCGCTGGGCGGTGGCAGAAAAGAAAATCGCCGAGCTGTACAAAGCTAAAACGCGACCGACTTACGCCGGCGAGCTTCCCGCCGGGAACAACGGCCTCGGACTCGGCCTGCTTGGCGTTACCGGCGACCAGCTCGTCGACGCCGAAACCTACGCGCGCATCAAGGCGGAAACGCTCGCCGCCGTGCGCGGCACCGTGCAAGCCGACATCCTCAAAGAGGATCAGGCGCAAAACACCTGCATCTTCTCCACCGAATTCGCGCTGCGCATGATGGGTGACATCCAGCAATACTTCGTCGACCACAAGGTGCGCAACTTCTATTCGGTGTCGATTTCGGGCTACCACATCGCCGAGGCCGGCGCGAACCCGATCTCGCAGCTCGCCTTCACCTTGTCGAACGGTTTCACGATTGTGGAGTACTACCTCGCGCGCGGTATGCGCATCGACGACTTCGCGCCGAACCTGTCGTTCTTCTTCTCCAACGGCATGGACCCGGAGTACAGCGTCATCGGCCGCGTCGCGCGGCGCATCTGGGCACGCGCGATGCGCGAGCGCTACGGCGCCAACGAGCGCAGTCAGATGATGAAGTACCACATCCAGACCTCGGGCCGCTCGCTGCACGCGCAGGAGATCCAGTTCAACGACATCCGCACCACCTTGCAGGCCCTGTACGCGCTGTTCGACAACTGCAACAGCCTGCACACCAACGCCTATGACGAAGCGATCACCACGCCGACGGAAGAGTCGGTCCGCAGGGCGGTGGCCATCCAACTTATCATCAACCGCGAGCTGGGGCTGAATTTCTGCGAGAACCCGTGGCAGGGCAGCTTCATCATCGACAAGCTCACCGACATCGTCGAAGAAGCCGTGTACAAGGAGTTCGAAGCGATCTCGGAGCGCGGCGGCGTGCTCGGCGCGATGGACACCATGTACCAGCGCGGCAAGATTCAAGAGGAGTCGCTGTATTACGAACACAAGAAGCACGACGGCAGCCTGCCATTGATCGGCGTCAACACCTTTTTGCCGAAAGAGCATGCCGGAGATATCACCACCACGATCGAACTGATTCGCTCGACGGAAGAAGAAAAAAATCAGCAAATCGCCAATGTCGAAGCGTATCGCGCGAATCGGAATGCCCTTGCGCCGGATTCGCTGAAGCGCCTCCAGCAATGCGCACGCGATCGCGAGAACGTGTTCGCGCAGCTGATGGAGGCGGTGAAGTA
>JAFEFR010000053.1 GCA_018240485.1 Pseudomonadota bacterium
GCGGCCGGCGTGCCCTGCGTACCCGGCTCGGGCGGACCCCTCGGCGATGACGTCGCGACCAACACCAAGATCGCGCGCGAAATCGGCTACCCGGTCATCATCAAGGCCGCCGGCGGCGGTGGCGGTCGCGGCATGCGCGTAGTGCACACCGAAGCGCATCTGAACAACGCGATCCTGACGACCAAGTCCGAAGCCAAAGCGGCGTTCAACAACGATCAGGTCTACATGGAGAAGTTCCTGGAGAATCCGCGTCACGTGGAAATCCAGGTGCTTGCCGACGGCCAGGGCAACGCGATCCATCTCGGCGAGCGCGACTGCTCGATGCAGCGTCGCCATCAGAAGGTCGTCGAGGAAGCACCGGCGCCCGGCATCACGCCGGAGCAGCGCGCCGAGATCGGCCGCGTCTGCGTCGAAGCGTGCGTGCGCATCGGCTATCGCGGCGCCGGCACGTTCGAGTTCCTCTACGAGAACGGCCGCTTCTACTTCATCGAAATGAATACGCGCATCCAGGTCGAGCATCCGGTCACCGAGATGATTACCGGCGTCGACCTCGTGCGCGAGCAATTGTTGATCGCGGGCGGCGAAAAACTCTCGATCAAGCAGAGCGACATCAAGATCACCGGCCACGCGATCGAGTGCCGCATCAACGCCGAGGACCCCGACACCTTCATGCCCTCACCCGGCACGATCAAGCGCTTCCTTGCCGCCGGTGGGCCCGGCGTGCGCATGGATACGCACATCTACGACGACTACCGCATTCCGCCGAACTACGATTCGATGATCGGCAAGCTGATCGTGCACGGCCGCGACCGCGACACCGCGATCGCGCGCATGCGCATCGCGCTCGGCGAACTGGTCATCGACGGAGTGAAGACCAACATCCCGCTGCAACAGCGGATCATGGCCGACGGCGGCTTCCGCTCGGGCGGCCAGAACATCCACTACCTCGAAAAGCGCATCGCCGAACAGCGCGAAAAAGGCATCGCACGCGGTTGAGCACGACATGGGCTGGCTCGAACTTTCCCTGACCCTGCACGCGCAGCAGCA
>JAFEFR010000054.1 GCA_018240485.1 Pseudomonadota bacterium
CCGACCTTGCCCAGGTCAGTCAGACGCAGGTTGTCGAGCCAAAGTACGAGGTCGCTCAAGATCTACTCCAGAAAGCGGATGAGTCGATGGAATCCAGGTCGAGTCGCTGCGGCAGAAAACAAGGCGCTGGCCGAGGATTCCGATGTTTCGGAACGCGAATTGTCGCCGGTTTGTGCGCCGCAAAACAAGTTTCCTGATGTCCATTCGTCATCGCGTACACTGCGCTACCCGTCTGTAGACTTCGATCATGACCCGCAGCGTTTTTTTCGTTTCCGACGGAACCGGCATTACCGCCGAGACGATCGGACATTCGGTCCTGACCCAGTTCGATGGGGTCGAACTGAACACGTTCCGTATTCCCTTCGTGGATACCGAGGAAAAAGCGCATGCGGCGGCCGCGCGTATCCGCAATGCCTATACGGTGGGTAGGCTGCGCCCCATCCTGATCAATTCCGTCATCGACCCGGCCATTGGCGAGATATTGGCCGCTTCCGGCGCGCTGTTTCTGGATGTGTTCGCGCCGTTCATCGCGCCGCTGGAAAACGAATTGGGCATGAAGCGCTCGCGTCGGGTTGGCAAGGCGCACGGCATGACCGATTTCGCCGAGTACGAAGCCCGCATCAACGCCACCAACTACGCATTGACCCACGATGACGGCATCGACGTGAACTACGCCAATGCCGATCTGATTCTGGTAGGGGTGTCGCGCGTGGGCAAGACGCCGACCTGTTTGTACATGGCCTTGCATTACGGTGTGAAAGCGGCGAATTATCCGCTGACGCCGGATGATCTGGAGCGTCTGGAAATCCCGCCGCGTTTGAAGCCGTACAAGCAGCGGCTATTCGGTCTGGACATTGACCCCGTGCGCCTGTCGCAAGTACGCGAGGCGCGCAAGCCGGGCAGCAAATACGCAAGAATCGAGCAGTGCCGACACGAGCTCGCGCTTGCGCAAAAGCTGTTCCAACGCGAAGGCATTCCGGTACAGAACACCACCCATACATCGATCGAAGAAATCGCAAGCAAAATCCTCGCGTGGTTGGGTATCGAAAAACAGTTGTTCTGATCCACGCGCGCAGCGTCTGCCAGAGCGGTGCGGATTTCCGCCACGACATCGGGTACGGCACCGCAAGGCTGGCGCTGTGGGACAGGGCTGCCTATGATGCGTGGCATGTCCGTCGTTTTTGAAAATTCGCGTGCGGTTTTGCCGAGCAGGTTCGCCTACCTGATGGGGTTGTATGCGGAAAACTACCATCGGCTCGTGCGTGTGTTTGCGCCGCAAAGGCTGGAAGTCGGTCGTTATTTGTCCTCGGTCGACGACGGGCTCGACGTACAACTCGATGTGCTCGAACGCCACGCCTACACGCTCGAACTCAAGCTGAGCTACCGAATGCGTGATGTCGACGGGGAAGCGCCGGCGGCGGCCTGGCTGCGCATTTACAGCGATGCGCATGTCGCCGAAGTCTCGCACTATCACGCCGGCAAGCATTTGTGGCATGCGCTGGGCTCGTTCCCAGCAACCAAAACCCTGTTCGCGCACCGCATGCGCATGGCCACGTTTCTCAACCGTTGGCTCGAATATCTTGCCGAACAGGGGCATTCGTTCGGCACTCTGATGCCTTTCGTCGAAGGCGTGGAAACGCGACAATAGGGGCGCCCGCCATTCCCGCCGCAAGCGCTGGAACGCGGGCCCCCCCAGCACTTGCGGAATTTGTCATGCCCAAACTTACCGAACGCCCCGTCTGGCGCTCGCTTGCCGCGCACTGGCGCGCGCGCGACGCCCATCTGCGCAGCCTGTTCGCAGGCGATGCAAGGCGCGGCGAAAAATATACGCTCGATGCCGCGGGCTGGCATCTGGACTATTCAAAGCAGCGCATCGACGACGAAACCTTGCGCCTGCTGTTGCAGCTTGCGGACGAGTCCGGTGTCGTCGCGCGCCGCGATGCGATGTGGCGCGGCGAGAAGATCAACAATACGGAAAAGCGCGCCGTGCTGCACGTCGCTTTGCGGGCGGCACGCGAGCAGAAAATCGATGTCGACGGCAACGATGTGGTGCCGGGCGTGCATGCCGTTCTCGACCGCATGGCAGCCTTCGCCGCTCGCGTACGCGTGGGCGACTGGAAAGGGCACACGGGTAAACGCATCCGCAACATCGTCAATATTGGCATCGGCGGCTCCGATCTGGGCCCGGTCATGGCCCACGAGGCGCTGCGTGCGTTCGCTCAACGCGATCTGCAATGTCGCTTCGTCTCCAATGTCGACGGCGCCGATTTCCACGAGGCGACGCACGACCTGAAGCCCGAAGAAACCCTGTTCATCGTCGCTTCCAAGACGTTCACGACCCAGGAAACGATGGCCAATGCGCATGCCGCGCGGCGCTGGCTTCTGGACACGCTCAAGGACGATGCGTCCGTGGGCAAGCACTTCGTTGCAGTATCGACCAACGCGGAAAAAGTGGCCGAGTTCGGCATCGATACCGCCAACATGTTCGGCTTCTGGGATTGGGTCGGCGGACGTTATTCGATGGATTCCGCGATCGGTTTGTCGACCATGCTCGCGATCGGCCCGGACCACTTCCGTGCGATGCTCGACGGATTCCACGCGATGGACGAGCACTTCCACACGACGCCGCTCGCACAGAACATGCCGGTGCTGATGGCCCTGATCGGCATCTGGAACACGAACTTTCTCGGCGCGACGACGCAGGCGGTGCTGCCCTACGCGAATCCTCTCAAGCGCTTTCCGGCCTACTTGCAGCAATTGGTCATGGAAAGCAACGGCAAGTCGGTGACGCTGGACGGATCGCGCGTCGATCACGATACCTCGGCAGTGTGGTGGGGAGAGCCGGGCACGAACGGACAACATTCGTTCTATCAGCTGATCCATCAGGGCACACGCTTGATTCCCTGCGATTTCATCGGTTTCGTCGCACCGTTGAGCCCGTTGCATGAGCAACATGATCTGCTGATGGCCAACCTGTTCGCGCAGAGCGAGGCGCTGGCCTTCGGCAAGACTGCCGAGCAGGTGCGCGCCGAAGGCACGCCTGAGGAATTGGTGCCGCATCGCGTATTCGCCGGCAATCGACCGAGCAACACGTTGCTGGCGCAAGAATTGACCCCGCACAGTCTCGGCGCATTGATCGCGCTGTACGAGCACATCACCTTCGTTCAGGGTGCGATATGGGGCATCGATTCGTTCGATCAGTGGGGAGTCGAACTCGGCAAGCAGCTTGCCCAGAACATCGCGCGCGAGATTGCCGCCACGGATAACAATGACCTCACGCACGACTCCTCCACCAACGCCCTGATTCGACGCTATCGAGCCGGCAGGGGGGAATAAATTGTGCGGCAGTTCACGCATGCGCCGTGAATCGTGCGCTGGTAAGCGCAATTTCAGGCGACTAGAATGCGCCGATCGACCAACTCAATGCGGGGAGAGAGCAATGAAGAAGGGAATGATGGCCATCGCGATGATGTTCACGGGGCTTGTCGGCACGGGTAGCGCATTTGCGGCAGGGGACGGTCGCCCGAGCATCGGTGTGGCCGAGTTCAAGAACGAATCCGGGGCTGGCTGGTGGCGCGGCGGCGTCGGTTGGGAGTTGTCGGGCATGCTCTCCAACGAGTTGTCGTCCAGTGGCGACTTCCGCGTCGTCGAGCGCAACAAATTGCAAAACGTGCTCGAGGAGCAGAATCTGGCGGCGTCCGGTCGCATCGCCCCGGGCACGGGCGCGAAGATCGGCAAGGTGACCGGTGCGCAATATCTGGTCATGGGCACGGTGACCTCGTACGAAGAAAATACGTCGGATACCGGCGGCGGTTTGAGTTTTCGTGGCATCGGCCTCGGCGGCAAGTCGAGTGAGGCCTACCTCGCCGTGGATGTGCGTGTCGTCGATACCACGACCGGAGAAATTTCCTACTCGCGCACGATCGAAGGCCGCAGCAAAGGCGGCGG
>JAFEFR010000055.1 GCA_018240485.1 Pseudomonadota bacterium
TCATGTCGCGCTCCGCGCGCGTGCTGATGGAAGGCGCCGTGCGCGTGCCGGGCTAGCGAAATCCCCCTCACCCAACCCTCTCCCCCGACAAGAGCGCTCGGGGGAGAGGGCTCAAGATCAAGGTGCGTTCCGGTAAGCTTGGTCCATGAGCCATGCAAGCTTTTTCTGGCACGACTACGAAACCTCGGGCACCGACCCGCGCCGCGACCGCGCCGTGCAGTTCGCCGGCCAGCGCACGACACTCGAACTCGAACCCGTCGGCGAGCCGGTTTCGATCTACTGCCAGCCCGCACCGGACGTGCTGCCGCATCCGGCCGCCTGTCTCGTCACCGGTATTTCGCCGCAACAGGCCAAGCGCGAGGGCGTCATCGAAGCCGACTTCACCGCGCGCCTGCACGACGAACTCGCCCTGCCCGGCACCTGTGGCGTCGGCTACAACTCGCTGCGCTTCGACGACGAGTTCACCCGCAACCTGCTCTATCGCAATTTTTACGACCCCTACGAGCGCGAATGGAAAGACAAGAACTCGCGCTGGGATCTGATCGATCTCGTGCGCATGTGCTATGCGCTGCGGCCGGATGGAATCCATTGGCCCGAACGCTTGCCGGGCATACCGAGCTTCAAACTCACGGACCTCACGTCCGCAAACCATCTCGACCACGCGCACGCGCACGATGCGCTGTCCGACGTGCAGGCGACGATCGCCCTCGCCCGCCTGCTGCGCGCGCGCCAGCCGCGGCTGTGGCAGTTCTATTTCGAGTTGCGCAAAAAGCAGCGCGCATTCGAGCTGCTCGACTACGCGCATCGCACGCCGGTGCTGCACGTGTCCTCGCGCTATCCGGCCGAGCGTGGCTGCCTCGCGATGATCGTGCCGCTCGCCGCGCATCCGAGCCAGGGCAACGGCGTGATCGTCTACGACCTCGGCATCGATCCCGCGCCGCTGCTCGAACTCGACGCCGAGGAAATCGCCGATCGCGTGTTCACGCCGCGCGCCGACCTGCCCGAGGATATCGAGCGCATTGCGCTCAAGACCGTGCATGCGAACAAATCGCCCGCGCTCGCGCCGCTGTCGGCCTTGAACGGTGTCGACACCGCGCGCATCGGGCTCGATGTCGAGCGTTGCGAGGCGCATCTGGAGCGTTTGCACAAAGCCGAGGGCTTGACCGAAAAGCTGCATGCCGTCTTTTCGACCACGCGCGAACAGCGCGCCAACGTCGATGCCGACCTTGCCATTTATTCGGGCTTTCCCTCGGATGCCGACAAACGTCTGTTCCGCGAAGTACGCCGCACGCCGCCCGAGCAGCTCGGCACGCGCCCGTTTGTTTTCGTCGATCCGCGCTACACCGAACTGCTGTTCCGTTACCGCGCGCGCAACTGGCCGCAGACGCTGAGCGCCGACGACGCCGAGCGCTGGAACGAATTCCGCCGCATGCGCCTGATCGTGCAGACCGATGCGACTGCACTGACCCTGCCCGACTATCTCGCCGAAATCGCCGCATTGCGCACCGCGCCGACGACGCGCCCGGACCAACTCGCACTGCTCGACCAGCTCGAAGCGTGGGGGCGTGGGATTCCGTTGTAGATGGGGCATTGTCGGACTGCCCTTGCTCGAACCTATCTCAAAACTGCTGCGCTCGACATTTCGCGCGCCGGCGGTGCTCGACCGGACCGGTACACGGATGTACCGTTTTGTGGCCCGAGGAAATCCTCACATACTCACTTGTATGCTCCGGTTCCTGTGCTCCGGCGACGCGCGAACTCTCTTCGCTCGCTACGTTTTGAGATAGATTCTCGTCATTCCCGCAAAAGCGGGAATCCAGTTTTTCTTTTCGTGCTGTTGGCATCAAAGCGCGATCAAGATGGATTCCCGCGTTCGCGGGAATGACGGCGAAAAGCAAAGCAATATACTGCACGCTACCCGATCGCATATTCGTCGAAACAAAGCATATGGCCACAACCTATTTCACTCCCGCCAGCCTCAAACTGATGCGCGAGTTCGCACGCAACAACGACCGCGAATGGTTCAGCGCGAACAAGGCACGCTGGGAGGCTGTGGTGCGCGATCCGTTCCTGCATCTGATCGGCGATCTCGCCGCACCGCTGGCGAAGATCAGCAAGCGCTATCGCGCCGATCCGCGTCCGCACGGCGGCTCGATGTTCCGCATCTACCGCGATACGCGCTTCGCCAAGGACAAGACACCGTACAAGACCTGGCTCGGCGCGCGCCTGTACCACGAACGCGCGCCACAGGTGCATGCGCCGCTGTTCTACATGCATGTACAGCCCGGTCAGAGTTTTGCCGGCGGCGGACTCTGGCACCCGGAACCACCGATGCTCGCGCGCGTGCGCGAGTTTCTCGTCGACAATCCAGCGGCATGGAAGAAAGCGACGCGCGGCAAGCGCTTTCTCGACACCTTCGCCCTCGGCGGCGAAGCCCTGTCGCGGCCGCCGCAGGGCTTCGATCCCGCGCACGAGCTGATCGCCGACTTGAAGCGCAA
>JAFEFR010000056.1 GCA_018240485.1 Pseudomonadota bacterium
CTCGCCCGCCAATATTTCGAATTGACCAAGCCGCGCGTCGTCGCGTTGATCGTGTTCACCGCGATCATCGGCATGTTTCTCGCCGTGCCGGGCTGGCCGCCGCTGCGCGAGTCGGTCGCCGGGTTCCTCGGCATCTGGCTGGCTGCCGCTTCGGCGGCGGCCATCAACCACTTGATCGATCAGCGCATCGACAAGGTCATGGCGCGCACCGCGCATCGCCCACTGCCGACCGGCGCGCTGACGCCGGCCAAGGCGCTCGCCTTTGCCGTGTTTCTCGGCGCGTTGTCGATGACGATCCTGATTGCCTTCGTCAATCCGCTGACGGCCGCGCTGACCTTCGCTTCGTTGATCGGCTATGCCATCGTCTACACCGCCTGGCTCAAGCGCGCGACACCGCAAAACATCGTCATCGGCGGCGTGGCCGGCGCCGCGCCACCCTTGCTCGGCTGGACCGCGGTAACCGGCCACCTGCATCCGCATGCGTTGCTGCTGGTGCTGATCATCTTCGTGTGGACGCCGCCGCACTTCTGGGCGCTCGCGATTTTCCGTCGCGACGACTACGCGCGCGCGATGGTGCCGATGCTGCCGGTCACGCACGATGTCGAGTACACGCGCTGGCATGTGCTGTACTACACGATCCTGCTCGTTCTCGTCACCGTGTTGCCGTATCTGACCGGCATGAGCGGCCTGTTTTATCTTGGCGGCGCACTCGTGCTCGGCATCGGGTTTCTCTATTACGCCATCCGATTTCTGAAACCGCCCTCGGCGCTGTTTGCGATGAAGGTGTTCCATTACTCCATCGTGTATCTGATGGCGCTGTTCGCCTTCCTGCTGATCGACCATTACATCGACGCCCCGGCGCTGCAGCGCACGGTAATGCCGCTCGAACGCATCGGCTGATCGCTTGCGCTTTCGTTGGATCGAATTCGGTTAGCATGCCGCCTCAGGCAAACGATGGGGATGGCGATGCGCATCGAATGGGTTTGGGCTTGGCTGGCATTGTTCGCTTTCGCATGCGGCCCTGCGGTGGCCGCAACCGATTTCAACGTGCGATTGTCGGCCACCGTCGCGAAAGCGACGCAGCAAGGCCGTTTGCTGCTGTTGTTCTCGAACGATTTCAGCGATGAGCCGCGCAACCAGGTCGACCACACGATCCAGTCGCAGGCCGCGTTCGGCCAGAACGTGAAGGACTGGAAGCCGGGTACCACGGTCGCGATTTCTGCCGAGGCCGACGGCTACCCGCTCGCGCATATCGCCGATCTCAAGCCCGGCACGTACCAGGTGCAGGCCCTGCTCAACCGCTACGAGGCCTTTCATCTCGCCGACGGTCGTGTGCTCGATCTGCCGCCGGATCAGGGCGAGGGCCAGCACTGGAACCTCAAGCCGGGCAACGTCTACTCGAAGCCGCAGAAGATCACGCTCGGTGCCGGCGGCCGGATCGAAGGCGCTGCGCCGCTGACGATCGCGCTCGATCAAACGATTCCGGCCATCGTGCCGCCCAAGGACACGAAGTACATCCGCCATATCCGCATCCAGAGCAAGTTGTTGTCGACGTTCTGGGGCCGGCCGATGTTCCTGTCCGCGGCGGTGCTGGTGCCCGAAGGTTTCGACGCGCATCCGAAGTCACGCTTCCCTCTGATCATCTTCCACGATCATTTCGTGCCCGACTTCGACGGCTTTCGTACCGAGCCGCCCGATCCGAACTTGAAGCCCGACTACAACGAGCGTTTCCATCTGGCCGGCTACAACCGCATCCAGCAGGAGGAAGCGTACAAGTTTTACCAGCAGTGGATCGCGAAGGATTTTCCGCGCGTTTTGATCGTCAAGTTGCAGCATGCGAATCCGTACTACGA
>JAFEFR010000057.1 GCA_018240485.1 Pseudomonadota bacterium
CGGCACCTTGGCGTTGTCGACGATTTCGAGCAGGTTCCAGCGGTTCTGGATGCCCAGACCCGAGCCGATCGGCGCGGCCAGTGGCATCACGGCGACGCAACCGATTTCTTCCAGCCGTCGCGCGAGGATCGGATCGTCGCTGGTGTACACCATCACGTCGAACTTGTCGGCGACGAGTTGCTCGGCGGCTTTGAGCGTTTGCACCACATCGGGAAACAACGTTCTCTGATCGCCCAGCACTTCGAGTTTGACCAGATTGTGTCCGTCGAGCAGTTCGCGTGCGAGCCGGCAGGTGCGCACCGCCTCGTCGGCGGTGTAGCAACCCGCCGTGTTCGGCAGAATCGTGTAGCGATCCGGTGGCAGTACATCGAGCAGATTGGGCTGGTTTTTGTCCTGACCGATATTCGTGCGGCGGATCGCGACGGTGACGATTTCTGCGCCTGCTGTTTCGGTCGCGCGGCGCGTCTCGTCGAGATCCTTGAATTTGCCCGTGCCGGTGAGCAGGCGCGAACGGTAGATTTTTCCGGCAATGAGGAGCGGATCGTTGTCGGCGGTGGGAGTCGAGTGGTTCGGGGCATTCATGACGGAATTCGATGGTGGAATGGACATGCTCGCGGTACGACGTTGCGTCGTTCATCCTCGCCTGACGCACCGCGCGAGGCCGTGCCGAACATCGTGGCGCGAATCCTCATCCACCACCGAGCGCATGCACGATCTCGACCCGGTCGCCGTCGTGCAACAGCCGTTCGTGATGCGAACTCTTGGGTACGATCTCGCGATTGATCTCGATGGCGACCCGGCGATCGGCGTAGCCGGCGGCGGCGAGCAGCATCGCGACGCTGGTGTCGCTCGCGATATGGCGCGTCTCGCCGTTGAGTTCGATGGTGGGCATGGGCGTAGTGTAACGCCTTGTCGGCATCGAAATGACGTGTGCAAAAGCAAACGCCCGGCGTGGGCCGGGCGGTTGCGTCGAGCTTGCGCTTGCAGGATCAGCGCTGCTGATTTTCCTTGTGCTCTTCGTGATTCACACGCACGCGCTCGGACTTCGGCGCCGCTTGCTCATGCACTTGTGGCGGTGGCGGAGTTGGCGCGACGCTGCGCGGTTGGAACTGCGGCTGAACCTGCGAGCGCTCCATCGGAAGATTCTGCGGATGGCGCGGCGCCATCTCCTGTTGTTGTGGACTGTGCATCTGTTCTACATGCGGGTTTTGTGTTTGCAAATATTCTTGGCGACGCGCCTGAAACTCGGATTGCTGTTGGTTGCGTATCGGCATTTCCTGTTGCGGTGGCATTTGCACCGACTGCTGACGGCGCATCATGTCCGGTTTGGGCTGTGCCGGATGTTCGACCGTTTCCGAGTGGATCGCTTGCGTGCTGTCGTGCGAGATGCGATCCATCACACGCGGGCTGTTGCTCGGGTTGTCGTCGTTGCGCGGCGCACGCCGTGCGTTGCCGGCGTCGACCGTATTCGGGTTCACATAGCGGCTCGACGGCAGAGTGCGTTGTTCGTCTGCCGGCGCGCGGTTGACCGGCGGCACGACCACGCTGCGCCCTTCGACCGGGGCAACCTGGCGCATCGAATCGGTACGCAGGGGCTGCTCGTGCTGCAGACGGGCGTTGTCGTCGAGGGTGCGGCGCGTGTCGAGGTTGCGGTTCTCGATGTTGCGATTGTCGACACGGGCCTTGCCGTTCGATTGGGCCGGGTTGTCGATGGCGTGGCTCTCGGTTTGCATCGGCATCGAGCGCGGCTGCACCGTCGGCGCCATCGAGCGCGCGGGCATGCCCTCGCGGGTGACAACGTTGACGTTCGGGCGCATCGACAGTTCCGCGCGCTTCGCCGCTTCGCCGTTGCCGATCACGGTCGGCGCCGAGCGCATTTCGGCCATCGGCAATGCCCGGCCCGGGTCGCGCTGTAATTGCGCTTCACGCTGCGAGAATGCGGCGATCGGCGCCGGCGGACGCGTCGCGGCGATGATGTTGCGCGTTTGAATGGCCTGCGGCGGTGCCGCGGCACGCGCGGATCCGCCACCCTCGAACGCCAGGCTTGCTCTTGTCGGCGCGATCGCCGCAAAGCCGGCCACATGCGCATTGGCGAAGGTTTCACGGTTGACCGGAATCACCGACCCGCGCACTTCGCGCGATGAGGTGAACACGTCGCCGCGCACCGCGGTCACCGCATTGGCGACGTTGCGGTTGGCGTAGTTGATGCGGCTGTAGTCGACGTTGCCGCGCTCGTAGTTGCCGTAGAAATTGTTGATCGTGACGTTGTTGATCGTCGTGTTGTGCACGTTGATGTTGGTGAAATAATTGCGGCTCACCCGGTAGCTCGGCATGTAGACATCGTGCGGGCCGAGCGGGAACCAGCCGACCGGGCCGCCGACGCTGAAGGACAAGCGTGCGCCGCCGCCGCCGACGAAGGCGACCAAGGCGGGGGCGTAGTAAGGGCGTACCGCAATCGCGCCGGGACACCAACCCCAACGATTGTTGATGTAGGCCCAGCGGCCGTAGTGGAATGGCGCAAAGCCCCACGGGGAGGAATCGACCCAGGTCCAGCCGTAAGCGCCCACCCAGCTCCAGCGGCCATAGCTGTAGGGCGTCCAGCCGACCGCCACTTGGCTGGGGTACCAGACATTGCCGTAATCGGGTGATGAGTCCCAACTGCCATAGCTGTCGAGGTCGGCGTAGCCGATCACGTCTTCGGACACGTAGCGGCGCGAAACGGAGTTGTCCCAACGCGCGTCTCGATCGAAACAGAAGCGATCGAAATCGTCCGGATTGGGTACCGGATTGCTGACGTAGTCGCTCAGGCGCGGATCGTTGAAGCGTACCGATTGGCCTTCTTCGATGCGGAAACGCGCCCCGGCCTCGCCGTAGGCATCGCCGCCGCCGCGAAAGGCGGTAACGATGGTGCCGTTGCCATCCGGGGCGACGTCGATGCGGTATTCGCCGACGCGATTGATGACGAAGGCGAGCGTGGGCGTGTCGACCTCGTAGGTTTGGCCGTCGTAAATGCGGCGCACGCGCAGGTTGAGTGTACCTTCGGTCAACTCGATCTGCGCCATGTTGTCGTCGAGATTGAGAAAGTGGAAGCTCGAGCGCTGGTCGACGCGAATCACCGAGGTGCCGATTTGCAGTTCGGCACGGGCGCCACGGTCGGCCCACAATTTGTCGCCGGAAATCAACGGGCGGTTGATTTCGGCCTGGACCCAGTTGTCCGCTCCGGCCGGCACGAAACTGACCGCGCCCTGGACGAGCGACAGGCGCGCGACGCGCGTCGGCGGATCCAGAGCCGCGCCATTGGCATTGCCGGAATACCCCGGGTCATTCGGCGAGTCGTACGGAGACGGTTGAGCGGACGCCACGCCGGCGAGGAGCAATCCGGATAACAGCGCGACGACACCTTTTGACATGGACATGGCAAACGCTCCTTTGCGTTGCACAGCGACGAGGATGGATAGTTTGCGGAAACCGGTTCGGGAACGGCACATCGGTACGTTCGACAACTTGTACTCGCCCCCTTGGCGGCATCCCATTTCTTGCGCGACTAGTTAAGCGCAACCAAGCTGAATGAGGACTTTCGATTTGCCGCCGAAACGCATCCGGATACTCGTCGTTTAGCCGGTACTTAGCGAGGCGGCGAGTAACGAAAAGTCAACGCTTCGCCGGACAAAGTCGGGTGCGGGATAAGGTTATGCGCTCGGGCATATTGCAGCGCGGGTGAGTTCCGTTACCCTGTCTGCAGAATGATCCGGATTGGCACAGACATGAAATCATGCGTCCTCATGCTGGCCGCATTGGGTTTGCTGGCTGCGACTTCGCATGCAGCCGAGTTACTCAATGTGTCCTACGACCCTACGCGCGAGCTGTACGCCCAGCTCAACGCGCGATTCGTCGCGGACTGGAAAGCGAAGACAGGCGAGGCCGTGACGATTCGGCAATCGCACGGCGGTTCGAGCGCGCAGGCGCGCAAGATCCTCGACGGGCTGGAGGCCGACGTCGCCACGCTCGGCATCGCTTCCGACATCGACCTGCTGGCCGACAAGGCTGCCTTGTTGCCGGCGGACTGGCAAAGCCGGCTGCCGGGCAATTCGGCGCCGTACACCTCCACGATCGTGTTTCTCGTGCGCCAGGGCAATCCAAAAGGCATTCGGGATTGGGACGACCTGGTCAAGCCGGGCATCAAGGTGATCACGCCGAATCCGAAAACCTCCGCCGGTGCGCGCTGGAATTTCCTCGCGGCATGGGCGTACGCGCTCGCGCGCAATGGCGGCGATGAAACCCGAACCGCGGCGTGGATCGCCCTGCTGTACAAGAACGTGCCCGTGCTCGACACCGGCGC